>JAAYRF010000211.1 GCA_012518905.1 Bacillota bacterium | reverse complement strand
GGTGGGGGCAAGCGTCTTCGGGCCCTACTGGCACTGGCGGCTTCAGAGATGGTGGCGGGATCTAGATTCACGGAGATACAGCAGGCTGCATACCGGCTTGGAGCAGCCATCGAGATGCTTCATGCTTACTCTTTGGTACACGACGACTTGCCCTGCATGGATGATGATGATTTTCGGCGGGGCAAGCCTTCTAACCACAAGGTCTTCGGCGAGGGATTGGCGGTTCTGGCCGGTGATGGACTGCTTACCGAGGCCTTTGCCTTATTAGGTCAACTGGAAGAGCTGGGGGTACCCGCTACCACGGTCACCCAGGTTATCAGGGAAATGGCAGGGGCCGCTGGTAGTCGAGGCCTCATCGGTGGACAAGTTGTTGATCTGGAATCAGAGGGAAAGAGCATATCTGCCGATACTCTAAATTACATCCACACCCACAAGACTGGTGCCTTGTTCCGGGCTGTGCTCAGGTGTGGAGCGCTTATTGCGGATGCTGATGCTGGGCAACTAGAGGCTGTAACCAGTTACGCCGAGAACTTTGGCCTTTGTTTTCAGATTACCGATGATATTCTCGATGTTGTGGGGGATGAGGCTAAGCTGGGAAAGCGAGTTGGCAGTGACTCCGAGCTCCAGAAAGCTACTTATGTTTCGTTATATGGGCTGGAACAGGCCAAGGACTTAGCCCATCGGGCCATGGAACAGGCTAAGGCAGCGGTAGCAGCATTTGCACCGGCCAGTGATATCCTGTGCAGCCTGGCAGAATATGTTGTCCACCGTGATCACTAAGAGGTGAGCAACGGCACCAGACTGTATTACATGTCGCAACCATATACTAACATACGGCAAGAGAAGACTGTGGGGAAGTGGGGGTACTGTTACGTGGATGTCTACAAGAAGTCGTTGGAATTCCATAAGCAGCTTCACGGGAAGATTGAGGTCACCAGTCGAGCAAAAGTCAACAACGAGGTTGAGCTAAGCCTTGCATATTCTCCCGGGGTGGCGGAGCCTTGCCGGCATATTGCAGTAAATGACGAACTGGTCTATGAATATACTGGCAAAGGCAATATGATCGCTGTTGTCTCCGATGGATCTGCTGTCTTGGGTCTTGGCAATATTGGGCCCCATGCCGCACTGCCCGTTATGGAGGGCAAGGCAGTTTTGTTCAAAGACTTTGCCGGTGTGAATGCGGTGCCCATTTGCCTAAGCTCCCAGGATACTGATGTCATTGTGGAGGTAGTAAAGCACCTAGGCCCTAGCTTTGCCGGCATCAACCTGGAAGACATTAGTGCACCCCGATGCTTTGAGATCGAGGAGAGACTGCAACAGGAGACTGACATGCTGATTTTCCATGATGATCAGCACGGCACTGCAGTTGTCACTCTCGCGGGATTAATCAATGCCAGTCGAGTTGTAGGTAGAGATCTCGGAAACATGCGGATCTTGGTTAACGGAGTGGGTGCTGCAGGCTCAAGCATCATTCGGCTGCTTCATCTTTATGGAGTGCGCCAGATCACTGCCTGCGGTCGGGATGGAGCCTTATATCCAGGCAAGGAAGGCATGAACAAAGTCCAACAGGGGATCGCCGAAATGACAAACCCCCAAGGCAGACGGGGTGATTTGGCCAAGCTCATTGTTGATCAGGACGTGTTTATCGGTGTATCGGTAGCTAATGTGATGACTGAGGCCATGGTCCGCTCCATGGGCCCAGATCCTATTGTTTTTGCCTTGGCCAACCCGGAACCGGAGATTCCTGTAGATAGGGCCAAATCCGCTGGAGCCAAGGTTGTTGCATCGGGTAGATCTGATTATCCCAATCAAGTGAATAATGTCTTGGGTTTTCCTGGCATATTCCGGGGTGCACTAGATGTACGTGCACGGAGTATCAATGACTCTATGAAAATTGCCGCCGCCGAAGCCATCGCCAATCTTATTGATGAAGATGAGCTACGGCCTGATTATGTGATACCTAAACCCTTTGATAAGCGTGTGGTGCCGGAGGTGGCTACAGCTGTTGGGTTAGCTGCCATTAAGACAGGGGTAGCCCGAGTCCATCTTACAGAAGATGAGCTCAGATCAAGAGCTGCTCAGCTGACAGAGCAATGTTTGACATGATCTTGAGACATTTCTGAGGCTATGGTATAATTATTGCACTTACAGTGGGTGGCGCAGTATCCTAGTCGATACACCCATTTTCCAAGACGGGCCTAAAAATCCGTCAATGGCACATCGATGAAGTCCCTGGTGGTGGCCGCTGACGCCCAGTTGGGGGTTGTTGCTGGGGGTTAAGATTGTGGGGCGATCTGCAAAGGCATGTAGGCGTTGACCCCGCAGTCGTGGAGACCCAAGCTCGTGGAGAATACCTACTTAGGAACAACTACGGCTTGGGGTGAACCTGCACGTGATGCATTTGTGTCTGATTGCGTTGGGTGCAGAGTAGCCTGCCTTGCGTGGGGTGCATGGGATGGTAGGTTCAAGTCCTGGACTCGAAGGCCAAGAGAGAGGACCCGATGTTACTTGAAAATCACCCTGCTAAAGAGGCTAGAAAATGGGGTCGATCGCCGAGGAAAACTCCTAGGCTGTTCCTTTGGGAAGCGGATTGGGGATTGCAGTGTGGACTAAGTGGTAATCCAGCCTCATCTTTGGCGACAAGGTGAAGCGGTTATAAAGGAGAAATCGCCAGACCGGCGACGGTCTGGAAGACCGTTGGGAAAACCTGCTGGACCTAAAGCCACAATCTTTACTCAATCCGTGGCCACCTACTGTGAATATCGGTATGGCACTGGGCTTGGATACTCCAAGCCTTTTCACCCTTCATGAGGTGGTTGTTATTGCATCCTGAAGTGAAACGTTTTCTGGCAGTTGCCTTAGGAACGTTTTTAATTTCCCTTGTTTCTAACTACGGGAGTAACAGCCTTTTGGGATGGCTGGCTTTCCTACCCGCCTTTGGCCTTCTAGTAGCCATTGTTCTGGCAGGCATCTTATTTGATATCATCGGTGTTGCGGCGACCGCGGCCTCCGAAGTACCATTCCATGCTATGGCCGCTGATAAAGTTACTGGGGCTAGGCACTCGATTTGGGTAGTGCGGAATGCAGCTTCAGTGGCTACTTTATGCAACGATATGATCGGTGATATTGCCGGCACCCTAAGTGGTGCTGTGGGAACAAGCATCGCCTTTGCAGTCTTTCGGGAGACGAATCTGTTTAACCAGACGTTGTGGGTAACCCTGTTGGTCTCTGCCGTTGCCGCGGTCACTGTGGGAGGTAAGGCATATGCAAAGGATCTGGCCATTCGGCGAGCCAACGATATTGTCCACTTGGTGGGTAGATTATTATCCGGTTGGGAGTCTTTAACCGGTATGAAGATAACGAATCTGGGACATGTGGTGGGTGCAAATAGGAAGCGGGACTCCAACCAACGACAGAACCGTTGGAAGAAAGCAGGACAAGGAGACTAACGACGGTGACATTACTCGAGAACATATACGAGCCAACACAGTTGCACGGGCTGACTCGGCCCCAACTGATAGAGCTTTGTGGAGAGTTGCGCCAGTGTATCATAGATACGGTGAAGAAGACCGGGGGACATTTGGCATCGAATCTAGGCGTTGTTGAGCTGACGGTGGCCCTACATTCTGTGCTAGATACCCCTACGGATAAGCTGATTTGGGATGTGGGTCATCAAGCCTACGCCCACAAACTCCTCACCGGCAGGCGGAATCGCTTTGATACATTGCGGCAATACAAGGGGATTAGCGGCTTTCCTGCTCGCCATGAGAGCATATACGATCCTTTTACCGTCGGGCACAGTAGTACTGCCATATCTGCTGCTCTAGGTTACGCTTTGGCTCGTGATCAAAAGCAGGAGGATCATGATATTGTAGCGGTGGTCGGCGACGGGGCGTTGACGGCTGGGATGGCCTTTGAGGCCCTAAACCATGCCGGCCATATGGGTACGCGCTTGACTGTAGTACTTAATGATAATGAGATGTCTATTGCTCCGAATGTTGGTGCACTGTCCCAGTACTTGACTAGAATTCGAATGGACCCCACTTTGAGTCGTACCCGGGAAGAGATTGAGCAGATTCTGGGGCGCATACCGGCTATCGGTGACTCCATGCTCAGGGCCACCGACCGAGCGAAAAAGCTAGTCAAGCAGCTGGTAGTGCCCGGGATGCTCTTTGAAGAGCTAGGATTTACTTATATTGGGCCCGTTGACGGTCATGATGTGGGCCTGTTGCAGAGAGTGTTTCGGGAGGCTCTTCGCAGGCGAGGCCCCGTACTGGTCCACGTCATTACTCAGAAAGGAAAAGGACACGGGCCTTCAGAACGCAATCCGGTGTTCTACCACGGGACCGCCCCCAACCGAGATGATGGGATCTCCTTGAAGCATACTCCCTCCTATAGCGAGGTGTTTGGGTCTAAACTGGTTTCCTTGGCTGCAGAGGATGATAGCATTGTTGCCATTACAGCGGCTATGCCTGATGGCACCGGCCTTGGTGAGTTTGGGGACCGCTGGCCGCAGCGGTTTTTCGATGTAGGAATTGCCGAGCAGCATGCTGTGACATTGGCAGGGGGGTTGGCAGCCGGTGGATTAAAGCCGGTGGTAGCCATTTACTCAACCTTTCTCCAGCGTGCTTTCGATCAGATTATCCACGATGTATGTTTACCTAAACTACCAGTGGTACTGGCAGTTGATCGCGCCGGCTTAGTAGGCGAGGATGGCCCCACCCACCACGGAGCGTTTGATCTTAGCTACTTGCGCATGATCCCCAATCTTCCGATTATGGCCCCCAAAGACGGACGGGAGCTAACTGAAATGTTGGAGTTCGCCTTGCAGCTGGATGGCTGCTGCGCTATCCGCTATCCCCGTGGTGATATTCATGATGAGATACTAGAGGAAATGGGAGTAATAGACAAGCAGCCTGTGGAATATGGGAAGGCAGAGATCCTATCTTTAGGTTCCGATATTACGATATTTGCCGTGGGTAGCATGGTGGCAACTGCCGTGGAAACAGGTTTGGCCTTAGGAGCCCAGGGTCTGGATGTGGGCGTCGTCAATGCCAGATGGATCAAGCCCATCGATGAAGAAGCCATAATGGAGGCGGCCCAGGTCAGTGACTGCCTAATCACTTTGGAAGAAAACGTTTTGGCTGGGGGGTTCGGTGCAGCTGTTCTTGAGGTCTTGGAGTCTAGAGATATGTTGGACAAGGTGAGAATCAAACGGTTCGGTATCCCAGATGTCTTTGTCGAACATGGAGACACCAAGTCACTCATTCACCAGCTGGGGCTTGATGTGAAGCAGCTGGTGGACAGCATAGGAGCTTTTGTCTACGCAGGTAAAGGGGCCGTAGTATGAAAGAACGCCTCGATGTATTACTGGTAAAAAAGGGTTTGGCGGAGAGTAGGGAAAAGGCCAAAGGTGCCATTATGGCAGGTATAGTCTATGTAGACGGGCGGATGGTAGACAAGCCTGGTACGGCAGTGCATGGCGAGGCTACGCTGGAAGTTAGGGGTAATCCCATTCCTTTTGTTAGTCGAGGAGGCTTGAAGCTGGCCCGAGCTTTGGAAGTGTTTTCCCTCGATGTTGTTAAGAAGAGGGCCATAGACATTGGCGCGTCAACCGGTGGTTTTACCGATTGTCTGCTCCAAAACGGGGTAGCCCAGGTTATAGCTATCGACGTTGGCTACGGTCAACTGGATTGGTCACTCAGGCAAGATCCTAGAGTTGTGGTGATGGAAAGGACAAACATTAGACATGTTACCCCCGATCAGTTGCCATGGCTTGCGGATCTAGCTACTATTGATGTTGCCTTTATTTCCTTGACGAAGATCCTGAAGACTGTTGCCCATCTGCTTATTCCTCAGGGAGAAATCATTGCACTCATAAAGCCACAGTTCGAAGCAGAGCGTAGGCAGATAGGCAAGAGAGGGGTTGTCAGGGATCCCGAGGTCCATGAGGAAGTCCTAACTAGAGTATTGACCGTGGCAGCAGCCATCGAACTGGGTGCCTTGGGTCTCACTTTTTCGCCAATCACCGGGCCCGAAGGCAACTACGAATTCTTGGTTCATTGGCAGAAAGGACGTTTACCCTTACGGCAAGATTATGCGATCTGGAGTCGAGAGGTGGTACAGACGGCACATCAAACCCTGAGCTAGCGAGTCGATCGGGCAGGAATTTCCCTCGATAAGGGAGAAGCCATTGTCGGTGGAGGCGTATGATTTTGAAGCGGATCGGTATTTTGCCCCATCTAGGGAAAGCACAAGCTATCGAGTTGGCCCATACGACAAGGTCGTTCTTGACCGAATCTGGAGCGGAGGTTTGGGTAACTTCTGAAGTTGCCCACAAGCTTGGCTGGTCTGCAAACTCCGCTTTGCACGTCGGCGATGAGCCTTTGGAATTGGACGCAGCGGTGGTCCTCGGCGGTGATGGTACATTGCTGCATGCTGCCGGTTTTTTGGCCTCCTATGGTGTACCTCTACTGGGGGTAAATCTGGGATACTTAGGGTTTCTTACGGAAGTTGAAGCGGTAGATCTGGAGCCCTCCTTGAGGAAATTGCTGGCCAAAGACTTTGAGATTGAAGAGCGCATGCTCCTCGAAGCGAGTGTAGAAGGTGGCGGAAGAAACGAGCGTTTCTTAGCCGTCAATGACGTGGTCGTGACCAGGGCAGCCTTTGCCAGGATGATCCACCTATCCATCCATGTGGATGATGTGTGTGTCGGCAATTTTCTTGCCGATGGGCTGATTGTTTCTTCACCCACAGGCTCAACCGCGTATTCCCTCTCTGCTGGGGGACCCATCGTACATCCTCGCCTTGAGACGATTCTCATAACACCCATCTGCCCCCATAGTTTGGCCACCCGCTCCATTTTGGCACTTCCAGAAGAAGAGGTTCGGATTCGCCTAATTGCCGATCGAGAAAGCGATGTCTTGCTTACAGCCGATGGACAGGCCGGTATTCAGGTGGCGCCCACTGAGTCAGTCATCGTGCGCAAGGCGGGGATAAGTGCCCGCTTTATTAAGCTTGGGGGACGAAATTTTTACGAGGTCTTGCGCAACCGCTTGAATTACCCAGTACTGCATCCCCCCAAGCCCGAGGGTAGTTAGTCCTAATGGCTTGTTACAAGTGTCTTCCAGAGATGCCAATGGAATGGGGATATTAGCTATGAAAACAAAACGGCAGGCAATGATCCTCCAGCTAATAAGGGACAATGAAATCGAGACTCAAGAAGAACTAGCTGAGCTGCTGCGGGAACAGGGCATCGTGGTAACGCAAGCTACAGTCTCCCGGGATGTAAAAGAGCTTCGCCTAGTCAAAATTCCCACAGGAGAAGGTCACTATCGCTACAGTGTACCTTACGAACCGGTTCCCGGTGATGCCGTTCGGCGGGCCCGCCGCAGTTTCCAGGAGTATGTCATGGATGTTAACTATACCCAAAACATAATTATTATGAAGACTTTGCCGGGTACAGCAAACGCGGTGGCCGCAGCTATTGACGATCTTCGATGGAAGGAAATCCTGGCTACCGTGGCAGGCGACGATACTATCTTGGTACTCACCAAAGGCGATGAGGAAGTGACTCCCACCGAACCAGTGCGCACTATACTAGAGGAATTTCGGAAACTGAGACAGAGCAGCTAGCTGGATGAATATCTAAAGGAGGGATACGGTTTGCTGCGCCAGCTTCAGGTCCAGGATTACGCGCTAATCACCAGCCTAGAACTGGAGTTCGAGCCAGGGCTAACGGTGCTAACCGGCGAGACCGGCGCGGGCAAATCTATTATCCTTGACGCCATTGCGATGTTAACCGGCAGTCGTGCTTATACCGAAGCTATCCGAACTGGAGCCGAGACTGCATGGCTTGCCGCTACATTCGATATTACCGGCCTTGATGATCTGCTAAGACTCCTGCCGACTATGGGTTTTGAAGCCGAAAATCAAGAGCTGACTATCGCCCGCGAGATTCACCGGTCAGGTCGCAATAAGTGCTGGGTAAACGGGCGCCTTGCAACGGTGGCCGCCTTAAGGGAGATTGGCGCCTTTCTTGTGGAGATACATGGCCAAGCGGAGCACCAAGCTGTGTTTGAACCCCATCGGTATCTGGAGATGTTAGATGCTCTGGGGGGGCCTTCTGTGGCAGCTGTCCGTCGTGAGGTAGAAGTAGCCTATGCAAAAGTGCAGGATTTGGAGGCGGAACTCGGGCGCTTAACCCTCAGTGAACAAGAACGCTTGCGGCAGATTGATCTATTGCAGTTTCAATTTGATGAGATAGCTACAGCCGGTTTGACACCTGGGGAAGAGACGGGGCTAAGGCAGGAGCGGGAAATACTAAGGCATAGCGAGAGACTCAGGGAAGCTGTGACCTTGGCGTACCAGATTCTGTATGGTCAAGACGTGCCGGGCCATGGCGTATTGGACAGGCTAGGGGAAGTAGTTAGCTTACTGGAGCCCCTGGTAACATACGATGAGCGGTTGGAAACCTCCCTGCAGATGCTGGAAGCAGCTAATGCCAATGCTGGAGAGGCCATGTGGGATCTTAGGCAGTATGCTGAAGGACTGGGCGGGGATCCTGAGCGCCTAGGCCAGGTTGAAGAGCGCTTAAGCCTCATCCATCGGCTCGAAAGGAAGTATGGAGAGACCACCGAGGCAATTCTTGCCTACCATGCCAAAATAGAGAAGGAGCTAGCAGAGCTTTTAGATAGTGAAGTCAGGGTAGAAGCGATGGAGAAGGACTTGGTACAGGCCCGAGCCAAATTGGCTGATCTGGCTGGCAAGCTTTCGAACATGCGCAAACAGGTGGCTAAGGAGTTAGAGCGAAAACTCATGGCGGAACTCCCGGATCTCAATCTGCCCCATGCTCGTTTTGAGATTCGGATTAGGCAGATTGCCAGTGAAGGTGGGATCCCTTATCCTGACAGGAGCAGCTCCAGTACGGTACAGGTAAATAGTAGAGGCGTTGACTATGTGGAGTTTTACTTCTCTGCCAACCCCGGTGAAGAGGTAAAGCCATTAGCTAGGGTGGTTTCTGGGGGTGAAGCCAGTCGCCTGATGCTTGCCCTCAAATCAGTCATAGCAGCTACCGATGGGGTGCCCACTTTGATCTTCGATGAAGTTGACGCGGGAATCGGTGGGAAAACTGCCCGGGCAATAGGTGCCAAACTAGCGGCTCTTGCTAATGAACGGCAAGTTCTATGTGTAACCCATTTGGCACAGGTGGCCGGAGCCGCCGATCACCATTTGGCTATTGCCAAGGATGTAACAGAGCAGTCGACTGCTGTACGTGTAGAGGTTTTGGAGCAAGATGCCAGAGTGGGAGAGTTGGCTCGGATGCTGGCGGGAGATGGGGCTTCAGAGGTTAGTCGCCAACATGCCCGGCAATTGCTTGCCGAGCGGATCAGTTCCTAACATAGCGCTCATAGGTCGAGGGAATCATAAGGGTCAGGCATTGCCTCAGGCCCTTTTTTATTGCCCAATTCTCCCCTATGAGGAGCGTGAAGCCGATGGCCGGCAGTAATCATCGAAGTATTCTTAGGGCTCTCGTTTTGCTTATTCTCATCTCCTCCGGGTTGTTCCTCTTGACATCATTGCTTAGTACCCCTGCGTATGTGCGCTTATTTTCAGGGCAAGAGCAGCTCCTACAGGTATTACCTCTGTTTACAATACGAGACATCAACGGAACTGATGGGTTCTTGATACGCAATGATGCTGGAGTCACCGTTCGGCCTCAATCTCTGGGCCGTGTAGACCTGGAGCTGCGCTTTCTCGACATAATTACCCTACGACAAATGGTTGTGGAGGTGGTGCCACAGCTGTATGTGCGGCCCGGAGGGCAAGCCATAGGCATTCTCCTCAGTACCCAGGGATTGATTGTGAGCCGTACAGTTCCCGTAGTAGATGTTGAAGGACGGGAGTTCTATCCTGCTCGAGACGGGGGAATCCTACCAGGAGATATTGTCGAAGAGATTGCTGGACAGCCGGTGCGCAGCGTCCAGCACATTGCTGCTCTGATTGACACTATGGCTCAGATGGGAAAAGAAATCCCCATTACTGTGAGGCGGGGGGGCAATAGGTTTACCGTACGCTTACGCGCAGTGCTAGTGCGCTCTGCTCCGGAGCCGGGAGATGAAGGCCCCCGCTACATGCTGGGCATGATCCTGGAAGAACCTACTGCCGGAGTTGGTACTTTGACCTTCTTGCACGGGTCTTCCGGCAAATACGGAGCCTTGGGACACTTGATCACGACACCATTGACCAGTCCGGCACCTATCAGTGATGGACGAATCGTCAGAGCTCAGATCAGTGAGATCAGGCGGGGATATCGGGGTAGTCCCGGAGAAAAGAAAGGTACCTTCAGGAGTGAGAAAGACGCCATTGGTACCATAGAGAAGAACACTAAGTTCGGTGTTTTCGGGCGGTTGACTGGAGGGATGCCATCTTCTCGGTGGCAGAAAGAGGTACCGGTTGCTCTAGCTACCGACGTGCGGGTTGGACCTGCAGAGATCTTGACTGTCCTCGATGGGGAGGAGGTAGAGTCCTTCGCTGTGGAAATAATGAAGGTAAATCCACAAAATCGCC
The DNA here is from genome assembly GCA_012518905.1 of Bacillota bacterium. Taxonomy (GTDB): domain Bacteria; phylum Bacillota; class Limnochordia; order DTU087; family DTU087; genus JAAYRF01. Next base: position 13,006 of record JAAYRF010000211.1, on the reverse strand, counting down.
CCGACGATAAGGGAATCGTCTTGAGAGTAATCGATGAACGCCTTCTGAATCGTACCGGGGGAATCATCCAAGGGATGAGTGGCAGTCCGATCCTGCAAAATGGCGCTTTAGTAGGAGCAGTCACCCATGTATTCGTCAATGATCCTGAGAGAGGTTTTGGTGTTTTTGCCGAATGGATGCTGCAAGAAGCTGGCCTTTGGGACACTAGGCAGCTAGGTGCGGGAACAGCGACAGATGACATACCCATGGCAGCCTGATGTGAGCGAAATCGATGAAGGAGGACCAACTAGTGCTTTCGGCGAATAACGGAGCAGAGACAGATCCCCCGAGGTGATAATATGGTCGAGAATCCCATTCGTGTACTGGTTGTAGATGGCGACCGAGGGTTCTCTGCTCTTTTGCAAGAGCGCATCGGCGAAGAAGCCGATCTGCTTTTTGTGGGTGCTGTTCACGATGGGCGTTCAGCCTTAGTGGAGATAGTAAGGCTAAACCCAGATATCGTGATACTCGATCTTGTCCTACCTCATCTGGATGGACTGGGTGTCTTGGAGAGAGCCAAGGCGGCCGGTTTGACCAGCAAGTTCGTAATCCTGACGGCTTTCGGTAGCGAAAGCTTTGTAGATACTGCTTCCCGACTGGGGGCGGACTGCTTTCTACTCAAACCTTGTGACTTATCGGTGTTGATGCAAAGAGTGCGGGAGACAGCCCGTGATTACCTGAGCGGGGCGGGAAGACATGTGGGTCAAGACGCAGAGTCTATTGCTATGGAAGGACTAATCGCCCAACGCATGACAGAGATTGGTATACCTGCCCATTACAAGGGTTATCGTTATCTTAAGGATGCCATCGCCATGGTGATCAAGGATGTGAGTCTCATCGGACAAGTCACCAAAGTGCTTTATCCAACCATTGCTGAGAACCATGATAGTTCACCGGCAAGGGTGGAGCGAGCTATGCGCCATGCCATTGAGACTGCCTGGTCCCGGGGGGATATCGATGTGTTGTATAAAGCATTTGGCTATTCTGTCGATGCTAATCGGGGAAGACCTACTAACTCGTCTTTTATTGCCAAGATTGCTGATGAGATTCGCCTGGAGATGAGAGCTAAACGAGAAGGGGTTAGCAGCTAGGTATAGACGCTATGCAATTTGACATACTAGGCAGCGGGAGGAGCTTTTTTCTCCCGTTTTTTTGTTTACTGGGAGGTTGGCCTTTCCAATGAGGGTACAGGGGACTGCTCGACTGGATCGCAGGACAAAAGAGCTGATTAAGCGATTGCGACCAGGAGACATTGCTATCATTGATCACCTGGATCTGGATGAGGTTGCCGCGGAATCCCTAATAGAAGCTAAGATTAAGGCAGTGATTAATGCTCAACCCTTTAGCTCCGGTCGCTATCCTAACCTAGGACCAAGGCTCTTGATCCAACATGGTATTCTGCTGCTGGACGAGGTAGGGCGAGACATTCTGGATCGTGTGAAAGAAGGAGACCGGATCCGCATAGTGGGCAGCCAGGTACAAGATGAGAACGGTGCCCCGGTAGCCGAAGGCACAATCTTGACCGAACCCATCATTGCACATCAAATGGCTAAAGCCCAGGCCAACCTCATCCCGTTGGCGGCTGAGTTTATCGACAACACCTTGGAGTATGCTCAGCGAGAAAAAGGCTTTGTGCTGGGAGAAGTCACCTTTCCTCACCTGGATGCTGATCTAAAGGGTCGTCACGTAGTTGTTGTGGTTCGGGGTCATAACTATCGACCGGATCTGCAGACTCTACGCTCGTACATTCATGAAGTACACCCAGTGTTAGTGGGAGTAGACGGTGGAGCCGATGCTCTCTTGGAGATCGGCCACAGGCCAGACTTAATCGTAGGAGATATGGATAGTGTGTCCGATATGGCCCTCTTAAGTGGGGCAGAGCTGTTGGTCCACGCTTATCCCGACGGTAGAGCTCCGGGACTGGAGCGGGTTATAGAGCTAGGATTGGCAGCCAAGACAGTAGCGGCTCCGGGGACTAGTGAAGACATAGCTCTTCTTCTGGCCTACGAGCACGGTGCCTCTTTGATCGTAGCAGTAGGCACTCACTCCAACATGATAGATTTTTTAGAAAAGGGGCGGCCAGGCATGGCCAGTACCTTCCTGGTTCGTCTCAAAATAGGAGCCCGACTGGTTGACGCCCGGGGCGTGAGTGAGTTGTACAAAGCTAGGCCTAATCATCGCTATCTGTTGCAGGTCATGATAGCAGCGGCTTTACCCTTGGTCTTGCTTCTGTTAATGTCATCGCCTGTTCGACAAGTGCTTCGGCTAGTGCTCCTGCAGGTACGATTGGCCTGGAGAAGATGAGGAGACAATGCCATGATTTTAGATATTAGATATCATATTGCTTCCTTGGTAGCTGTCTTTCTCGCCTTGGGACTGGGGATCCTTATCGGTGCAAGCATTCTAGATGAAGGACGATTAATCGAGAGCCAAGAGCAACTGATTGCGGGGCTAGAGCGACGCTTTGATAGTTTACAAGGCGAAAGAAATCTGCTGGAGGCCAAGATAGCTCTACTCAAGACCGAGCTTGAGGAGCAAAATAGCCTATTGGCAGCTCTAGAGACTCCTTTGGTGGAAGGGGCCTTAGAAGGTAAGACAGTAACTTTAGTCTACGGTAGTCCCGAGTGGCAGGAATACTATCAGATGGCCATCAACGAACTGCTGCTTCAATCTGGAGCAGAGGTGGTGGGCAAGGAGCTCTTAACCGAGTTTCTGCCAATCAGTGTAGATCTCTCCTTGTCTGGTGGGGAGAGTGCATTGGATGATGCTTCCGAATCTCCCGTATCTATTGACAATTTCCCCCTTGAGCTAAGAGCTCTAGTCAAGGGCGATGGTGGACTACTTTCAGGCCGGCGGCCAGCTGGGCAGGCCCTAAAGGATAGGGCAGATATGCTGGTCTTAGTGGGGCCAGGTGGTGAACATACTGCTCCTTGGGAGAAGAAGCTCATCGAAGAAGCCGCGCTGATGGGTATGCCGGTAGCTGTTGTGGGTACACAAGATATGGAAGGAGTACTCACCGAGTTTGCTACAATTGGTGCACTCGCCATCGATAGCCTAGATAGTGTCGTAGGCAGGGTGGGGCTAATCCGAGGCCTGCTTTGGGGCAGCTCCGGGTACTATGGGTCAGGCAAAGAAGCAGTGGGGCTTCTTCCCCAGCCCCAAAGATGAAGCCGAGCCTCTTGATTTCTTCTGGGGCAATACGGGTAAAGCAAAAGAAAGGGATACCTCTGTGTATGTTTCTGCCATTATTCCAGCCTTCAATGAAGCAAGAACCATTGCATCCACCATTACCTCTCTGAAGGAGGTTGCAGGTATTGATGAAATCATAGTGGTGGACGATGGTTCCCGAGATGGGACGGCGGATATAGCAAGGAAGGCCGGAGCTATCACTTTTACTTTAGTTGAGAATGTCGGCAAGGGTTGCGCTCTGGAGGTTGGCTGTGCAGCCTCCCGCGGTGAGATCCTATTACTATTGGACGCTGACCTAGAAGAGACGGCCCGGGAAGCCAAAGCCCTACTAGGCCCCGTTTTGGCGGGAGAGGCTGACCTTGCTGTCGCTGTCTTTCCGCCATCGGAAGGCAAGGCCGGTCTTGGTTTGGTACAAGGGCTATCTCGATGGGCTATCCGACGGTCTGGGGGAGCAGCTTTGGCTCAACCTCTTTCCGGTCAACGGGCTCTTAGGCGCCACATGTGGCGGGAAATAGGTGGATTTGGCGGCGGTTTTGGCGTGGAGACGGCGATGGCCATGGGTGTGTATCGTTTGGGTTACCGTTTGGTAGAGGTGCCGGTTAGTATGAAGCACCGTCAGACTTCAAGGGACTGGCAGGGTATTGTTCACCGAGGCAGGCAGCTGCTCCATGTACTTAGGGTGGTAATTAGGCATTGGCGCTGGCTCTTGTGATGGCATAGGGGTGGGTTCGGTGTATCTATACGGAATGTTATCTGCCGCCATGGCAGGACTCGTTGCTTATAGGTTAGTACCGGTTTTCTCCAGATTGCTAATTGAGAGCGGCGCATTGCGCCCAAACTACCAAGGTAGGGCTATTCCTCTAGGTGTTGGCTTTGTATTCTTGTGGACAAGCTGCCTTAGTCTCCCATGGCTGCATCTTGCCCATCAATCGGAAACCATGGGTCAACCCGTTGCCTTCGTTCCTTTGGCTTTAGGGGCTGGCTGCGGATTCGGCTTGTTGGGGCTTTTTGATGATTTGCTTGGCTCCAGGCAGGAGTCAGGCCTTAAGGGGCACAGCAATGCTCTACTGGCAGGCAGGCTGACTAGCGGCGCGATCAAGGCTTTGTTTGGAGTAGGCCTAGGGGTTGCATTGGCATCATATAGGTCCCCGGGGGAGATACCGCTGCCCTTTCATAGAGCCTTGATTATCATCGACGGAGGCTTGATAGCTGGTAGTGCCAATCTGATCAACCTCTTGGACCTACGGCCCGGTCGAGCTGCCAAGGTCTTCTTGTTAGGCTCACTTGTGTTATTGCTTGGTGGTCACCCAACTGCTTTTACTCTTTTGCCGTGGATAGGGAGCATAGTTGGCTATCTACCCTTTGACCTTAAGGGGCAGGTGATGATGGGCGACACAGGCGCCAACGCACTCGGTGCAACCTTGGGATTAGTGGCGGTCTACACCCTATCCTGGTCGACGCGATTACTACTTTTGGCGGGCATTTTCGGTATCCATTTGCTTGCGGAGCACATATCTTTGTCTTTGGTAATTGAAAGATGTGCTCCACTTAGAATCTTGGACGGCTGGGGAAGGCCTAATCCCTAGGAGCAGGTACCGGCAACCTTTAGGAGAATATGGTAGTGATACCTGAAGGATAGGAGCCTTGTCCATGCGCGTTCCGAGAAAACCATTGGCTGGGGATGATGTGAAGGAGTTCATCGCTGGCCTGGAGAGCATATTGGGGCCTGATGGTGCCGTAGCCGAATACCTAGATGAATATGAATACCGCCCAGGGCAGATCGCCATGGCGAGCCTAGTGGCTCGTTCGTTGTGGGAAGGCCGGGTGAGTATTGTCGAAGCGGGTACTGGCACAGGCAAGTCCTTGGCCTATTTGATTCCGGCAGCTTATTGGGCTGTCAAACAGGGAGCAAAAGTAGTGGTGTCTACCAACACCATCACTTTGCAGGAGCAGCTGATTAACAAGGATGTACCCTTCCTACATAGTGTGCTGGACATCAATTTTGAGGTCGCAGTGATCAAAGGTTGGAGTAATTACCTTTGCCTCAACCGGCTGTTAAATGCCGGCCATTATGACCAGATGACACTTTGGGAAGGTGAGTCGTGGGAGTTCGGAGCCCTCTTGGATTGGGTGAAGCGCTGCAAGACGGGTTCCCGCAGTGAGTTGGATTTCGCTCTTGGTGATCAACTGTGGGGGGCAGTATGTGCCGAAAGTGATGCCTGCTTGCGCAACAAGTGCCCTTACCTAGAACGCTGTTTCTATTTCCAGGAGCGTCGTCAGGCCTTCGAGGCCGACATAATCATTGTTAACCATCACTTGCTCTTCGCTGATTTGGCTTTGAAGCGAGTCCTAGGTTTTGATACTACGTGGTCGGTTCTACCACCGTATAGATATGTCATTTGGGACGAAGCCCATCATGTAGAGGATGTGGCTACCAGCTATTTTGGAGGCAGCATTACTAGGTTGGGGGTTACTCGTTTGTTAAATCGGTTGCTGCGGCAAAGATCTGGTAGGCACACAGGCCTGTTGCCTCATATCAAGTTTCTTCTGGAATCGGAAGATGAGGTAAATCCGACCCACAAGACTCGTATTTTAGAGGGGATCGATGATCAGGCCATTCCTGCCTTAATCAGTGCTGAAGCTGCAGCTGTCCGGTTTTTTGCCAGACTCAATCAGCTAATTGAGATAAAGGGTACTGCGTCAGATAAAGTCCTGGACCTGCCTCCTACTCCCGGGGCTTTTGAGCTCTGGGAGGCCATGGCCCCGGAGCGCAAAAGCTTCATCGAAGAGATCACAGAGCTAGCTTCCATTTTGGCCGATCTCAAAGAGAAAGTTGCCCCAATGGAAGGCGCAATCTGGGATACGGCCAAGGCAGAGCTGGGGGCTATTTGGAATCGTCTGGCAGGGACCCGGGAGACAGCTGAGTTTTTGACCGGTGAGCCCGACCATGATTATGTCTACTGGGCAGCATTAAGTGGCAGGCAAAGGGAACCTAGCCTGAATGCTGTGCCCATCGAGGTAGCTCCGCAACTGAGGTCCCATGTTTTTCAGCACTTGCAGGGAGCTGTCCTTACTTCCGCGACTTTATCCATCGATGGCAGTTTTAAGTACCTGAGACATAGACTAGGCTTGGATCTAGAGGGAGATATGACTGAGAAGCACTGCCTTCAAAGCAGCATCTTGGAGGACATCGTGGAATCGCCCTTCTTGTATGAGGATCAGGTACTGTTTTGTATTCCCACCGATATGGAAGTACCTCGGCAAGGTCGGTACGGAGAAGACCTTGCTAAATACATCGGCGATGTGTTGTTGGCTACATCGGGGCGGGCCTTCGTCCTGTTTACTTCATATAGATTGTTGAACCAGGTTCATTCCTACTGCCAAGGACTGCTGCAGGACCATGGGATTTTGGCCCTTTGCCAAGGCAAGGATCCCCGGGGACTGCTCTTAGAGAAGTTTCGCGGTGACAAAGCATCGGTCCTCTTTGGCACAGCTAGCTTTTGGGAAGGCGTGGATGTTCCCGGTGAGACCCTCTCGTGCGTGATCTTGACGAAGCTTCCCTTTCAGGTGCCTACCGACCCGGTGGTAGCGGCTCGGGTAAGACGGCTGGAAGAATCGGGACAAAATGCCTTTACCCATTACATGCTTCCTCAAGCCGTTATCAAGTTCAAGCAGGGATTTGGACGGCTAATCCGTCGCTCAACAGATCAAGGAGTGGTGGTGGTTTGTGATACCAGATTACTTTTTCGCAGCTACGGAAAAACGTTTATTCAATCTATTCCCAAGTGTCGCATGATGGTTGCCCCTATGGAAGAGACTCTGGATTCCATCAAGACGTGGTTGCGGTGCGGTGATAATTCGTCCCTTCCAAGGACATACTATCGCCGATCGGCGGATGGATCCGAGGGGGTGAGATGATGAGCCTCATGCCTTGGCGCCCTTTACGGGAGTTGAGCAAAGACATGCTGGAGCTTTTCGAGCACAATCCACTCCAGTATCTTGACCTAAGGCCGCCGCGTGTGGATGTGTACCAGACTGAAGAAGAAGTCATTATCACCGCGGAAATCCCAGGAGTGGACAAGAAAGATCTGGACGTGTATGTTGACGAGTCCACGGTAAAATTGGCGGGCCAGTTTAGGCAGAGTGATGAGTTTAGGGATGAGCATGTTTACCGGAGCGAACGTCGCTATGGCAGTTTTTCCCGGAGCATTCCCTTGCCTACCGAGGTCAAGTCCGATAAGGCCAAAGCAGAATACAAGGATGGAGTTTTATCTATAACCATTCCCAAGAAAGAGCCTGGTAGGCTTAACGGCAGGCGGATTCAGATTCAATAAGGCTGCCAATGTGAACTGAAGCTTAGCTTAAGTCACGGGCCCCCACATACGTGGGGGTTCTTTGTTGACGCGGAAAACTAATGGCTACGTCTATCCTCAATCTTTGTTGAATAAAATGCCACAGTAGGACTCCTGCAATGTCAACAAAGGTGTCAAAGGGGGATGGGTCATGGGGGTCATCGATCTACGGGGAGCAGTGAGTAAGATATTGGTTTTATGTTTGGCGTTTGTTGCCTTTACCGCAGTACATTGGCTTTCGGAGCAGGCCATCGTGGCTGTTGGAGCGCTGCTCACCGCCAGACTAGTGCCCATTTACCGGGTGGAAGTGCCCAAGAAACAAATGGCCATTTCCTTTGATGCCATGTGGGGAGCAGATTACACCGACGAGTTGCTTCGCATACTGAGAGAGAACGGTGTCAAAACCACCTTTTTCCTAGGCGGCTATTGGGTGGAGAAATACCCGGAGTATGTCAAAAAAATTGCGGCGGCAGGCCATGAGATAGGGAATCACTCGTATTCTCATCCCCATCTAAATAGCTTGAGCACTGCGGCCATTCGACAGGAGCTACAGCGCAATCACAGCAACATCAAGACTCTGATCGGAACTGATCCCTTTTTGTTTCGCCCCCCCTTCGGCGAATACAACAATAAAGTCATCGAAGTAGCGAAAGAGCTTGGCTATTATACCATTCAGTGGAGCATCGATTCTTTGGATTGGAGGGATGTCAGTGCAGGGTTTATCGTGGATCGAGTTTTGAGCCAGGCAGGCCCTGGGGAGATAGTGCTCATGCACAATAATGGCAAACACACAGCGGCGGCAGTAGCTCAGTTTTTGCCTGAGCTAAAAAAGCGGGGTTTTGAGATAGTGCCTATATCAGAGTTGATTTACCGTGATGGTTTCTATATAGAAAGCCATTCCGGTACTCAGCGCCCCACTAGAGTAGCTCCTGACCGAGGGTCAGCGCCGATTCCTATGCGGGAGGGAGTCAGGCAGTGAGGCCAGAGCCAAGGGAAAAGAGATTCTGGATAATCTGCTTTAGTCTGCAGGATGTTTGGCAGAGATTAGGGATCTTGACTCTGTTTAGCATATGGCTAGCATCTTTGCTTCTTGCAGTAACACTGCCCTATTGGCGCAGCAGCATTGAAGTGATGGGGCTTAGCAGCCCTAACGTTGATCCTGTCTATCGGGGAGATCCCAGCAAGCCTTATGTGAGCTTTGCCATTAACGTCGATTGGGGGCAAGAGGTTCTGCCAGCTATGTTTGATGTATTGCGGGATCATGATGTTAAAGGTACATTCTTTGTTACCGGGCGGTGGGCTAGGTTGTATCCCGATCTGGTGAGACAAATGGTTCAAGCAGGCCATGAAGTAGCCAACCACGGCATGCAGCATCATCATCCCAAAGAGCTGGGAGATTGGGAACTGACCATGTTGCTCTTGGAAAACCATCGACTGCTTACCAGTCTCGTGGGAAAACCCGCTTTGCTGTTTGCCCCTCCTTATGGGGAGGTAGACAGAAGAATTGTTCAAACGGCGAGAAATCTCGGTTACCGGACTGTGATGTGGACCATCGATACCATTGATTGGCAAGAGCCAAGTGTAGAGACGACCATGCAAAGGGTCTTAAGCAAGGTTCAAAACGGGGCCATTGTCCTAATGCATCCTAAGCCGAATACAGTGAAAGCCCTTCCAGGGATCATAGAAGGGCTGCGCCGACAAAATTTTCAAATTGTACCCGTAGGCAAGCTGCTGGAAGAGTCAGAAGCGAACATCCTCGCACCTTAGTTGACCATGACCCTAGCTAGATAGCTTGCTGGCCACCACTTGCCACATCTGGGGATCTTCTTGGCCTAGTCGCCAAAGAGCTATGCCTTTTATGCCATATCTGTTGACAAGATCTAGCTTATAGCTGATGCTGGCCGCATTCTCAAACCACATCTGTCGTCCTTGATACTCTGCGAAGGGTGCTTTGTGAGTGGCATCCCAGCGAACGCCGGTGCCCTTAGCCGCCAGCTCCACCGCCTTCTGGTAAGTTACCGAATGGGCAATCCCGGGTTTGGCCCAGCTGTACCCATAGCCTGCGATGCCCAGGATCACCTTTTCCTTAGGGATTTGGGATGTGGCAAACTGCAGCACTTTGTCAACCCATCCTATGGAAGCAATGGGGCCCGGTGCACCACTGGCATAATGCTGATCATAGGCCATTAGCATAACCCTGTCCACAGCCTCGCCGATGGTCTGATAGTCGAAGGCCCCCGACCAGCTAGCCTTAGGATTATCGGCAGTCTTGGCCGGGATGGCCACAGTTACCAGAATGCCTGCGGGCCTTAGACGAGTGGACAGCTCTCGTAAGAACTGGGAGTAATATTCGCGATCCTCTGGATAAACATGTTCAAAATCAATATTCACCCCTGTAAGGCCCCAGTCGACGACTGTGCGGTAGATGCTTTCCACAGCCCGCTGACGATTAGCCGGACTTTGCAGGAGTTTATGAGCCAAAGCTCCACTGAAGCTTTCCGTTTTCTTATCATAGTTGCTGATCAAGGCTAGAGTCTTGAGCTCCCGCTTGCCGGCAAATTGCAGGGTATTCGCTAAAGCGGCGGTATCTGCTTGGGCGATCACATTCCCCTGGGCATCGATACTAAAAGACCAAGGAGTGATTCCGGTCAAATGTTGGAAGTTGGCTGCCAAGGATGGCTCAGAAGGAACACTGCCGTTTTGCACGAAGTATCCATAGACTTCCTTTGCCAAAGGGCCGGTATTACCAGCAGTGCTCACCAGGATCTTTAAGACCCAACCAGCGGTGCCATCAGGTAGTTGGATTTTGAACCAATCACCGGCTTCTGCTAGAAGAGAGACCGGGGTATTGGCCTGTCCCGTTGCGATTTTTTTACTGTTGGTGCTCGGACTATCGTACAAAGTGATGGGCGCATTGCGAATCCGACCAGGGACAGTATATGTTTGCTCCTGTCCAGGCATTTGTTCTCTAGGAGGTGTGGTACTCGGCGAACCACCGAATATATTGGATATAAATAGCATTAGGCTGAGCAACACAATTACCAAGCTTTGGGACATGGTGGCCTCCTTTCTAGCGTAGAGCAACAAAAGGTCACCTGCCGCTACATCGGCCATTATATCGAACTCTCCCGGTATTCTCCAGGAAAGGTTATACCCACATTTGACAGTAATTGGCCACGGAGATATAGTGGCAGCGAGGGGGAATATCCATTGCAAAAAACAGTGCTCGCCAACGGGATTAGGATAGTAACAGAGTCAATCCCCTATGTTCGATCGGTCACTTTAGGTTTTTGGTTGAAAGTGGGCTCTAGACATGAAAAGCCCCACCAATATGGGATATCTCACATGGTAGAGCACATGATGTTCAAAGGTACCAATCGTCGCTCTGCCCGGGAGATAGCGGAAGCTATCGATACTACTGGTGGTCAGCTCAATGCATTTACCGACAAGGAACACACCTGTTACTATGGCAAGGTGCCGGATGAGCATTTTGCTTTGCTTATTGATATTCTAGCCGATATGCTGCAGAATTCGGTGTTTGATCCCGGTGAGCTGGAGAAAGAAAAGGGAGTCATACTAGAGGAGATCGGGATGTATGAAGATTCCCCCGACGATCTTGTCCATGAAGTAATTGCGGAAAATCTGCTTGCGCCCCACCCGTTAGGGAGGGGGGTCTTGGGCACGCGGTTGAGCGTGCAGCGTCTCCAAAGGGAAGACCTCTTGGCTTACGTTGACGAACACTATGTGCCGTCTAATCTGGTGATCACTGCTGTCGGCAACCTTGACCATAATAGGGTGGTGGCGGAGCTCGGTGAGCACTTGTCTAGACTTGTTGGCCCGCCGCCCTTTGCGAAGGCTCAGCCTATGCCTGAGGGACGGGGCTGTAGTATCAAGAGCAAGGATACAGAACAAATGCATGTGTGCCTTGGGGTGCCGGGGTTGTCCCGCAAAGACCAAGACAAATATGTACTCCATGTTTTAGATACTGCCCTGGGAGGAGGCATGAGCTCCAGGCTCTTTCAAAGTCTACGGGAGGAAAAAGGTCTGGTTTACTCAACATACTCCTATCATGCATGTTATGAGGATTTAGGTACAGTGGCGGTTTATGCCGGGATGAGCCCCGGCAATGCTGAACAAGTTATCGAACTGATTGAAGCAGAATGCCGCAGGGTGGCCACAGTGGGACTAAAGCCTGATGAGCTAGATAGAGCTAAGGAGCAGCTAAAGGGTAGTTTGCTCTTAAGTTTAGAGAGTATGGCATCCCGCATGAGCCGAATGGCCAAGGCAGAGCTTTATGATGAAGGGCTCCTACGATTAGAGGAACTGGTGGCTAAGATCGATGCCGTCCATGGCTCAGACATTCAAAGGGTCGCCCGACGGCTTTTTGCGGACATTCCCTTTTCATTGGCAATCGTGGGACCTGCTGACGATTTGAACTTGGTAAGCAACAGGGTCATGGGAACAGCCGGATAGGAGAGGATAGACGTGGCTAAGGATATGGACAAGCTGGAGCATATTTTTTCACTGCAAGCAGCCTTTGACGGTGAACTAGCCCGGTTGCGGAATCTGGACGGTGATGCCGAGACATGGATTCAGCGAGAGGTGTTGGCTATAGTAGCTGAATTGGGAGAACTTTTGGGAGAGGTCAATTTCAAGTGGTGGAAGAATGCTCGACCTGTGGATATGGAAGCTGTTAAAGAGGAAATGGTGGATATTCTGCATTTCTTTGTTAGCATGTGTCTGAAAGCCGGCTTTACCGCCGATGATATCTACCAGGCATATCTAGAAAAGAACAGGGAAAATTTCCGACGGCAACAGGGCCTGTCAAAGAAACCGGGCTATGCGGCAAGTCAAGATAACTGTGACGTGATGAGGGAGAAGTCTAAAGCCTACGACTAAACGAGTAGCGATTAGAAGCTTGCCAAATTTAGGTGTACATGGGATAATAAATGCGGTCATTCTAACTAAGAAAGCTCGCTGGGGCTTACAGCCTGGCGAGCTTTTTGTCTCTCACCGGCCAGGGAAGGAGTGGTTCAACAAGTGAGACTATTCCCTGGAAGAAAGGCATGGGTCCTGATACTAATCACCATAACTACTCTGCTGCTGGTCACCGCTGTTAAAGTCATGGCCAAAGGTTACATTGAGACGGAATTCAAGTGGGAAGGTGATTTTGATGGGGAAAAGGCTTTACGCACTACGGTGAGTCAGACATTGAATTGGACCGGAAGTCTTGGGTCTTTGGAGATACCTTTGGAGCTAAAGGCCAAGATCAACCGTCCTAGCGATCATAGCTTTTCCCTTGAGCACGGAGAAGTGACGGTGAGGCCGAGCGCTCTTCAATTGCGCTGTTTTTCCAATATGGGATTTCGCAGCACACTCGATCCAATGCGATTACTATCATCTTCACGTCGGGTAGAGGGTGCAGG
>JAAYRF010000210.1 GCA_012518905.1 Bacillota bacterium | reverse complement strand
GAGGCCTGTAAAAAGGTTGTTGACCAGTTGCTATCAGGTTCTTCCTTAGGGCCCTTCAAAAATCTTAGCATGATTTGTACCTCCTTTTCACAAGCTTGACAAGCAGGAAGGATGGGTGAAATGAAAAAAGAAAAGGTCAGTTAAAAGCCATCATGCGAAAAATGTATTACCAACCTGTTGACAACTGAAAGTACGATAGTCACAGTCATTCCCCAGACTTTACCACAGGAATGATCCTTCGACGAGTATGGGGAAAATCCCTGTATGGTATAGATCTATCGAGAAAAAATTGGGGACACACAGGAAACTATCCACAGTATCAACAGGTTTTCCACAGCTAATCGTTGTGGATTGAAAACTAACTACTGCTCCCCAGAAGTTATCCTCAAGATCCACAGGTTATCCACAGGTTGCGGCCAAGACTATACCTGGTGTAGCTGGGATTTTCAAATACCGGTGTGAAACGGTTATTTGTTCTAGCTGGGGAGGAAGGTTATCCACAGCTAGTTTTGAAAAGCACTGTTCATGGGAATTATCCATTCTCTAGGATGCCTGTGGAAGGTAACGGAGGAAGCCGCTGGGAAGCATGATAGGCGGAAAGCAGCAGGGTTGACAGGGCGAAAGGGAGCTTGCTATAATCGTGATGATATATGCCCTGATGTGTACTATCATTATAATAGTGTAGGCATGTACACCAAGGGCTGATTGAGCAATCTAGTACTGATTTAGAGGGTGTTGGTAGGAGGTGGCGAAAGTATGAAGCGCACTTATCAGCCGAATCGGCGTCGCAGGAAGAAAAACCATGGATTCCGGGCCCGAATGAGCACCAGGGGAGGTCGCAATGTCCTAAAGAGGCGGCGACGAAAGGGACGAAGAGTTCTTTCTGCCTAATGCTACAGTAAAGTTAGGGTGAAGCCGGTGGAACGGTTGGCACTCCCTGGTGATTTTCGACGGGTGTATGAAAACGGCAAGACTGTCAAGAACCGCTTAGTGGTCTTGCATTATCGGGAGAATGATAGGGAAGTTACCCGGATAGGTTTTTCGGTAAGTAAGAAACTCGGAAATGCTGTGAGAAGAAATCGAGTGAAGCGGCGACTAAGGGAAGCGGTACGCACAAAAGCCAGTGAGATTCGATCAGGATATGATTTGGTAGTGTCGGCTAGGCTGCAATGTCGTGAAGCTGCATACCAGGATATAGTCAGTGCGGTGATGGACGCAGTAAGTAGAGCTGGTCTAAGGCAAGATTCTGGTGGAGAAGAGAGTGATGGAAGCCGGGATGGGTAAGATTCTCGTAGTAGGTTTGATTCGTCTATACCAGAGCTGCATCTCTCCACTGCTACCAGCAAGGTGCCGTTTCTACCCAACTTGCTCCGAGTATGGGCGTTTAGCTGTAGAGAAATATGGCGTTGTTCGGGGAATCGGGATGTTAGGCAAGAGGATCTTGCACTGCCATCCTTGGGGAGCTGGAGGGTATGACCCGGTAAAGTAACTGAGGTGGCGGATCGGAGGCGGATTGTTTGGGAGTATTGAGGACTGCGCTTGAATGGATGTTGCGATTCTTCTATGATCTGAGCGGCAGCTATGGGTTAGCCATTATACTGCTGACACTTGCTATACGGATTATCTTGGCACCACTTACTTTTAGTCAGAGCAAGTCCATGGAAGCCATGAAGGCTCTACAGCCAGAGATGCAAGAGTTACAGGAACGATACAAGGATAAACCCGAAGAGTATCAGCGCAAGGTTATGGAATTGTACCAAAAGCATAAGGTCAACCCCTTGGGCGGATGTTTACCCATGCTTGTACAACTTCCTTTTTTGTGGGCCCTCTTTGCAGTATTGAGGGAATTTGATTTTGGTACAGGTTTTCTCTGGCTGACTAGTCTCAGTGCCCCAGACCCCCTGTATATTCTGCCAGTACTCTCCGCGGTAACGACATATCTGCAAATGGTAATGACCAGTGCAGATGCTTCCCAGAAGACCATGATGTTTATCATGCCGGCTTTCATCGGTTATATCAGCATAAACTTCCCGGCGGGATTGGTCATTTACTGGGTTGTCAGCAATATATTTTCCATGGCACAGCAATATATAATTGCTCAACGAATGAGCCCTCAAAAAGGAGGGAATGCATAAACATGAAGAGCATTGAGCGCTCGGCGAGAAGTGTAGAAGAGGCTATAGCCGAGGCACTCGAGGAGTTGCAGGTTTCACGGGAAGATGTGGATATAGAGGTGCTAGAAGAAGGGACCAAAGGCTTTCTGGGCATAATCGGAAGTAAACAGGCCAGAGTAAGGGTCTCTATACGGGACAAGCGTGAAGAACGGGCCCAAGGCGCCGTGGCATTTTTGCAGGAAACTCTCCAGCGTATGGGGTTAGAGTGCAGTGTTAACTATGCTTGGGATGCAGATGATGTACTTAAGATTCAAATTGCCGGTAATGAGCTAGGTTTAGTAATTGGTAGGCGAGGGGAGACTCTCGATGCCCTCCAGTATGTAGTTAGCTTAGCTACCAATCGCAATGGTGAGTGGATTCGGATCATATTGGATGCCGAGGGCTATAGGGCTAGACGGGAAGAGACACTGCAAAACTTGGCCACGCGACTGGCAAATCGGGTAAAGCGCAGTGGCAGGCGGGCGGTGCTCGATCCCATGAACGCGATGGAGCGCAGAATTATCCATATGACGCTACAGGACGATCCTAGTGTTCATACCCATAGTGAAGGGGAAGCACCTTTCCGCAGGGTGATCATCGCTCCTCGCCGGAACCGGTGAAGAGGAAGGACGGTAGTGGGAAGCCTCTAGGTCCTTTAGTTAGGTGAAGGAACCCATGCAGAGACGGAGGAGCGTGTCTTTAGGGATGCGTTCCTCTTTTGCGCTATGGCAAGGAAGGGAATGCCCTGCTACCAGGGTTCGGCTAGAGGAGTGGTAAGAGTGATGTTAGTAAGGGGTTTGATAGAAGATACCATAGCAGCTGTTGCGACTCCTTTAGGGGAGGGTGGTATTGGGATAGTACGGGTCAGTGGGGCCGAGGCTATTGCCTTAGTGGATCAAGCATTTCAATCTCCCAAGGACAAGAGACTAGCCGGTGCCGGGAACTGGAGTCTAAATTATGGATGGATCTTGGATGGGGAGGGCAATCGCATCGATGAAGCTGTAGTCAGTATAATGCGGGCTCCCCACAGCTATACACGGGAAGACGTCGTCGAGATCAATTGTCATGGGGGGATCGTTCCTCTGCAAAAGACGCTGGAACGAGTCCTGGAGCTCGGTGCACGGCTTGCCGAACCAGGAGAGTTTACAAAGAGGGCTTTTCTTCATGGTCGGATTGACCTAAGCCAAGCTGAGGCAGTAATTGATGTGATCCGCGCTAAGACCGATAGAAGTCATCGCCTGGCTTTGAGGCAGTTGGAAGGTGGCTTGTCAGAGGCTTTCGATGGTATGCGGCAGGAGCTGGTGGGGCTCTTGGCAGCTATTGAAGCAGGGATTGATTTTCCTGACGAAGTAGGCGATATGGAACCGGAAGCAGTAATAGCCATTTGTGATAGCGTGAACGAGCAGATACAGAGCTTGCTTGAGACAGCTGATACCGGTAGAGTTTTGCGGGAAGGTGTCGATACTGCCATTGTGGGCAGGCCCAATGTCGGAAAGTCCAGTCTTTTGAACATGCTAGTCAGGGAAAACCGGGCGATAGTTACGGAAATACCCGGTACTACTCGGGACGTTATAGAAGAAATCGTGAACATAGGTGGATTTCCCTTTGTCGTTAGAGATACAGCGGGTATTCGCCATACTGAGGACGTAATTGAAAAGATCGGGGTTGAGCGGGCCCAGGCTCTCATGGAAGGGGCCGATTTAGTTTTGTGCGTGGTTGACGGCTCTACCCCCATGCACAGAGAAGATATCGATCTCTTTGAACAGTTGCGGGACAAGCCGGCAGTACTTGTGGTAAATAAATCGGATCTTGGTAGTGCCGTATCTGACGAAGTTTACAGGCACAAGCTGCCAGAAACGCCCATTGTGCGGATTTCGGCGGTGACAGGACAGGGACTAGAAGAATTGGAGGAAACAGTTGTTTCCGAAGTTACGAAGGGTAGAATTGATCTAACGGATAGATCCGTTATCGTCACGCGAGTTCGCCACAAGCAGGCCCTAAGGGAAGCGCAGGAGAGTCTAGTAGCGGCCCGTAACACCGTAGAAAATGGATTACCCATGGATTTGGTGGCTATAGATGTTAGAGGAGCGGCAGAGAGATTGGGTGAGGTCACTGGTCACACAGTAAGTGATGAGGTTATCGACCGAATTTTCGCCGATTTTTGTATAGGGAAGTAGGGGTTTGGGTGGAGGCCTTATACGAATACGATGTGATAGTGGTAGGAGGAGGGCATGCAGGTTGTGAAGCCGCCCTAGCGGCAGCCCGTTTAGGATGTAAAACTGCCCTTGTTACTATGCAGATCGATAGCATTGCGCAGCTTTCCTGCAACCCTGCCATTGGCGGGCCGGCAGCCAAAAGCCACTTAGTGAGGGAGATAGACGCCCTCGGTGGAGTGATGGCACGTATTATCGACCAGGCATACGTGAATATTCGCATGTTAAATCTGTCCCGTGGACCCTCGGTCCATGCCCTGCGGGCTCAAGCTGATAAGCGGCTTTACCAAAGCATTATGATTCAGACTTTGGAAAATCAGCCGGGCCTGGACATAAAACAGGGTGTGGTAACAGAGATCATTAGGCAGGATGGGCGAATTCGGGCCGTAAAGACTAAGATGGGCACGGTCATGGCTACGAAAGCTGTTATTCTTTGCACTGGTACGTTTCTGGGTGGCCTAATTGTTGTTGGCGAGATTAGATATCCCGGAGGCAGGCAAGGAGAGCCTAGTGCACCGGAACTATCCAACAGCCTGCGAGAAGCTGGTCTAGTGCTGCGACGTTTTCAAAGTGCGACTCCGCCCAGGCTAGACAAGCGGAGTGTCGATTTTGCAAAGCTAACAGAGCAGAAAGGCGCTAGAGTACCTTTACAGTTTTCGTTTTGGGCCCCGAGACGTGAGATAAGTCAGCTGTCTTGTTGGTTAACAGCAACCAATGAAGATACTATTAGAGTGGTGAGGGAGAATCTCCACCGGTCACCAATTCAGACTGGCCTAGTGTCAACGAAAGGTCCACGCTTCTGCCCATCTATAGATCGTAAGGTGATGCGTTTTCCTGATAAAACGGATCACCATATTTTCCTGGAGCCGGAGGGCAATACAACTAGTGAACTCTATGTATTGGGTTTGACGACGAGCATGCCTGAAGACGTACAGCTAGCCCTTTTACGGACAATTCCAGGATTGGAGAACGTAAAGATTATGCGCCCGGCTTATGCTGTTGAATATGATTTCATTGATCCCTGGCAAATGAAACCATCATTGGAAAGCAAGATCGTACCAGGGCTATTTACAGCGGGGCAGATAAACGGCACCTCTGGCTATGAGGAGGCTGCAGCTCAGGGTATTATGGCTGGGGTCAACGCGGCACGGTGGGTAAAAGGTCTCCCGCCTTTCCATTTGAGTCGAAGAGAAGCTTACATCGGAGTTCTGATTGACGATCTGGTTACGAAGGGTGTAGACGAGCCTTACCGGATGATGACCTCCAGAGCTGAATACCGGGTGAGCTTGCGGCAAGACAATGCTGATATGCGTTTGGCCGAGCTTGGATATCATCTGGGGCTTCTATCCGATGGAGAATATGGGATGTTCCAGACTAAGCGGGCCATGATTGAAAAGGAGATTCACCGCCTGGAAAGTGTAATGGTGACTCCTACCGATGCAGTGCGCCAAGCTCTGCTTGAGCTTGGCAGCGGAGATCTGGCCAAGGCAGTGAGTGCTGCACAGATTTTGCGAAGACCCGAAGTGGCGTATGATGATCTGTTAAGGGTAGGTGTGGAGCTCGCCGACCTTGATTGGCAGATAAAAGAACAGGTGGAGATCGAAGTGAAGTTCGCTGGCTATCTCGCTCGGGAACGAAAGCAGATGGCAGCAATGGAAAGGTTGGAAGCACTGCAAATCCCGGCAGGCACTGATTTTGGAGGGATCCGCGGAATAAGGCAGGAGGCCGCTGAGCTTCTAGAGAAGATACAGCCTTTATCCGTAGGACAGGCGGCTCGTATCCCGGGTCTTAGTAGCACTGATATTACAGCTCTACAGGTATGGCTAAGGACTGGGGCAAGGGAAGCGTAGTGTGAGCATGGAACTAGGATAACGCTTATAGGGTAGGGTGGAGCGGTGAATAGATTTGATGTGATTGTGGTGGGCGCGGGCCATGCAGGATGTGAGGCTGCACTAGCTACTGCCCGCATGGGGCTGCGCACAGGAGTGTTTACTCTGGCGTTGGACAGTGTAGCTATGATGCCGTGTAACCCATCTATTGGTGGGCCTGGGAAAGCCCATCTTGTTCGAGAGATTGATGCTCTAGGTGGAGAGATCGGCCGGAACACCGACTACGCCTATATGCATGTGCGTATGCTAAATACCAAGAAAGGACCGGCAGTAAGGGCTTTGCGGGCTCAAACTGATCGCAAGCTATATTCGTGGCGGATGCGGCAGTTGCTGGAGAGACAACCAAGGCTTTATCTTCGGGAAGGATGCGTAGAGAGCATCCTCGTACGAGGGGGAAGGGTAAAAGGTGTAACTCTCCGTACCGGTGAAGAGGTAGAGGCCCAGCGGGTTATCATCGCTAACGGCACGTTCATGCGCTCCTTGATCCATGTTGGGGAGATTAATTATGAGTCAGGGCCCCAAGCCCAGCAAACAACTTATGGGTTAAGCAAGAGTTTGGAGGACTTGGGGTTTAAGCTGGTTCGCTTCAAGACTGGTACGCCGCCCAGGGCCAATAGCCGCTCCCTTAGGTATGATCGGATGACGCCTATGCCGGGAGAAGCGTTGGTACGAGGGTTTTCCTTTGCCAAAGACCTAGAACCTAAGGAGCAAGTGCCCTGTTGGTTAACGTACACCACAACTCGTACCCATGAGATCATCTCGGAAAACCTCCATCGCACAGCTTTGTATGGTGGTGCCATCGAGGGCATTGGGCCTCGATACTGTCCCTCTATTGAGAGTAAGATAGTACAGTTCCCAGACAAGAAGAGCCACCAGGTGTTTGTAGAACCTGAGGGCTGGGATACACAAGAAGTTTATCTAAGCGGAGTATCTACTAGCCTGCCCGCAGACGTACAGATGGAGGTAGTGCGGAGCATCCCAGGCCTAGAGGAAGTGGAAATTTTGCGTTTGGCCTATGCCATTGAATACGATTGTTTGGGCCCTCACCAGCTAAAGCTAAGTCTGGAATCAAAGAGCATAGAAGGTCTATATTTTGCTGGTCAGATCAATGGCAGTTCTGGCTACGAGGAAGCTGCTGCCCAAGGTTTACTGGCGGGAATCAATTGTGTATTGAGCCTACAAGATAAGCCTCCTTTGGTGCT
>JAAYRF010000209.1 GCA_012518905.1 Bacillota bacterium | reverse complement strand
TGAAAAACCGCTTGGGCAAAGTATCATCCTCAAAGGTCAGCCCTTCACGGTTATTGTACACTCTCATCAGGTGATTACGCCGCTCTCCCCACCGCATAACCTCATAGGAAGACGTCTCCCACCCGGTGATTGCCTTAACAACACCAGCCATTTGCTCCAGACTCAAGATCCTAGTTGGAGCACTGGCAAATATGCATAAGTTAAGTGCATCTGCCGCTGACCACAGGTTATTTAAGACCTTGTAGTTCCGAACCTTGCCAGGACCAACGTACTGCATGGGAATCCTGCTCAGAATGCCCAAAGTTCTCGTATATTCCAAAGTATGTTCCCAACCCACATTGGTATCAAAATCCCAGTCATGTTCACAAATCTCGTATCGGGGCCCAACCGGTGCAGTAGCATAGCCCAAGGCCAAGTTAGTTTGACTGCGGGGTTCGAAGGGTACCATTTCATTACCTTTCACCTGCATAGCCCAATCTAAGGCATTACTACCCAGCTGCTCAGCTGCTCTTTTCGTGCCTTCGGCCAAGAGATCGCCGATCCCCTCCCGATAGGCTATCTGCCGGATTAGGTCCAACAAATGAGTGTGATTGCCAAACTCCAGCGACATACCTTGGGTATCCAGCAGATTGTTTTCCGCGCATTCCATGGCAAAGGAAATCACATATCCTAGAGAATTGGGATCTAGCCCCAACTGGTTACATAGATTGTTGGCATCGAAGATAGTGGGAAGGTGGGAGATCCCCAGATTAGGCCCCATAGAACCGGTTATTTCCTGATGAATCCCACCGGCCTTAGGATCGAGTCCGGTGCCTGTATCAAATACCTTGATACAATCATTGGGGCATCCTGGACAAGCCTTTGCTCCCTTATAGTACTTCATGAATTCTTCTGGTTTATAGGCGTCGGCATCGTCAAGCTGCGCAGTCTGATAGTTATTTACACACAAAGCTGCATCTAGTCCATGGGTATGCACCCAGCAGGAAAAACCTGGCGGTTCAGCTTGCCATCTGGTCAATACATTCCGGTAGACCTGTTGGGCGTAGATTTGCCTGATCTCTTCCAAATGAGCAGGATCTGCAACCTGGGGAGCGTCAGTCCCTTTGAGGACTACTGCCTTGAGCAGTTTGGATCCCATTACAGCTCCCATTCCCGTCCGCGCCGCTTGGTTGCATCGGTCACTGACAATAGATGCGAATCTGACCCTATTCTCTCCGGCAGGCCCAATGGCCAAAACACAGCTATCAGATCCGTACTTCTGTTCCAAAACGTCGGTGGTCTCTCCTACAGTCTTTCCCCATAAATGACTTGCTTCAACCAACTTTGCTCGCCCGTTATCTACAACTAAAGCTACTGGCTTTTCGGAAACTCCGTAGCAGATTATCCCATCATAACCCGACTCTTTTAGCTTAATCCCCCAGAGCCCCTCACAGCGCGCCTCTCCGATCCCTCCAGTTAGTGGCGACTTGGCTGCCACGGTAAAGCGGGCCAAGCCCGGTGCCCGCACTCCCGCGATTATACTGGAAAAGAAACACAGTAGATTACCAGGCCCTAAGGGATCCACTCCTGGGCCAGTCTCATTTAAGAGATAATATGCAGCCATCAGACCACCGCCGGCGTACCTTCGATAAAACTCCACGGGAGGTTCTGTTACCCAAGTTCGCTGCTCACCCAAGTCTACATGCAGTATGCGCCCGTTATAACCACAAAGCTTCATGGATATTAACCCCCTAGAATAGTCTCTTGCCATGGGCCAAGCCCCGGCCCTATCCCATAGCTTCGGCTGACTTAAGGGGTGCCGGCTTTACTATTGACGTCTAATGGCAGGGTTTTCTGGTTTGTGTACCCCCTTTACACTTTCAGCGCGCATTATCAGACTCCTGCGCCTTGGCTGTTCTCAAATGCCGTCCCAGTAACTCAGCTCTTGGCATATGAAAAAACGACAGGGGAAATATTTCTTCCCTGCCGCCTCAATGCTATTCTAGAAGTAAATTCAGAACCGGACCCTTCCCACAAAACCTCTAACCCTTGATGGCACCGGAAGTGAGATCAGAGAGCTGGAATTTCTGAAGAATCCAGTAAAGGAGCATACTCTTATTTTATTAAAGAAGGTTCATTATGAATGTGCTGCTGATGAACTCCTTAGTGAACAAATAGCTCACTGATGGGTGCATACAATCCACGTAATATCTGGATGGGAATCCGTATCTCTCCCGTTCAAATTGCATGACTATATTCCTTTTACCTACTCGGTCAACAATGACCCCCGGACCATCAGTCTCGTGTCTAATTTTCTGCCCAATTAATAAGTCCTTAGAACACAGGGTTGCTAATATATATTCATTGCACTCTGATGAATGCAATTCAACGATCTGCCAGTAATGACGGGCCGTATCTATAAGGGACAAGACGTCTTTGCTAGAGCCAGACAATATGTTAGAAGTCCCTTTTTGGAGCACTGCTGCAAAGGCTGAATCGCAATACGTGTACACCTCGATACCCCCGGCAATATCTTCGATTTTCTGTCCTTCGTAGAGCAGTAAGTGTTCCGCCCCCTTCCACCTTGGAGTTACAATTTCAAGTACAAGTGGATATCCTAACTGGTATTCCGACATGACGAAGTATTCTTTAGGCATCAGCCCGTTTATCCGAACAAGATCCAAATCAGCATACTTTGGTCTAACCATGGTGGAACTATAAGCACCATGCGTGAAGAAAATGTAATCAGAACTAAAGAGCTTACGCAGCTTGTCGGTGAGGATTTCACGGTGTTGATACCTGCTGTCCAGAACTGCGTAAGCCCTGGATTTACCAAGTTGCCTTGCTATGTCCACTGGCTTTTCCCCACGTTTGTTACGCTTTTCGGGATCAGCACCATTCTCTTTTAGCAGCTTGATTACCTCTGATCTATCCGTCATAGCCGCCCAATGCAGCGGGGTTAAACCGTTTCTGTCTGCCACATCAACTTTTGCACCGGCACGAATCAATTCTTCAATACATTCAGTAGGAGCTAGATAACTCAAGGCGCAATGTAGTACCGTACTACCAGAGTCATCTTGGGCATTAACATCTGCTCCGGCATCTACCAACACCTTAAGTATCTCATGGGTAATCTTTTGGCTCTCAAAACACCGCATTAGTACCGTTTGGCCCCGCGATTCCCTTTCATTTACATCTGCGCCATCTTCTATTAGTTGTCTTATGGTAGCCGCCGACCTTCCGAATCGGCAAGCTGCAGCTATTGGCAAAGAAAATACCACCTCTCCGAATAATGAGTATGGATACGCCATGACCCATGGGCAGCTTCCCAAGATGAACTGCAATCTCCCGCAAGTACCCCGCGCACTGCTCAACGCCAAGCCGCCACAATGTGTCACCCCTTCGCTCCAGCTGTCCAGGGTTCCTGCCAAGGTTGGGTTATCGCAAACACCCAATGCACCAAGCTGCCCAAAGGAACTTTGACTACTCCGCTGAACAATTGATATGTGAGTTCCATGCAATCGCAATGCGGGATAGGATGAGGAGGTTTATTGTGAGTGGCACTGAGCAGATGGAGTACGTACATGAAATAGATTACCTAAGGGGAGTCAGTATCATTGGGGTACTGCTCATTCATGTTGTTTCAGAGATCATCTGGACAGGACGAGGGACACCGGCCAACGCGAATTACGCCATGTTCTGGAATCAATGGTCGCGCTTTTGCGTACCCATCTTCATTTTCATGTCAGGACTGCTGCTCACCTATCGCTATGAGCTAAGGGGTTTTCAGTATTACCGGTACGTTAAGCGCCGCTGGGTAGATTTATTCGTGCCGTACATGTTCTGGACCCTGCTTAGCATTCTTAACCTACATAAGTGGGGATACATTAACCCCGGATGGATCCGGGACGTGGTCTTTACCGGCCGGGGGTACTACTTCCAGCTGTATTTCATCCCCCTCATCTTTCAGTTTCATCTTCTAAGCCCTATTTGGCTGTACCTCTCTAGTGATAGATGCATCCGAGCCTTTGCTTTGTTAGCTGTGATTTTTAACGTGTGCTACCTGGGGTACTATGAACTCATCTTTTTGAAGATCCTTCCTGAAAGCAGCTTTTCCCGGATGATTTTTACCAATATCCAAGGGCGGTTCCCGGCCTGGATCGGGTATTTTGCACTGGGGTGTCTGGTAGGCAAGAACCTGGGCGCCTTCCGAGAGTGGGTAAAGCGCCAGTCATGGTGGAGTCTAGGTGCCTTCTACGCCATTAGCCTTGGACTACTTTTTTGGGACTATCACTATTCAGTGCTGGTCACGAAGGACTTGATGAACCCAGGAGAAAACTTCATGCG
>JAAYRF010000208.1 GCA_012518905.1 Bacillota bacterium | reverse complement strand
TTACCACAGGGTCTTGGTAAATCCAGCTAAAGTACGGCAGCGCCCCTGTCTCAATGCTCTTTAGAATAGTCTTGCGAATGTCGTTAGAGTAGTTGATCGGTGCATATGAATAATCAACGTAGCCGCTGAGCACCATGGGTAGAAAGGGTACATCTCTTGTGGTAATCAAAAAGCTGCTGGAGGTCATTGGTAAGTCCACAATAGTATCTACATAGGGAAGAACATAGCCATTACCTCCTGATACCATTACTTTCAGATTCTCCTTTGAAAATAATCTCTCCACTTGCTCGCCGATTTTCCCTTTGGCCTGTTGTCGATCAATGAGCGCCTTCTGCCTAAAGTCTGAGTTCAAAACGGTGCCCACATCGCTTAGATGTATCCCGCCAATTCCGTAGATCTTGAAATCATCGAGAAACGCACCTACCAGGGCGTCCAACCGATTGGGAGACACAATATAGTGGTACTTGTCCAGATCCTGAAGCTGCAGGGCGTCGATCACCTTGGTGTAGTAGATAGCCACCTGCCGATCGAGAAAGCGAGCGCCGTCCCGACGGGGTCTAAAGCCATCGAACAAAGCATTTCCATATCTATGCAGAAAACCAACTGCCGGATAGAAGCTGATACCCTCCCTTTGGAGAAACGTCACCAGCTCCTGGAAATCCTTTTTTGTACCCAAACGCGGATCTAGCACAACCTTTTCGGGGAAGCTGTGCTCAACGCCACCACTTAACCAGCCGGTATATTTGATTTTGATACTCCCAATGCCCGCACTCTGTAGCTCATCCACAACATCTGCTACCTGCTGAAACGTGGTTAATGGCTCTATCACTCTGCGGGGCACTCCTAGCACTGGCCTCTTGGTATGGATAGCCCCGGTTAGCTCCAAAATCAGTGGAATATCTTCCTTCGCGGCCCCGCTGCTGCCAATGTTTTCCCGCCCACTCATAAGCCGTGACCGATAGACTCTGGCCATGCCTGCGTAGTTAGTTGCATCTTTGCCTAAGAACTCATAGCGGATCTCAATATTCCCATCAAAGATCCTCGGCTGATAAGCATTGGCAACTCCCACCACATCCAGCCAGATACCCCTATCATGCTGAATATCAGTAGTAGCACTCTCCTCAGATAATACGATTTTGGCTGTGGGGATGGTGATAAAGCTGGCGGCTACGGTGTTGTAAGAGCTCTGCCTGCCAGAGACCGCTGCCCTGATTTGAGCCAAGGCATCACCTTTTTCTATGATCCCTAAAAATCCAGCGTCTTCCTTGACCATACCGAACACAGGGAGATAGCTTTGCTGGGGAAAACTTAGCCTATCGGTCCTGGGTCCCAAGGAGTGATCTCTGCCATATAAGCCCTGATTGTACGCTGGGACATCTTCCTTCCCACTATTCAGCTCAATTAGAGCTCCACAACCATCTGGAACCAGCATATAACCTTTATCATCAATGCTGGCCGCCCCGAAAAAGGGCAGTACTTCCACGGTATGCAGAGGTAACGTGACTTGGTTTCCCGCAACTGTATACCGACCTTGGGCATCTACGGCGTTAACTGGATAAGTGACCTCATCTGTAGGCACCTTGACAACTAATGAACTACCATCAAGTCGATACTCCAATGGAATGGTAAAAACAGTTATGTTGGGTGGCAAGGGATCAAGATTGTTGGCTAAGTTATTGGCTTGGATGTCTGCAGCATCAATATTTGCCTGCTTAAGTATCTTGACAAGATCATCCTTGTCCCAGTTGGATAATTCCTTGACCACGTAGGTAGGATTGTCTACTAACTGAGCAATATCTTCGAATTTCACATCGCCCCGACCGGTCATGTCATTTCTCGAGGCCACTACCCTCACGACAAAGGATTCTATGAGTTTCCGCCTTTCACCATCGTTAAGGGTGCCTTCTGGCGAGATTAGAGTATAGTCCCCAAAGGTCTTCTGCTTGTCGACTCCAAAGACATCAATTCTGGGCCTATCACCCAATTTTTCTAACGTTACCAGGGTAAATTGAGCCCGCACAAATCGCCGATCTTTTTCAGATATGATCCTGCTCAAGATTAGGCTCTCAAATGCGTCGGCACTGATCATTTTCGGTACGTATGCGTCTATGGACCACTGTTCGCCAATGACATATTCAACCCTAACGCCGTTTTCTAAGGGGAAAATGTCAAACTGCCCGTGGACAATGCTATCGTTATAGTTGTCCATGGTGCGTCGCTCATCCCCAGGGATATAGTAAGAGATTGCCAGCTGGGATCCAAGGCGGTTTTTGGTAGCGCCTTTTGCCCGCCGCTCTTCCTTAGCCCAGTTGGGTGGATTGGTATACCACACCATATCAGTCTGCTTATCTGCAACGGCAACGGCCGTAGTATGTTCATTGATATACAGCCTTAGATACTCGTTTTCAGCAACTAGGGTCATGGAGTCGAGTTCATTGACCGTGGCACAAAACGCCATTTGGTTCCCAAGGCCAGCCAAAAGCAAGCACAGTGCTATTATTGATATGGCAACTGGCGATCTGCCCCGCTTCATACCGTGCTGCCTCCTTTAAAGTCTAAAAGCAATCTCTAGATAGATGTCCTTTAGCCAACCGACCACTTGCCCAAACACTCCGACAAACAGCAAACCGATAAACAGAACTACCCCTATGCCCACAAGAGTCAGGAAAGCCGTTAAGAGCGTCTTAAACATGGTGTATTCGTGGGTGACCATGGTACCAATGATTAAAAGCCCGCCGGCCCAGATCAGGGCAATCGCCATAAATAGATAATAGAATGCACCTTCTTCAGCAGTAATCCCATTACTTAGAAGGGTCAATGGTAAGTTGATAATAATAAGCGGAGTCAACGCATAGGCAGTTGCTATCACAATATCCCTGAAAGTACCTTTGCCCTCCATAAGCGTAGTCAAAGACCAGCTCACAACGGACCAGAGCATAAAGGGGATAATCACACTGCCAACCTCAAGCAAGATATTCAGATCAGCCAATCGCTTTGTATTGAAAATGAATCCCGTATACTGCCGCATCAACACATAGGTCAAGCTCAGCAGTGTCAGCAAAGTCCCAGCAGCACCCATTGTGCCTTTCTTCTCATGTTTGAGATCCCAAAACCCGTCAAAAGGATGCCGCATTACATACCGGGCATAACCCAAGGAATCACCTAATCTAAAAAGGCTCCAACTAGTAGAATGGAAAGCTGAGGTCGGTATCCCATCCTGTTCCCCAGTAGCTGCCATAGCTTTATAGTTGCTAAGGCCAAGGGATAGACGCTTAGTCCATCCTAACCTTCTGTTTAGCATACTAACCAGCCAGGTGAGAAGCAGCCCAGACATTAACCAGGGAAAGTATTCTATGACGACCTGCCGTCGGTATAGCTGAAAGGCTTCGGAATAATCCCGCCTATTTTGCCCTGCCCTGAAATACGCCATGGCCTCCTGAAAGCGGTCTTGCCTCAAAAGCGCATGTCCGATCCCGGTATAGGCCAGATCGTAGTTGGCATTTTGGGCCAGTATACTCTTCCACAACTCGTTAGCCCTGTCATATTCGCCAGTGTAGTGGCTCTCGATGGCCGAGTGGATCATCTGAGCGTAGGCTGTTGGCTCGAAAACCGTTACTTCATTGCGCCGATGGTCAACGACAAGCACCTTATCGCCCAGTACGTCAAGCGCGCTGGGTACTTGAAATGTACCTATCTGGTTGCCTATACCACCAAACACATATAGCAGATTTCCCTCGGCATCATAGGTAAAAACCCTACCCCTAGTTCTGTCTAGGGCACTGTAGATGCCGCACTTCCTGGCCACTATATCCACAAAAGC
>JAAYRF010000026.1 GCA_012518905.1 Bacillota bacterium | reverse complement strand
TATGCAAATATTACCGGAGTAGAGCCGATCATGGAAGCCTTCCAATCCCAGTACGGCATACCCGCGGAGTACACCCGTATCTCCACGGCAGTTTACGTTCCTACAGTGCAAACGGAGTTTCAAGCCGGCCGATTGGGTGCAGACGTTCTCCAGGCACCTTTGCCCATACTGCAAATACTGAAAGATGCCGGTGTTCTGACCGAATACGTGTCACCGGAAAGTGAGAAATATCCCGAATGGTCAAAGGATCCCGACGGTGTAATTCAGCAGTTCGGTATTGAGGCCGTGGCTATCATCTATAACAAGGAGCTGGTGAAGCCGGAGGATGTGCCCACCACGTACAGGGATCTTGCTGATCCCAAGTGGCAGGACAAGATCGTAATGCCTGACCCGATCACCCACGCGACAACCATCACATGGCTGGTAGGGCTCAAAGAGCATGTATTTGCCACTGAAGCTGAATGGATGGAGTTCTTGCAGGGTCTGGCCAAGAATCGGCCCATGTTTGTGGCCTCCTTCGGGCCAACACCTGGTCCCATTGAAACCGGCGAGAAAGTTATCGGTATCTCCATGCCCAAGTACATTGTAACCAAGGCCCCTGCTCCACTGGACTGGGCTAAGCTGGACGGCGAGCCTCTAATGGGATCGGCCCGGGGAATTGCAGTTGTGAAGAACGCGCAAAGACCCAACGCTGCCAGGCTTTTTGTTGATTTTTGGCTCTCAGAAACCTCTTCCCGGATCCTTGCTGGAGATGTGGGAGAGTGGGTGCTGTACGAAGGCATCTATCCGCCCATCGAGGACATTCAGGAAGCTAATGTGATACCCTTGCGGGAGCTCTCTGACGACGAAATCCAGCACTGGTCTGAAGTGTTCCAGACCATCTTCTAAGAATAAACATAAAAGACAGGCTGCCTTCTGGTTTTTCCGGAAGACAGCCTGTTTCTTTCCTTCGATAACTCCACTCTCTAACGACTTCTCTATCTCTTTAGTCGGGCAGCTTTCTTACATCACCTAGCTCTGTCTTTCTGCCTATTGCTCCGCATGGGATAAAGGAATGCGCAAAAAGCTTGCGACAACCACAAGGGCAGTAGAAAGACCGATCATGATGATTCCTAAAGCAGCCACCTGACCCCAAAGCCCGTCATTGGCCAGCTTCATGATCTCTACTGTAAGCACCTCGGTGCCTGGGCGTGAGAGCACCACTGAAACGCTCAATTCACGGATGAACATGCAGGCCATGAGGATCCATGCCGATACGACACCAGGGGCAAGCAGGGGCACTACAATGTCCTTAAGCGCCCGCAGGAAGCTCGCACCGAACACTCGGGCCGACTCCTCAAGCTCTTCGTCGATCTGCATAAATGCGCTTCTAAGAGGGCGGACGCCGTAGGGCAAGTAAGTACCTACATAGGCTAAGAGAAGTCCCCAAATTGTTGCGTAAAGGGGAGTCCTCACCAAAAACCACATGAAGCCCACGCCGATGATCATACCCGGAAAGGAAAAGGATAAAAACGAGAGCGACTCTATGAGCGCGCTTCCCCGGCTTTTCACCTTGACGATAACATAAGCGATGAATATCGAGAGCAAGATGCCGAGGGTAGCTCCGATCACTGCGAGGAAAGCAGAGTTCTTAAGGGCCCGGGTTATGACGGGATTAGCAAGAACGGTGCGCCAGTTGCGAAGGTTCATCATGCTAAAGGCCCGGGCACCGGGTACCATGGAGTAGGGCAAAAATGACATATAGACCAGGGTAGCCATTGGTATGACCACCAAAAAGCAAAAGAGCACAATACATAAGACGAACAAGGGACCCCGGGCGCGACCAAGGCCTACCACCATAGGACGGTATCCTTTGCCTGTAACAGTCACGTACTGAGAGCCCTCGG
>JAAYRF010000207.1 GCA_012518905.1 Bacillota bacterium | reverse complement strand
TTCACCCATGCCGGGCCTGTACTCCACAGTAGGTTCGGTGAGATGCTCAAGTCTAAAGCCCCTAAGGCAGAGATCATCTTAAGTGAATATCCCCCCATTTTAGGAGCTTTAGTTATGGCACACAGAAGATACGGTGGTGTCGACGAAAGGGCATTCCGCTTGAGGGTTGCCGAGGGTCTCCGGAAACTTTAAAAGACAAAAACCCCCCATCAGGCATTACCTGTGGGGGGTTAGTCTTACTTAATCCCGGTAGAGAAACTCTGCTACCCGGTCTGCATAAGGCTCAAGCAGATTGAGATCCCAAAGCAGCTGGAGAATGGTATACCGATTTCTAACTTCCTTGGCATATATTACGCTTTCTTTGACAGTATTTTCAGTGAGACCCACCGCTTGCGGGCGGCTGGGTCCTTTGGTATCTAGAAGCAATTCTTCCGCTTCCGAGGCGGTGGGTAGAGTATTGATCACATCTTGGATCTCTTTCCAGTGCTTTCTTATGGAGCCGATTCGCTGCTGTCTCTGCTGTGGAGAGTTCTTCCCCGCTTTTTCTTCCAGCAGGATGATCTCCTTCGCGGCAGGTCCGAAGACTCTCTCGATCTCTTGTCGCCAGCCAGCATCCATCGCGGGTGTGGGGCTAGCTTCTATTTTCTCAAAATCCAGGTGGGCATTTCTTAGATACTCATAGAGCTTTAAGACAATCACCGTACCGATGCCCACCTTGGCACCGTGGAGAACTGCTTTCCTGCCTGCAAATAGGTAGCGCATTTCCCAAAAATGGGAGAGGTGATGCTCGCTTCCCGAGGCAGGGCGGGAGTTGCCAGCATAGCTCATGGCAATCCCAGCCAGGATCAGGGCTTCGGTTAACTGGCCTATGGCCGTCTTGTCTCTGTTAATCAGGCCATCTTTACAGGCAATAGTCCGCTGCAAAGCCAACTCCATCATAGAGGCGATGGTCTCACAGTAATATTCGCCATTGATGATACTAGATAGCCTCCAATCGCAGAGACAAGTAGACTTGCCAAGGATATCGCCAAAGCCCGCGGCGATCATGGGCATAGGCGCATCGGCGAGAATGTCTAGATCAGCGATGATGGCTTCGGGGGTATGGGCCTCGTAGGTTGTTTTGAGGTTATTGGTTATCAAGGGAGCCACTGTAGAGGCAAAGCCATCCATGGAAGGGGCCGTGGCTACGATAAAGTAGGAACGTCCCATTCTATGACTAATAAATCGGCACATGTCGTTAATGGTTCCGGTGCCGATACCAATTACGAGATCGCAAGCAGTATCAAAGTGCATGAGTAAGCTTCCGATGGCAGCTTCATCGGGCACTACCTCAAGGGTCTCAAAGAGGAAGTACTCATGGGGAATACCGCTTGCTTGTAAATACTCCAAAACCTTCCTTCCCGCGACCCCATAGGTATTACTATCGGCAACCACAAAGGCCTTTTCATGCCCCAGCTTTCTTATGAGTTCTGGCAGCTTGGACAGAGCCCCGGAGGCGATTTCAACTGTTTTTATATCAGAAGTATGGCTCTTGCCGCAATCGCATTCAAAGGGGCTATCTAGAAAATCGGTGAGGGTCATTGTCTCGAGAGTCATAAATAAAGGCACCTCTTGTTCTTCCATATATTCTATCCTTGATCTTCTGCTACTTCGCCAAATCTAGCATAAACATGCCCAGTTCATAGGTGAATCGGATGGCTTGATCATGCATCCCATGGGGGAGTCCATTGGTGAAATTATGTATCTCATAGGTGAAATCGCCTTCGTATTCGATTTCCTTTAGAGTTTTCATAATGGGTTCCCAGACTATGGTGCCAAAATACGGTGCGATGTGATCGTCTTTTTCACCTCTGTTATCTGCAACATGTAACGCTTTTAGGTTCTTGCCGATGGTTCGTAGGGCCTCACATTGATCTACCTTCGCTAGGTGGGCGTGGCCGAAATCCCAGCAGATGCCGAAGATGGGATCATCGAGCACATCCAAGAGCTCCAACAGTTCTTCAGTAGAGCTAGCGTAGCGCCGGGTTTCCCTGCTTTCGATCATGTTTTCTATGGCGATGTTGACATTATGCTTAGCCGCTAGATCAGCATATTTCTTAAAGGCTTCCACGTTTGCCTCAAGGGACTTCTTATAGGAATACCAGATATCGTCATGGACGGAGCCGGGGTGAATGACTAGCCATTTAGCACCGACTAACCCAGCCCCGATGATGGATCTTCGCATGAGTTCTTCATTCCAAGTTTCTTCCTCAGCACTCAACCCTCCCCACTCATAAAAGTGGGCGTGGGCCTGGGAGAACTCAATACCGTAGGAGTCGGCTAGTTCCCTTAGCTTTTTAACCCAATCCTCCCAGTTGGGTTGGGTCATGGGCAAAGTGCCCCTTGAATATGTGGCGTAGTTCATATCAAGTACTCTGTAACCGGCTTTGAAACAGGCTGTGATGCTCTCCTCACAAGTGTAGAATATCTCTTCTCCCCAGCAGACTCTTTCATGAATACAAGTGGAAGTAGATAGTCGCATTTTACTAAACCCCCCAGATAACTTTCAATCCAAAGAGATCATATCATAGAGGCGGCAGTTTTTTCAGCTGTTTGTACCTGGGTTAGTGAGCGGAAGCTGCATCGCCCTTCAACTGGCCATCAACAAGCAAGAACGGGCAAAGGACCCTTCTTATTTCTCATCGGCAAGACCAACACCGGCCATGAAGTATTCATGCAGCACGAGTAGGACTACTAAGGGCGGCAGCGCAACAATCAGGGCACCGGCCATAACGACACCCCAGTTAGTGACTCCCTGTGCGCCACCACCGGAAAGGATCTTTAGGCCCACTTGCACCACTTGTCTGGTGGGCACTGAGATCACGATGAGGGGCCATAGATATTCGTTCCAAAGATAGATGAACTGAATTACTATCATGGCACCTATGACATTTAAAGACATGGGTACTAGGATCTTGACCAGGAATCTCAAAGGTCCTACTCCATCGATTCTGGCAGCATCCACAATGGATGTGGGTATGGACATAAAGTGCTGCCTAAACAGGAATATCCCGGTAGCGCTGGCCATATACGGGATTGTCACAGCGTAATATGTATTGCACCAATGAAGGCTAGCCATGACGTTAAAGAGTGGCACGATAATCACTGGTACCGGCAGCATTAGGGTGAGCAAGACGAAGAAAAACCAGAAGGTCTTAGCGGGAAAATCGAAATAGACGAAGGCCAACGCACCGAGGAGGGCGGTGATGATCTTACCTGCCGATCCCACGATGGCGATAAATAAGCTGTTTAGCATCATGCGGCTCAGTCCGTATTGACCCCAGGCAGCACTAAAGTTGGCCCTTGCTGCCTTGCCGAAGGTTAGCATCGGCGGGTACCTAAGTACCTGATCCGAGGTCTGGGTGCTCTTGATGATGGCAAAGGCAATAGGTGCCGCGATGATCATGAGTAGAAGCACTAGTATCATATAGATGACCATAGTGCTCAGGGTTTGTTTGCGCTTAGCCCGGATATTTCTCTCATCCATGCGAATCTTAGCCTCCATAATGCACCATCCTTCCTGTGGTGCGGAACTGAACTAGGGTGAGTGCCACAACGAACAGAAAGAGGATCAGGGATTGGGCGGCGGCAAGGCCGGAATTGAAGTTCTGAAATCCATCTTTGTAAAGCTGGTAGATGAGGAGGTTGGTGGCATTGGCAGGTCCGCCTCGGGTCATGACATCCACCATGCCTACTGTATCAAAGAAAGCATAGTTGATGTTAATTACCAACAAGAAAAACGTGGTGGGCGACATGAGGGGGATGACAATATACCAAAGCTCTTCCCAGAAGGACGCACCATCTACCTTGGCTGCTTCCATGAATGATTCTGGGATGTTTTGCAAACCGGCTAGAAAGAATACCAGATTATACCCTAGATTATTCCAGATGGCTGTTACTATCAACATGGTGAGGGCCAGCTTGCCGTTGGAGAACCAATCAGGTTTAATACCGGCCACAATGTCGATCAGTCGGTTGACTAGGCCGGAATGGGGGTTGAAGAGAAACAGCCAAATGGTGCCTGCCACCGCCGGCGACAATGCATATGGCCATATCAAAGAAATGCGAAGTGCTCTGGCGGCTTGGAGTTTTCTATTCAGCAGCGTCGCCAAGGCAAAGGATAGGCAAAGGCCGATCACTACCACCAAGAAGGCAAACCAGATGGTGACGGCCATAGCCCTCAAATACTCGGGTGATAAAAACAACCGCCCGAAGTTTTGCAGCCCCACAAATCGCTGTCTGGCACCGAAGAATAGGCTCTGATACGTACTGGTGCGGAATGTTTGGGCCGCGGGATAGTAGATAAACAGGCCACATATGACAATGGTGGGCAATAGAAAGAGATAAGGCAGTGCCTTACCCGGGAATTTGGCCTGCATAGTATAGTTGCCTCCTAACGAAAGAATTATCCATGCATAAAGTAGTCTCACAAACCTGGAAAAGAGTCGCTCGGCCAGGTAGGTGGTCGAGCGACTCTTTCGTGAAGACTAGAAAAGGCTATTATAGTCACTAAATGAGCGTTCTACTCTCGTTTTGGCGTCCCGGAGAGCGGCTTCCACGGAGGCACCACCCATGACTTTCTCAAAGGCCTCCTCGAGAATGGTGCGCACCTCTTGGAACCTTCCAATAAGGGCGCCTTGGGTTCCAATACTCGCTTTGGTTTCCAGGACTTGATCTAGGGCAACTCGGAAGTTCGGGTTCTTTCGAAACCATCCTTCGTCATCTAGCAAATCAATGGCGCTCTTCCGTACCGGGAAGTAACCGGTGGACTGATGCCATACAACCTGCTGCTCTGGCTTGCTCATCCAGATGAGGAATTTCTTAGCTGCCTCCAGTTCAGCCTGGGGTTTATTGCCCACCAGCCAAATGGATGCTCCCCCGGGGACGACGCCCACCCTTGATACATCGTCGGGCACAGGTAACTTAGCACAAATCACCTCAAACCCAGCATCTCTGCCGGCATTGGTAAGGAAAGTCACATCGGAGGTAGAGGTAATCTCCATGGCGACTTGCTGACCCATGAACAAGGCATTGGCCTGATCCCAGTCCTCAACACCAGGGTTGATCCATAGCTTTTCATCGTAGAGTTCTTTCCACCAATCGAAGACGTGCCTCATCTCAGGGGATTCAGTATAAATAGTTGTC
Organism: Bacillota bacterium; assembly: GCA_012518905.1. GTDB lineage: Bacteria > Bacillota > Limnochordia > DTU087 > DTU087 > JAAYRF01. The sequence continues at coordinate 5,145 of JAAYRF010000207.1, read as the reverse complement.
GGACGATCTGTCCGTCCGTTATCGTTATTTACAAGTGGAGCTCCCTGCTCTGCCATCCATTGCTCTACAAACCAGGTGTGTAACGGCCAAGTGATCCCGTAAGGAGCCGCTTTCGAGGCCACTATTTTCTTGCTGGCCTCCAAGATTTCGCCAAATGTTGATGGAGGATCGGCTGGATCCAAACCAGCTTTGCGGAATAGATCGGCATTGATATACAAAATGGCGCTAGATGAGTTAAAGGGCATGGACCACTGCCTGCCACCAACGCGGTAGTAGTTGATCACAGCATCTACATAGTCGTCCCAGTCTACTTCTCCAGGTTGCAGGAGCTCTTCAAGGGGCACGAAAACACCGGAGTCAATGGCAGCCCTGGATCCTACTTCATATATCTGCACGCATGTGGGTGCAGTGCCGGCTCGGGCTGATGCTACGGCGGCGTTAAGTACCTCGGGATATGTACCACGAAATACCGGCTCGACCAAAACTGCCGATTGCTCAGCATTGTACTTACTGATTAGCGACTCCATGGCTTTGCCAATATCCCCGCCCATGGAGTGCCACAAGGTGACCTTAACCGGAGCTGCCGAGGCCAAAGAAGCTACGCAAAGCAGTACGATGAGTGTGAGTAAGCATATCCTCTTCATAGGTAAACGCTCCTTTCATTGTGTGAACTAAATACCCTCCCAAATCTGGACCGCTACCCTCCTTTTGCCACATCGATAAACCCTTATGAAAGATGTTCTGCATTGTAGAGTATAGTCCTGCTATTCTGTATATTATTGACACTTTAGCAGGGAGGGGTGGGAGCATCGGCAACACTACGTTAGTCCATTTGCGGGATTGCCATGGCTATGCACGGCATGTTGCATGTCCAGGGAAGGGCGCAATTGATTTTCAGGGAATAGAGAGGCGGAGGATATCCTCCGCCCGTGTTAGTCTCAATGCTTCGAGTTGGTGATGGCTTTCAGGAAAGCCTCTATTACGGTGGGATCGAATTGGGTTCCGGAATGCTGTTTTAGCTCAGCTATTGCTCCCAGTTTAGATAGGCTCTTCCGATAAGGGCGATAGCTGATCATGGCGTCATAGGCGTCGGCAACACCGACAATCCTCGCCTCCAGTGGTATCTCCGTCGCCTCTAAGCCCTTGGGATAGCCTGTGCCATCCCAGCGCTCATGGTGAGCCAGGACATAGGAGGCTATTTCCGACATATCTTGCACCGCACTCAGCAGCCGGTATCCCACCTCGGGATGCCTGCGAATCTCTTTCCATTCATCTTCGCTAAGGGTGGTGGGTTTATTAAGAGTGCTCTGATCTACGGCGATTTTCCCTATGTCATGAAAGAGCCCAACAAGCCCTAGTTCTTTGACCTTCCAATCACTTAGGCCAAGGGCTTTACCAACTAGCTGGCACAACTCACTTACCCTTTGGGAATGCTCTTCTTCCCGTTGGTTTTTTTCAAATAGGGCAGCCATCAAGGCATCGATGGTCTCACTGCGAAGCCCAGGGCTTTGATACAGCTTGGTGCGATACATATGGTTCTCAGCTTTCTTAAAGATACTGCTAATTTTCTCATCGGGGCGGGCCTTTGTTTCCCAACCGAAGGACATGGAGACTAGCAGTGATTCAACCTTTTCCATCTGTAGCGATTGCTCCATCTGGGATACAACTATCTCTGTATCCGTCGCATCTGTCCTAGGAAGTAACAGGATAAACTCATCGCCTCCCCAGCGGGCCACTATGTCACTATCCCGGGAGTTACTGCCAAGCACCTCGGCTGCTTTTTGGAGCAGTCTATCGCCGGCGGCATGACCTAGGGTATCGTTGACCAGCTTCAATCCGTTTAGATCAGCCATGACGATAGACAAGGGAAGGTTATTGGCAGTATCCAGTTTGTCAATGGCCTTTTCCATGAACCTTCTGTTGTAAAGCCCGGTTAGCTGATCGTGATAGCTAAGATATTCTATCTTTTTAGCGCGGGCCTTTTCTAAAGTCACATCACGGAAAACTAAGACAGCGCCACTGACAAAACCTCGTTCATCTTTAATGGGCGCCGCGCTATCGGCAATGTGCTTCCTTTGGCCGTCTTTGGTTATCAGTACGGTATGATTCGTCAGACCAACGGCAATACCGGAGTGCAGCACCCTACGTAGCGGATCTGCTTGTCTTTCCCAGGCCTCTTGATCTACCGTCACAAATACCTCATCAAAGGGCTTGCCCACGGCTTCTTCTTCAGACCAGCCCGTCAGTTCTTGAGCGATGTCGTTAATAATCTCTATCCGACCATCTTGATCAGTTGTGATTACCCCATCGCCTACTGAAAGCAAAGTGGCCTCCAGGCGCTCCTTTTCTTCTTTGAGGGCTATCTCGTGTCGCTTTCGCTCTACCGTACTCCAAGTATTCCCCATAAGCAGGGCCACCTGATATACATCTATATCGTCGTAGGGTGTTTCCTTATTGGCGAGGCCAATGACGGCGACAATCCTTCCCTCGTCATAAACAGGCAGGGTCATGTATCTATCGATATGTACATGCCCTGGGGGATAGCCCTTTTTTCGGGGATCTGGCTTCTTGAAATCGTTGACCACTATGGCCTTCCCTTGCCTAATCGCTTCTCCCCAGATTCCAGTCTCGTCTAGATTGTAGACTGTCTTTTTGTCGGTGATATGGCACTGATCTAGAACCATCTTCGACCAAGCATTCAGGGTCAGCTTCCGTCTCTGATCATCATAGAAGAAGATATACCCGATCTTACTGCCGGTCAGCGCCACGGATTCTTGCAAGGCATAATCGACTAGCTCCTGTACCGATTCCGTTTGATGCTGTAGGATCCTAACCAGACTCTCACTTCGCTGCAGATTTTGCAGGTTCTTATTTTCAACCTGCTTCCGCCCCCGGATATTTGCCATCAGCGCTATGATTACCCCAAGTTGAGCTAGGGCGAAGGCAAGTAAGGAGCGGATATTACGCCGTTTTGATGCTTCCAGGGCTTCTTCAGAGCGCTTCCAGTCAGTTATGTCCAGCAAAGTGCCAAATACGGTATTGGTCTTAGGGTTATACTCGGCAATGGAGTGGACATAAATCAGCTGGCCGTCAGAAGGCCGCTTTGCTTGAAACTCAATGTCATAGGGTTTACCCTCTTCAATAAGCTCCCGTAGCGCCCTTTGGCGGATCTCTTGGTAGTCGGGCGAGATAGCCTCAAGTGACTCCTCCAGGGAGTGTTCACTCGTAGCCCGGCCCAAGATCTGCCTGGCACCTTCCGAGAGGGTGATTAAGCCCTCTGACAGGTGAAGCTCCCAGGAGCCTAAGCCGGTAATGGCCTCAGCTCTGCGCAAGCGAGCGTTTTTGTCGAGAAGCTCTTGCTCCGCTTTGTGCCTCTCGGTGATATCATGTATCACTGAGAATAACAGATTACTTTCATCGCCGCCAACGGGATACGAATAGACCTCCACGGTGCGCTCCTCTCCTGTGGCCAGGCGGTGGGGGAATATGAAGTAGTTGCGTTCTTCATTTAGGGCGGCTAGTCGCTCTTTTTCTATCTCAGCAGCGGAATACGTGTGGATCTCGTCTATGTACATACCCTCAAGCTGGTCCAACGGGTACCCATAGAACCGAGCAGCCGCGGCATTTGCCCCCACAATCTCACCGGTGACGGCATCAATAAGCATCATAATTGTACCATGGGTGTCTAGGGCCTTTTCCCAAGCATCGGCCTCTATCCGCATACCAGCTATGGCCGAAGTGGGCCACGCAAAGAGGGCTAGACAAAGGCCGGCAAGGACACACAAAAAGTATCTTGCTAACTGCACCTTCAAGCTAACTCCTTTTACCAATGTGATTCGTGTTTATCGGTAGTCGGGTAGGGACATATGTTACAAATATGTAAGTTGGTTACTATTTAGTTACATCATTCTCCAGCGTTGCCATTATCTGAATCTGCTCTATATAAGATCTCTTCTGTGGTATTTGTGCTCATTCCCAAGGCCGGTGAGGGACTGCGTTCGAGGATGGATAAAATGGTGCAAATCTTTGTGAACAGCTGTGATGCGATTTACATAAATTAATGCCAAAATATGCCTTTCCCTTAACACTTGGCAGATTATATCACTGGGAGTAGACTCCGTCAAGGCTAATGTTGGGTTTTTGTAATTCTTCCGTAATGTCATGTTGAATCTATTCTGGTAAAATGCCACCTATGAGAGAGGAAACATTCAACATGACTCAACAAGAAATGACCAAGCCAAGAGTCATCGACCAAACTATTGCCAGAAGCATCACAGTCAAGGAGGCCGCAAGATTACTTAACCTCAGTGAACGTCAAGTATTAAGGCTAAAGAAATCCGTGGCTACGTATGCTTCCTTATTTGACAACCTAGCACATCGCCTTCTAAGGCTTTGCATCAACTCGTCTAGCCATGGGATAACACCCAAAAAAACCATATGATCATAATGGCTTCGACAATGAACTTCAGCACAGTTCCACCCAACAGGCCTATCAAGGAACCGAAAGCTGCCTGGAAAGATTGGTCTGCTGATTTTCCCCTAAATAGTTCTAAGGCGAAGGCTCCAAGGAAAGGCCCGATGATTAAACCCAAGGGGCCAAGGATAAATGGGCCGATCAAGATACCGAGAATACCTCCCCAGATAGCGGCAGAGGAGCCGCCGTACCTTCTGGTCCCATAGGCGGTGGCGGCATAATCTGTGGCTATGGTGATAAGTACAGCTAAACCTTGTACTATATAAAAGCCGAGGGTTAGGTTCTCAAATCGGGTAAAGAACCCATAAACGAGCATCCCCAGCCAGACAAGGGGTGCACCGGGTAGGGCAGGTAGGAGTGTTCCCACAATCCCCATAATAAACAAAATGACGGCGATTATCATGCCTGGGATGGACATGGTATGGCCCCCTTCAAGTTTCATTGTAGTGCAGTATATTCTCTATTAGCTTGGTCTTCACCTTGAAGGTTTTGTGTAAAACAGTCTTGACGGGTACCAAGAGCCTGGGTAGAAGTGGAAGGCACTTTTTGCATATAGAGGATCTAGACATTGTCGACGGTACACCGCTTTTGGATATCAAGCCATATGTGCCTCGCTTCGATGAACGGACCGATGTGCGGACAGGGTGGCTGGAAGAGAATGGCGATAGGCT
>JAAYRF010000206.1 GCA_012518905.1 Bacillota bacterium | reverse complement strand
TTCGCAGATCCGTCAGTATGGATTTCAAATCAGTTAAGAACTTGGGGTCCGCTTTCTTATTGTCATCAGCCTTGCGAATGGCGTCCTCTAGCATTCTCACAGTATCATCGTACCTATCCATAAGGCGATTCATTGGTATCTGTGTTTTTGACCAACTCTCGTTCTTTCGGTTAGCAGCTGACATCAAAAGGGACTCCAACGGTATTGGCAATCCTCGTAAATCCTCTGCGATTTCCTGGAGATCAGCAATAAAGGCGGGGTGAGCAGCTTTATGAAAAACTGCTTCATCGATGGTCTTGTCCAACATCAAGACTGCATCATTAAATTCGTCCACCAGGGGATGAGCCTCCATGAAGTCCACAAGAGCAAAAATGAATACAACGCCCAGGGTAACGATTAGGGTTATGGCAACGTTGGCATTCCTATGCATGTTTTACCCCTCCGAGAAATAGCGCCTTATTGCTTTTAGTAAGCACCCCATTGACTTCCAGAACTCTCTAGTTCCTTCTGAAGATCATCGGATATGGAGTAGAAGATATCTAGGATTTGATCCAGATCGGCAAGGAAATTGGGATCAGCCGCACGACTGGTTCTAGCTCGCTCAATGGCACTTTTCAGCCTTAACAAGATGGCCTCCAACTCTGCGAGAGTATCTCCGTCGGCCACCACAAAACCTTTAGAAACACCGCTTCCGCTAGCAACCTTTTTTCCCAAAAGGCCCACCGCATCGATTTCATTCCAACCGGAGACCTTATCAGTCTCTAGCGTGATGCGTACCTTGTTAGAAGGTATTCGCGCAGTATGGTTCTGGACCTGAAAAACTCGAGCCTGTGCAGGTGTAAGAGCTGCCGCCTTGCCCTGCCAAACCAGATGGCTCGTACCGGATGCATCAATGAGTTCCACCTTTGTAATGGCACCGGGGTTGTATGTTTCATAGATATCAACCCGTTCCACAACAACAGCCTCGGGGTAAGTAAGCTCCACCCATTCCATACCGGAGTTCGCGTATGACGGTGCCCAGGCAGTATCTTTATCACCATGTTGGGGATAAGTGTTAGGAGCACCTGTCATCTGCAGTGCAGACCAACTATTGCTACCGTATTGACTACTGGCTTTGGCATCTATAGCCCATTGAGTAAAAGACGCGGCATTGATACCTCTTGAAGCAGACAAAACCAACAGCAGCGCTAAGCCCATCAAGATCGCTGATTTTCTCTTATGCAAGGCAAATCCCTCCAGGATGTATAATTCGGGTCTAAGTCAAGCGTGGCACGCTCTATCCCATTACTGTGGGCTATCTTGATAAGCACTAATTACCAGGAAAATGGACCGGTACTAAAGCGCTAGGTTATGAAAGGCAAAGACCTCCGGCAGCCCCTGCTTACGGTCGGGAAAACCCTTTTTCGATGTCACCTATTCGAAATAGCTTAATCAACTCGCCTTCGCTGGTTGTCATTTCCAGCAACAGGTACTCACCTTTGTCAAACCAGGGACCTTGCACAGCCCCGTAGATATCAAATAGAATCCACCCACTGAATCTGCCAAGAAATTTGTCTCTATTTGGATTGAGCATTTCGCCGTCTCGGAATACCCCAAGAACCCACGAGTCAGAATTGTGGCTATACCACCATCTGTCTAATCTTTCCCCTTCGTTATTGGACTTATGGAGCCTAATGTTGTCGACTCCTACTTCCTTGGGGAAATATACAAGTACTTGAAAATGCCCATCATTTTCTCCATCTGGACTGCAATTACTCCATGTGCCGATCTTGTCTTCGCTAACACCTAGATATCTTACGTCTGGCCCAGTGAGCTCCTTGGGTTCGCCGTAGGAAGAAGCCATGCTAGTATAGCCATCGCTATGGCCCGCATAGGATGATGAACTCGCGTCAGCAATGATACTGCGTTGCTTTCTCAGGCGGTCTACCACACTTTCAAGATCACTGAGAAAAGAAGGGTGTGCTGCATTAGCTGCCTTCGCACGGTCCACCATCATTTCAAACTCGTCAATGATGCTATCTAGAGCTTGGATTTCGGCTGGCTCATTATCAGGTTGCCATGCATCATAAGCCAAGGCAGATAAACCTGAAATCCAAAGAGAACCCAACATGACTAGTGTCCAGATTACACACCTATAACAACCCTTACCTGTGAATAACATGACGGATACCTCCCTTTTTTCTTAAAACAGTTTTTGAAATCCATTGGAGATAAGAGATCACCCTACATGGTTAATTGGCAAAAAGCGCCCCCACCCTTTTCGGGTAGGGCTAGAGCTAGCTAAGTTCTAAGAACGTATTATGATAAGATCCCCACCCACACCTATTTCCGAATTCACGACGGAGTCGAAAAACTCCATCTCTTAGGGCTCATCTCACCCATGATGCTGCCCTCATCCTACCGTCAAGCAACAAATGTCGGTACAATCCCGGTTTCATATCGGAATTTCTCAGAGATCTCATGTATGGTAACAGGGTCAATCGCCGGTCGTAGCAGCCAAGTTCTTTGTATCCACCTCTCAGTACCGTAAGTGAAACAGATAAAATCATCTCCTATCTCCACAGCCCTTAGACGGATCCCCCCCTGGTTGAATTTAATGACTCTTGTATTGAGCAGAATACCAAAATGAGAGATAAATACATCTGAAGCCTCTATGTCGGACGGTTGTTTAGCTTCAGCG
>JAAYRF010000205.1 GCA_012518905.1 Bacillota bacterium | reverse complement strand
CCGCCGAAAATATCCCACGGACCGAGTCCCCCTAGAATATTGCTGAGTAAGACGCCTACGAAGATAGCCGGTACAGCCTCGGGGTAAAGCATTGGCAGCAACGTCAATGCTTCTGCTGGCCGAAACTGGAAGATCCCAAAGCTGACACCGGCAAAAAGGTAGACCAGCAGAACATATATGGCCGCTATTAGGGCGGCCCTCACAAGCTTCTTCGTGTCCAATATCTTACCTCCCATTTAGCGCTACCTATATTGTAGCCATCAATGGAGGCAAAATCAATCGAAGTGAATACTAACTTAGGCCAAAGCCTCGAGCTTGCTGGCGGAATCCCTATCTAGATAGAGTGTAGCCCTAGGATGGGTGCGAAGAATCGACGCAGGACAATCTGTGGAGATTGGTCCTTCCAGGGCTTTTTTGACCGCTTCAGCTTTACGGGCGTCGGGGACGACAGAAATGATCTGATGGCAAGCCATGACAGCTGGGACGGTTAAAGTCAGGGCCCGCTGGGGCATATCATCAATTGAAGGAAACCACCCCTCACCCACCTGTTGCCGGCGGCATGCTTCATCTAGTTCCACGATTTTTACCATCAGCGGGTCATCAAAGTCTGCTACTGGAGGATCATTGAAGGCAACGTGCCCGTTTTCGCCGATGCCTATGAAACCCAGATCAATTGGGTTCTCCTTGATCAGTTGGGCATACCTACGGCATTCAGCTTCAGCATCGGGCGCATCTCCCTCGATATAGTAAAAGGCTCCTGGCTCAAACGGGTCTTCAATACGGGTTTTCAGCCAGAGCCGGAAGGACGCGGGATGATCTGCCGCAATGTTCTCGTATTCATCCAGATGAAAAGCGGCGATCTTACTCCAATCGATAGACTGCTCTTTTAGGCCAGCAACGAATTCAAACTGTGATGCCCCGGTTGAAAACACCAGATTGACAGGGCTTTTGTTGGAGAGTGTAGCAGCGATAGCTTGGGCTGCAGCCGCTGCGGCAGCTCGGCCCAGATCTACATCATTTTCAAAGACCTTGACTTCAAGCTCTCCATACTTCAACTGTTTCCACGGCCTAATGGTCATTTGACAACCTCCTTGATGTTTTGACTTAATTCTTGTATATACTTCACCTTTCGTGGTACAAAACCTTTGACGTGTCTTTTTATGAAGGTGTCTTGACTGATACTTATCTCGGATTGCCTATTACAATCGGTTTTTTGCAAGGAATCCCATAATCTACCTAGAATTAGTAATTGAGTTGGAAGCATCAAGGTATACAGTGAAAATCGGGAAAGGGAGTGCAGAGATTGGCATCGATGAGGTTGGGCATAATCGTAGGATTGACTGAGCGACCTGAAGAGGCTTTGGGTAAAGCTCGGGATTTGGATTTGCCTACTTGCCAGCTTTCCTGTTGGAGATCGGACATTCTTACAGCTGAAATGGCAGAAAGAGTTAAGGCAGCCACAAAGGAAACCGGGGTGGAGATCACTTCTGTATGGGCGGGGTGGTCTGGCCCTGCAGTATGGGATTTTTATGACGGGCCGCTGACTCTGGGCCTAGTGCCGGCAACTTATCGGGCGCAGCGCATACGGGATCTTAACAAAGCGTCGGATTTTGCCCGGATGCTTGGGGTGGATAGTATAACGACCCATGTAGGTTTCATACCGGAGAATCCCAATGACCCTACCTATCGGGAGGTGATCATTGCTCTTAGAGATGTGGCCCGTTATTGCAGCAATAACGGCCAGGTTTTCTGCTTCGAAACGGGACAAGAGACGCCGGTTACCTTGGTACGAGCCTTCGATGATATTGGGCTAGATAACTTGGGTGTCAACCTAGATCCCGCCAACTTGATTATGTATGGTAAAGCCAATCCCGTAGATGCCATGGATATTCTAGGACCGTATATCAAGGGTGTCCATGCCAAAGACGGAGAATATCCTACTTGTGGACAAAGATTGGGAGTAGAGAAGCCCTTAGGGGAGGGTAGAGTGGATTTCCGGGCCTTGATCAAAGAACTCAAACGCCATGATTACCGAGGAGCACTCACCATAGAAAGAGAGATTAGTGGCTCCCAGCAGATTAAAGATATAGAACGAGCTAAAAAGCTGCTTCTACCCTTACTATAAAGCATACTTGGACATGGGAAGCCCGCCAAGCAGCGGTACTGATTGTCTCCTATGCTCCTTTTGGAAAGGTAGGTTCTGAAGTGTCACAGCTGAAATTTGGCATCATCGGACTAGGTCAAAGAGGACTAAGCTATGGTCATCTACTCACCAACGGGCTGTCGGGGTATGGTCGAGTCATGGCTTTGGCAGATATTAATGAGAAGCGCATGAATGGTGCGGCAAGGCTTTTGGGTCTAGATAACATGGCTCTTTATAGCAACTATCATGATCTTTTGGCTGATCCCACAATCGATGCTGTTATCGTTACCACACCGGATTGTACCCATGAGACAGTGGCAACAGATGCATTGCGGGCCGGCAAGCATGTCCTTTGTGAGAAGCCTTTGGCCACCACTGTAGAAGGCTGTTATAAGATCATGGCGGCCCAAAAGCCTGGTCAGGTTTTGCAGATCGGTTTCGTGTTGAGATATAACAGAGTATATGAGAATGCTTATGAGATAATTGCCCGGGGCGATATAGGGAACGTTAAACAGATCATTGCCACTGACAATCGTCGTGGCGCTGACTACTTTCGCAGGTGGCACAGGTTTAGAGAAAAGAGTGGAGGTCTTTTTAACCACAAGAGCACCCATACACTAGATATCGTCAATTGGTATGCCGGTGCCAAGCCTGTAAGTATAAGTGCCATGGGTGGCCTCAGTGTATACCTACCTGGGAAATGGCAGGGTGAAAGATGCTTGACTTGCGAAACAAAAGAGCAGTGTCCAGAGTATCTGGACTTGAGGGAGGAGCCATACCGAAGCCTATATCTCTTAGCGGAGACAGCCGATGGCTACATCCGGGATACATGTGCTTTCACTTCCGAGAAAACTACCATCGACCACGGGCATGCCCTCATTGAATATGATAATGATGTGAAGGCAAGCTATAATCTTTCCCTGTTCGCGCCTATAGACACTCGCCAGATGATGATCTTCGGCGATAGGGGCAAACTGGAACTGGATGAAGCCCAACGGCGAATTACTGTAAGACCCCACTATAGCCAGGATGTCATCGAATATAGTGTTGCTAAAGATGCCGGCGGCCATGGCGGCGGTGATACCGGACTCTTGCGGGAGTTCATTGCCTGTATGAAGCAAGGGGAACAACCACTAGCCGGGGCTGTGGAAGGAGCATGGAGCTGTTTGGTAAGCCTGGCAGCAGAGCAGTCTGTAGATGAGAAGCGACCCATTACCATTGCTGAAATGCTACAAGCCGCCGGTGTATCCGACGGATTCCCCGATAAGGTGGACTAACACCTCCTTACATACCCCAAGACAGCTAGAACCAGTAAGAAGAGAGCTAAGGCCAACAAGGTGCCGGGATTAAATATCATAAGAAAAAAGAGCAGTAAGGTGGCTATTGCGGTGAGTACAGGGATAAGAGACTCAAGTACACGCAAAATATCGCAGTAGTGTTTCCATCCCGGCCCTCGTTTGGGCCAATGTCTGAATTGGCGCTCCCCTTTCAATTGGATGTCACCTACCCTAAGTTATTTGTCGAGTTATTTAGAATCTCGTTATATGTGGCCAGTGTTGCTCTAGCTACCTTTGGCCAGCTCAAAGCAGCTACAACCTCTTTACCCCTTTCCTTCATGAGTTGCCGTAAATCTGTATCTCCGAGCCCTCGATGCAGGTGTGCAGCTAGCGCGGTAGTATCTTCAGGGTTAAAAATCAGCGCCGCGTTCATGGCTACCTCCGTCACAGAAGGGACGGGGCTAGAGATTACCGGCACTCCCACAGCCATGGCTTCTAAGGGGGGTAAGCCAAAACCTTCGTAAAGGCTAGGATATACAAAGATTTCAGCTCCTTGGTATGTAGTCACAAGGTCCTCCATGGGCATGAAGCCAGGGAAACGAACTTTATCAAAAATCCCTAACCCCGTACAAAGGGCCGACAGATCCGGCATATCATCGGAAGGCTTCCCTGGAATTACCAAGAGCAGATCTCGCTGGAAGTACTTACGCGCCTTGGCAAAGGCGTAAATCAGCTCCCCTACATTTTTCCTAGGATTGAGCCCACCGGCATATAGCAAGTAAGGCCTATCAATACCGTAGTGGCAGCAAAGGTGGCTCTGCGCCCGGAGGGGATTGCTTGGGACAAAGATTGCTTCGGGAGCCGGGTAGATGACCCGTGTTTTGGCCAGAGACACGCCCAAGATTGTACAGATGTCCCGGCGAGCGACTTCAGATACAGTGATTATGCATTGAGCTTGCTGAGCTATTTCCGGTACCTTTTCCAAGAAATTCTGTCGATACCCACGCCTTACAGTTTCGGGCATAACAAAGGGTATAAGATCGTGAATGGTGACAACTAAGTTACAAGTGGGGGTTAGAAAGGCGTGGAGGCCGTTATCTGGGGCATGGTAAAGATCGATCCTTTCTTTCTCTAGCCAGTAGGGCAATTCCGCGGCTTCCTCGTGCCGCTTTCTGCTCATGGGTTTGTAGCGGAAGTTGCTGCCTAATGGCCACGGCAAAGTACCCTCATCAGGCCACAATAGGTAGTAATCATGCCCTTCATCTAGCCTGCTCAAATACCATATTAGCTGGTATGTATAGTTCCCGATGCCAGTACCCCTAGCTGTGATAGCCGGGCGGGCGTCAATACAAATTCTAGCCATGCTTCCACTCCTAGGCAAGTGTCATCAGGTTAGTTCAGGAATCTTGATTAGATGATCTAGCAGGCGGTATTCTTTGCTCCTTACCCGGCACCGATGCTGCAAACGATCGGTATATTTGCGTCGGGGCCGTGTCCTCCCCTCGCCATAGTACTGGTGCACTACCTCCCAAACCTTGCGGGGCCAAAGCCAAAGAGGGACGAATAACTGGAGCTCTTCTTTGGTCAACGGGTTTTTTTCTAGATAAGCGATTAGGATCTGGTGGGCATGACCTCCGTCATAATCGCTGAATTTGGCGATGCGGCGCAGGAAGTTAACTACGTCATGAATTGGCAGGTCACAGATACAGTAATCGAAATCTACAAGGTGGATGTTGCCGTCATTGGTGAAAAGTACATTGCGCTCAGAGTAGTCGTGATGGCAAATACCACCTCTGATTTGGTATTGGTCGGAGATATTTCTGTACTGTGTGTTAGCTAGCATTGTCAGAGCCTCCCGGCCTTGAGCCATGCATCCATCGACATGGCGCAAAAAGCGAATATCGAAGCGACTTGGTGCCGTCTGCTTCTCGGCCATGGTTTTATACTGCTGTAATCTCATCAATTGTTCTTGCCAGATTATGGGCCAAGCACCCCAAAGGATGCGTTCGGTATCGATAGGAGGGGCAAAGCCTCGTGCTTTTTGGTGAAGCTCCGCTAAGCACTTAGCCGCGGGAATTCCATCAGCCAAGGAATCGTAACGGGCCTCACGACTTTCCACCCATGGGCTCATTACGAATAGTCGCCCGCTAATATCAGCATAGGGAGATCCCTCGTTCGTTAGGACATAACGATCTAGGTTCGGCATACCTTGCTCGTGGAGGTATTCCTTGGCAGCATGGATGAAAAGTATATCTGCTTCATTTTGGCGGCTTTCCTTGAGGGCGAAAGTACCCTGTTCGCCTATAACTTTGTAAGCCCGACGCACCGGGATGATTTTTTTCGGATTAACCCCAAATTGGGTGGATGCCGCCTGCTCTACCGTCACCAGCTGTCCATCCTTTCCCAAGTCACCATAGTATCAAGAAGCTATAGCGCATATTTAGTATATTTGGCCCCTGGAGATTTGGTGAACGAAGCACAGGGATTTCAGTCCTATCATATTAATATATGGAAACTGACATCCCGACGGGAGGGAACGGGAATGGGCAGGCAAAGAAAACGGCGTAGTCGAGGATTTCGCGCCACGCTAGAGCAGCATCAGGTTCTGCAATCTGTGGCTGAGGAGTACGATCTGCGGATACTACAGGCGGAGAGAAAGAACGGGGTATTTCGAATCAATACCAGCCAAGGCTGGAAAAAATTCAAAGCATTTAGGTACTCTCCTTTGGAGTTGGAGTTTGTGCATGGGGTTCTCGAGCATTTAGCCGGCAAGGGCTGGAAAAGGAGTATGCCTCTACATCTGACTAAGGATGGCAAGCCATGGATACAGACATCCATAGCGCCTTTCTATGTGACTACCTGGGTGCAGGGGGCTGAAATTGACCCGGAAGACCCGGCCCAACTGGATATGGCTGCCAAGACCCTGGGGGAGATGCACCAACTCTTGCAGGATTTTCAGAGTGATACTCAATGTCATCGCGAGTCTCCACCGGATTGGCAAATCAAATATGGAAAGCGAGCAGAGGACTTAAAGAGATATCAAGAGCAGGCGGAAACAAACCGCAAGCCGAAGTTCAGCCGGCGTTTTCGACAGGTGTCCGATGATTTTCTGCGAATGATGGGCATTGGATTACAGTTGTT
>JAAYRF010000204.1 GCA_012518905.1 Bacillota bacterium | reverse complement strand
TGCTCACTCCCTCGAAGTCGTATTGGCAGCGATTACCGATCATTTCGAGAGAGTGGGCTTTCTCCTTTCTTTAGTTGGCTATTTGTGGGGAATTTTCGTGGCCATTTATGTCCATTTTAACCTGGCCAGACAATATTGCTAAAGAGGGTGCTTTTTGAGAAAGCACACTGTGCAAGTGGAAAAGATAATCCGAGGGAAGGGTCTTGTAGCAACGGTATATACGAGGTTGTTAGCATCTTGCATCTTTGCTACAGCAATCCAAATGACTAGAGTCTTCTAGGAGCCGTGTAAGGGTCTGTGTGCACTGTTCTGTAAGAGTAATAACGCCAGGCTGATTAGCACCTGGCGTCACACTACTCAATTATTGCCTCTAGCTGTTCACCGACTTTCCCCCAGCGCTGCATAAGCTGATTGAGCTGATCATCGAGCAATTCTACCTCCTCTTGCAGTTTCCACATTTGCCGGTGATCCTGGAGGATCTCTGGCTGTGTCATCTCCTTATACTTTACGTCTCGGGCAGTCTCTTTTTCACCAATTAGTTCTTCTAGGCGAATGAGTTCTTCCTGCAATGAACGCACGTCCACATGTTTTCTGATGTCTTGCCCCGTTGGCTGGCGACGCTGCGCCTGTAGGGGCTTCTTCCCACCCGGTGAAGCGGCGGTAGCGTTGGCCCGTTCTGCTGCTTGCTTTGATGCGTAATAATCGTAGTTGCCATGATAGTACTTAAGCCTGCTGTCGTCCAAGACGTAGATCCCTTCTATGACCCGGTTGAGAAAGTAACGGTCATGGGAGACAACCAAGAGAGTACCCTTGTAGTCGAGTACAGCCTCCTCCAAAACCTCGATGGATGGTAGATCCAGGTGATTGGTAGGCTCATCGAGAATGAGTAGGTTGACCTCAGTGTAGACCATTTTCAGCAGTTGGAAGCGTACTCGCTCGCCGCCGCTGAGAGATACTATGGGCTTGAACACCAGCTCGCCTGGAAAACCATACTTGGCCAAAATGGCGCGAGCCTTCGATTCTGCCAGATGCGGCACGATGCTGCGGAAGGTGTTGAGCACCGTCTCCTCACCACTAAGGGGAGGAGGTTGCTGTGGCAGATAGCCAATCTTAAGACTTGCGCCCGTGTACACACTTCCTGAGTCAGGCTGCAGCTCACCGAGGAGTAGGTGGATCAACGAGGTCTTACCTGCGCCGTTAGGGCCGACGAGACCTAGTCTCTCACCATAGCGCACTCGCCAGTCGAGCCCTCGAAAGAGAGTGCGATACCCTAAGGTGAGTCTAATGTTCTCCAGGCGAACTACTTCTTTGCCGCTACGATGGCCACCGAGGCGCAGATTATAATCCAAGAGGTTTGCATCGGGATTCTCCACCTTCTCCATCCTGTCGATCTGCTTCTGTATGTTGGCGGCCCGTCTGAAAAACTTCTCATTGTCGGCCGCGGCCGCCCATTGCCGCAGGCGCTTTATGGCCGCTTCCTTGTGCTTGATCTCTTTCTGCTGTATCTGGTACTCCTTAACCGCCTGCTCATAGAGACGATCTCTTTGCTCTAGGTAGGAGGAATAGTTACCAGCAAACTCACGAGCACGGCCCCGAAACACCTCAATAATGCGACTGACAGTGCGATCGAGGAAGTAGCGGTCATGGGAAATGATGACAGCTGTCCCACTGTAGCCAGAGATGTATCGTTCCAGCCACTCTAGGGCCGAGAAGTCCAGGTGATTGGTAGGCTCGTCGAGCAACAACACATCAGGGCGCGCAAGCAATACCACAGCTAGTTCAAGCCGCGTTCTCTCGCCGCCACTGAGCGTGTTTACTGGTGCCTGCTTATCTGTAGTCAACCCCAGGCCGTTGACAGTCTCCTCGATCCGGGTTTTGTATTCGTAACCGCCAGCCTGTTCAAAGATTGAACTTACCTCTGCATATGTCAGTAGCAGACGCTCTGTTTCCGAGTCATGTACCTGACATTGGCTCAGTCGCTCCTCCAACTGCTTTGTCTGGTTCTCCAGTTCTCGCAGGTGGGCAACACCCTGAAGGAGCCGTTCCATTACTGTCAATTCCGTGGCATCAGGAATCTGTGCCAGATGGCCTATGCGTAGGCGTGATGGAACGGATATAGTTCCCTTATCTGGCGTCTCCTCACCTGTGATGAGGCGGAAAATGGTGGTCTTGCCGGAACCATTGGCTCCGACGAGCCCTACCTTCTCTCCGGGGTATACGGTGAGGGTCAAATCCTCAAGTACCGGTTCATAGCCGTAGTTCTTGTACACTTGTGCAAAAGAGATCATGGTATTCACTCCCACCTAAAGAAAAAACCGCGAGCCGAAGCTCGCGGTCATTGCACCTCAAGGTGCTATAGTATTGAAGCGTGGCTCCGGGTTTCACCCGCAGCCGCTCATTTGCATTCTAGTATGCCACTATGTGGCCACGGGTAAGGAGAATGTAGTTAAAAAAGGGTACACTACCCCCTGGGCAAGGACCCTATCTGCAATTTGCACGATGTGGAAGCACGTTGAACGCTCCATCTTCCAGCCTCCTTACAGACTGCCTTTATTATACGTGTGACAGCTGTTGTGTGTCAATACGGATCCGTGCCAAAAGCCAAACAAGTCTGAACGAGAGTTCTGGTCAAGGGCGGCCAGCAAAAGTGGTCCACGCTCTTTTCTGTCCAATTGGTTTTCTGGTATGTAGCAACTGATGACACCCGTATACACTAGAGCTTTCGGAGGCTATAGTCAATGCAGCTACAAGAAAGATTCTGCGGCTGTCTTTTGGGTTGGCCGTGGGTGATGCAGTTGGCACAACCGCAACCTCCATTTTTCAGCTTGCTCCAACTCAGGGAATCACCCTTTATACTCAAAGAGAATGGGAACGGGTGTCACATACTCATGTGGCTAGGTTCATGTACAAGCATGGATGATCTGCGACATTTTGCCACGATGAGTATAGTGTCCTTGACAATTGAGCTAATGGTGCGAACCTACTACAACATCGCAGACTTCAATACGCTCTACAAGGGAAACAGAAGTCCAAATCACAAGTACAAGTTGACGACCATGTTGACGATGGCCCACCTCCTGTACAATTGGCAGCAAATCTATGAGGCGCCGTGCTATTCCTAATGCGAATGAGACGTCGCTCCCCGATAAGTGTTATCCTCTGTACTCCAACACTCGGGTTCTTCTTCAGCCAGCGCAACAGACCCTTTCGCATTGGCCTGCTTCTTCCACTTATATAGAGTGGCTTCCGAAACAGCTGTCTCTTAGGCAGTCTTGCTTACAGGTTGGTTCTCCGGTGGCATCATCTTCATTACAGTGGAGGACTGAATTCTTCATCATACCTAGCCATTAACACTATGAAATGTCAATAGCAAAAAGAGCACTTTGACAAGTAAAAAGGGATCTAGCGAGCCGCGTGGACTCCACTGGTAATCGGGTGCAGACGGTCGTCCTGTGACCAGATAGCATAGACTAGACGCTAACTGTCAGGCTTAAAGGAGAAGTTTTCTGAATGGAGAAAACCAATGCAAGTTGTGAATTCGGGCAATTAACACACGAGCTGCAACGGGCTGAGCGTACTATCTTCGGAAACCAGTCTGCTGGGCGTAGGGGTATCGAGCTAGCCTGGATAGAGGTCAGTGGTGGTATTGCCCAATTGCGGCCTAGCCGCATGTTGAGGATGGAAGCCCGCCCTGTCTTTAGTAGGTTTGCACCCCTGGCAATCTAGATCGGAGGCCCAGACATGGAAGAGGCCGATGTGAAATCCCTTTGCGCAACAATGGGCAAGAAAGCCGCCAATATCGGGATGAAGGACAACAGAATCAAGCTTCTGCGTTCAGCCTTGCGGGGCCGCGATGAGTCTCTCGTTGCCGTGGAAGGCATATGGCTGAATGCGAAGGCTTTGGCCTCTCGTACTCAAATCGAGGCATTGTACGTCTGCCCCGTGATGATTCGCACACCTGAGGCAGTCGACCTCTTGTCTAGCCTGATCGGTCGGGTGGTACACGGTGTCCACATAGTCTCTGAAAGAGTGTACCACAGGCTGAGTGAGCCAAAATCGGATGAAGGTGTAATCTCCCTCTGCAGGCTACCCAAGATTAGTCTCGACGAGATACGTCTGCGGGACAAGGACTTGGTGCTAATCCTAGATGGGTTGGAAAGTCCGGGCAATGTGGGAATGATAATACGTACAGCAGAGGCCGCGGGAGTCTGTGCTGTGTTCATCAGCCATGGGAAAACAAGTGTAACGAACCCGAGAACCGTGCGATCCAGCTTATCCAGTGTACTGAGTCTTCCAGTGATTGAGGTTGAGATGAAAGACGTTCAGTGCTGGCTCGATAAGAATGGATTCACACTCTATTTTGCAGACGCTACCGGTGGGAGCACCTA
>JAAYRF010000025.1 GCA_012518905.1 Bacillota bacterium | reverse complement strand
ATGAGTCAACACTGACCCGGCGAAAGGGCTGCGTTACATATAGAACAAGCGGGTAAGTGTCTACATCATAGCATTTATCTGGGTGATCTTCAAGGAGGAAAATGGCCGCTTGCGCAAAAAATGTGTGCAACAGAGTGCGCAACAGAGCTGGTATACTGAGGAGTTGGTTAGGCGCAAGAGGGAGAGAACGGGCATAACCCATCTTGAGGCTGGTGTTATGCCCGTTCTACCTTCAGACCGCAGATTTAGAACTTGCTGTTGATTACTTGGAGAGAATCAGGCATGATCTGCATCAACTCGATATCGTTCCCATCGGGGTCCTTCACCCAGTACTGCCAGTTACCGTCTTTGCCCATGGTGGGTTCCCCGGGGCAGTCTAGTCCCCGCTCCCGCAATCGAGTCACCGCTGCGAAGATGTCGTTTACGTGCAGGCATAAATGGGCGAAGCCGATGGATTGCCGAGTTAACGGCAATCTATCTTTACCATCGGGGAAGAGTTCAATAAAGGTATTGGCGTTGATCTGCAGATAAACCAGCCATGGTGTGCCATCATCATGCAAGAGCCTAAAGGCTTCTTTGAGACCGAGGGTTTCCGTGTAGAAGTGGATGGACTTTTCTAGATCCTCCACCCGAAAAGCAGTGTGGGCTATACCGGTAATCACTTGTCTGCTGCCTCCCATCTTTTTTCAGTGGTGGTTTGCGAGCTTTTCCTTAAATCCCCATTGTCTAGATAATGCATTCTGCATCTTGGTGGCAATACCTTGGCAGCTAACCTCTGCCTTGCAGGAATGTAGTCAGGCAGCTGGAAGAATTATGGTGTGGCTCTGCAAATAATCAAAATCGGAGGGCTGAAATGTTATATCGACCTATTGGAAAAACCGGTATGTCAGCAAGTATTATTGGCCTTGGCACAGAGCATTTGGACAATAGGCCGTATGCAGTAGCAGAGGAAGTTATCGATGCTGCACTTGAATGTGACATAAACATCTTCGATGTGTTTATGCCGGGCACTCCCGTCAGGGAGAATATCGCTCGGGCTCTGAAGGGCAGACGGGATCAAGTGCTTATCCAGGGCCATGTGGGTTCTGTGGATCTGCGGGAGCAGTATGATAGGACCCGTGATGTAGATATCTGCCGCAAATACTTCGAGGACCTGCTTAGGATCTTTAAGACAGACTACATCGATTTAGGCATGATGTTCTTCATTGATACGGAAGAGGACTATCAGGGCGTTTTCGAGACAGAGTATATAGATTACGTGCTAAAGTTAAAGGAAGACGGTAAAATCCGTGCTATCGGGGCCAGCTCTCATAACCCGAGGATGGCAGCCCGCATAGTGGAGACCGGGGTTATTGAGCTTCTCATGTTTAGTACGAACGCTGCCTTTGATATGCTCTCCTATGATGCTGATATTGGAGATGCCATGGCTGGGAAGCTAGATGGCACCCATTTTGACGGCATGGATCCCGACCGTACGTATCTGTACAGGTTGTGTGAGAGTAGAGGGATAGCTATAACAACCATGAAAACGCTGGGTGCTGGCAAGCTTTTGACACCGGAGTTTTCGCCCTTTGAGAAGCCCTTGACGGTGGGCCAGTGTATTCATTATGCTCTGACTCGTCCGGCAGTTGTCTCGACACTCATTGGCTGCAGCACAAGGGAGCAGGTTTTAGAAGCGGCTGGTTACCTAAATCTCACCGATGAGGAGCGGGACTATGGTGAAGTGATCAGAACTCCTAAAGGCTCCCTTAGCGGTCAATGTGTCTACTGCAACCACTGTTTGCCTTGCCCATCCGGAATTGACATAGCCGCCATCACCCGGATGCTGGATATTGCCTTACTAGATACAAAGAACATACCACTAGAGACCCGGGACCGGTATGATGCTAGTCTTCATAAAGCCTCTGAGTGTACAGAATGTGGCAGTTGTGAGGCCAAATGTCCCTTCAGTGTACAGGTTATCGAAAATATGCATAAGGCAGTATCGCTATTTGAATAGGCGGTATCTGTGGGAGAGGGCAATCAATGGAATATGCCGGTGGTAACATTGGTAGTCGGGGACTATACCCTACTCGGTATCTGAAGCTTGGCTATCTCTTTGATCTGATGGCCATGTTCGCCTATGGCGCTTACTTTAATATCTACTTACACCGGATAGGGCTTACTGGTAAACAGATCGGACTAGTGGTGGCGTGTGGTCCTTTGGTGGCACTTGTTAGCCAGCCGTTTTGGGGGAATATCGCCGATAGCCGCTTAGGTAGGACAAGGACGCTTCGTATTTTGGTGTTTATGAGTGCCACCTTATGCCCGTTTTTCCTCATTTCTGACCAAGTGGCCATCCTGATGATAGTAACCTTGGCTATCTCATTCTTCGCCAATTCTGTCGTTCCCATGATGGATAGCATCACCATGGGGTTTATCGATGGCAACGAGGGAGAATTCGCCAAAATAAGGTTGTGGGGGACACTTGGGGGTATAATATCTACCGTTGCTGCCGGCATCATCTTCGAGAAGATCTTCGTCGGATACGTGTTTATTATGTATACCGTCTTGATGTTTCTGTGCTGGGTGTCCACACTGTACCTACCCAACCTACCCCCAGCTAGGGTTGGGGAAGGGGCAGCGTCGGGGCCCGGGTTGCTTAGGCTCCTCAATGATAGGGAGTTTCGTTTGCTGACTCTAGCTGCTTTTCTTTTGCAGGCAACCAATAACTGTCACCAATCGTTTTTTGGGGTATACTTAATAGAGCATGGAGCTTCGGAGTCCACCATTGGCATAGCATGGCTGCTGGCATTAGTGAGTGAGCTGGTATTTTGGTTGTCCTACCCGTTTCTGCAGCGATTCGATGCCAGTAGTCTCTACCTGGCCGGTGCAGGGTTTTTCTCCTTGCGTTGGGCACTGAATGCTTTGATGCCAGCACCTATGGCCATAGTAGCAACCCAAGTTCTCACTGGAGTCTCTATATCCATCACCTACCTTGCAGGTGTCACCTTGGTGGATAGATTCTCCCCCGCAGATCTGCGGGCTTCCGGGCAGACGGTTTTCACTGGACTCACCCTCGGAGGCGGGGCTATAATGGGTAATATCGTTGGTGGAGCTTTGTACGATATCATCGGCTTAAGGAAGCTTTATGTAGGTGCCGCTATACTTGCTCTAATCGCCCACTGGCCAATTCTACGCCTTAGAACGACTAGCCGGGGAAGCAACACAACCCAAGCTGTGTAGAGATACAGAAAGGAATTTTTCCATGACCGAACACGAAATCCAAAAACGATTGCAGCAAAAACCTGTAGTATTGGGCCTATCTGCTTTGGCCTGTCTGCTTTGGGGGAGTGCCTTCCCTTTTCTCAAAATCAGCTATGAGCTGCTAAGTCTTCCTGCAGCCGGTTGGGGAGCAAAGGTGCTCCTGGCGGGCTACCGTTTCTTTATCGCTGGCATACTCCTTATGGCAGTGACATCATTGGGATTGCGGCAGTCCTTGCAAATACCCAAGAGAACGCTACCGTGGGTCCTCTTACTGGGGCTTTTGCAGACGGCCCTTCAGTACTTTTTCTTCTATAACGGGCTAGCCTACAGTACAGGTATCAAGAGCTCCATCATTAACGCCACAGGCAGCCTATTCGTTGTGATTCTCTCCCGTTTATACTATCAGAACGACCTCTTGACCACAGAGAAGCTATTTGGTCTCTTGGTTGGTTTTGCGGGAGTCATGGTGGTCAATTTGCCCAAAGGCGGGCTGGATCTTTCCTTTACCTTTCTGGGCGAGGGGTTCCTCCTCCTATCGTCACTGGTAGGGGCCTTTGGGACCATTCTAGCTAAGGAATTAGCAACTGGGGTACATCCATTTTTGGTCACCGCTTACCAGATGCTGTTTGGCTCCATACTCCTCATTATTACTGGAGGCTTAACCTCAGGGATAGGTTCACTAGTCTTTGACTGGCGATCAGGGCTTTTACTTCTTTATCTGGCCTTTGCTTCTGCTACGGCTTTTGCTATCTGGTACTCTATCCTGAAGTACAATAAGCCGGGGGAGGTAGCCGTTTATCGTTTCCTGATACCTATCTGGGGGACTTTGTTATCGGCACTTTTTTTGGGCGAAACTATAGGTCTCAGCACAGTACTGGCTCTGGCCATGGTATCTATAGGGATTGCTTTGGTAAACCGCAAGCGGGTAGAGCCAGCAAAGACCAGTTCGTGACTCCATTCACCTATGAGATTGCCTCAATAGTGTCCTAGTAGGCCTCGCTGCTTCGCTACACACTCACACCGTGAAAAGACGATGAGTCCAATGGCCAGATAGACTGCGCCCACACCAAGGGCGGTAAGCACACTCATTGGGGGAAGCTCCCAGAGTCGTTTTTCTTGGACCATAACGTCATAAATCAGGCTGTTTCCCATGGAAAGAGGTAGGAACCTAACCCACGGTATCCTTGTTGGGACTACGAGACATGCCAAGAATATGAACTGGACAATTTGAAAGAGCGCCTGAATGCGCTTATATACCAGGGCCAATCCACCCAGAGCGAAGCCGAAGCCATAGGCGCCCATTACCGTAATGGCCATCAGAGGTAAGAGGCTGACCACATCTAGACGTAGCCAATGACCGGTGGTGGCCATCATGGCTACGAGAAACACCGTATGGGGGATGAGATTAAGGAGAAAAGTAGATATGACTGTACAAGCACATACCCGCCTAAACCCGAAGGGTGATAGATATAGTTGTTCCAAAGTACCGGCCTGTGCTTCACCGGTTAGGCTCCATGATAGATCCGAATAGGCAAAGATGGTAAATGTCCAAACAAAGAAGCCGATAATGGTCCCTTCCAGGGTGTCGTTGAGAAATTCACCGGCCATGGTGC
This sequence comes from Bacillota bacterium, assembly GCA_012518905.1. Classification (GTDB taxonomy): domain Bacteria; phylum Bacillota; class Limnochordia; order DTU087; family DTU087; genus JAAYRF01. The sequence continues at coordinate 9,483 of JAAYRF010000025.1, read as the reverse complement.
TTGACAGACGTTGCATCCCTAGGAATATGAGAACGAAGAGTATGTATATGGACACCAAGCTGGAGACGGTATTGACCGCATACCTTGTCATCATGGTGAGTTCTCGGCGAAAAACGGTCCTAAATAGAGTGCCCAGACGCATATTCATCTCGCTCCCTTCTTACGACTTCCAGGAAGACTCGCTCAAGGTCAATATCTTCGTGGGAGATTTCATCGATGATGGCCCCGTGACTTCGGAGCATATCCATGAGTAGGTATATATCATCTCGATCGGAAAGATTGATCTTGATCTCCACACCGTACTTTTGGGCGGCCATATTTATGCTGCTAAAACGAGCGGCTAAAGCCTCTTCTAGCTCCGAAGACGGGTGACCGTCAAGGGCAATACGATAGGCTCGTGTTTCGAAGAGCTTTATGAGGTGGTCCACGTGATCGTCCACCATGATTCTGCCACCGGACAGAATAATTACACGTTGGCATATGTCTTGGATGACATCCATGTTGTGGCTGCTTACCACAATGGTACGATGCTCTTGCTGGGCAAGTTGCTTTAAGATCTGCCGAAGCTCTAAGGAGGTTTCTACGTCAAGGCCCAATGTAGGTTCATCGAGAAAGACAAGGGGTGTTCGCCGAGCTAGCGCACATACTATGCTGGCCTTTTGCTTCATACCTTGGGAGAGTTTTCTTACCTCGACGTTTTTCTTATCTTCCAGGGAGAAAAGCTCGATGAGATAATTGAAGTAATCATGGGTGTCCCGTGAGGAGATTCCACTGAGCCCTGCAAAGAATAGGACATTCTCCCATGCCGTGAGCCGCCAGTAAAGGTTACGGCTACCCTCCAAAACTGCACTCATATTCTCTAGCACCCGGGGGTAATGCTTCGTTACATCTTGACCGAATACTCGTATCTCACCGGCATCTGGTTGCATGAGCCCCAGAATACATTTAATGATGGTAGTCTTGCCGGCACCATTGGGTCCCAAAAGGCCCACTACTTCCTGTTGCTTCACTTTGAAGCTGACATTATCTACCGCTCGGACTTCCTGTCGACCCCGCTCCCGATAGGTTTTGCTCATGGCTTCTACCTCAAGCGCGGTTTCTTCCATAGTCCATCTCCTCTCGCCTGAAATCATCCAGTGAGTTGTCCATGGGTCAGCTCCCATGAGTGCAGACATAGCTTTGGCTTCTTGGTTGAACCGGGAAGTCCTTTCTACGTCTGGAAGCCAGGCTTATTCTATGTCACGTGGGGGCATACGTTGATGGGTGGCCCCTTTGCTAGGTAGCATTGGGGCCACCGGGCTATTCTTGATAACCTCTGCTAATCGATATAAACTATCTGGCCAGTCTCACTTGATTCATGCATCGCCAACATGATCTTTAGGTTATAGACTGCTTCACCAATTGGGTTACGGACCGGTAGGTTTTCCTTGATGCATTTGGCAAAATGAGCCTGCTTACTGAGCTTCTCATCGGGCTCACCGGGTATCACCTGTCTCGAATCGGAATTGCGTGCGCCTACTACCACCGATTCGCCTTCTATACCCATGGCTCCGTCTACGCCGATTAACCCTTTGTTCATTACACCCAAGGGGTTGGACCAGCTGGTACCAAGGATACCTACGCCACCTTCTTTAAAATTCAACATTGCCCAGGAGTTATCATCCACTGTAATACGTTTGTCGGGGTTAGAGTAGCTGATGTTGGCATAGACTGATTCCACCTCTCCGCCTATGGAAAGCAGCCAGGCAACCTCATGGGTCATGCATTCGATAAGGACTCCACCGCTGCGGTTTTTATCGGTTAACCAATCGCGATACGTACCTATGGCATCCGTTAAGAATGATGCATCACTCATGCGGAGATCCCATACGGCAACCAGGGGACCGATCTGCCCATCCTCAAAAAGGCGTCGAGCCGTGTCTTCTGATGGTCTGTAGTGGACAACATAGCCTACTTGGCATTTTACGCCGGCATTATCGACAGCTTTCTTCATGGCCAAGGCGTCCTCATACGATAGTGTCAGCGGTTTTTCGACGAATATGTGTTTTCCAGCCTCGGCCGCGGCTATGGTCATCTCCTTATGCAAGTGTGGGGGTGTACATATATATACAGCATCAACATCGCTTTTCAGCAGGTCCTGATAATCTCGGTAGACCTCTGCACCATGGCGATTAGCCATCTCTTGTGCGGCGTCTAGCCGGATATCACATACCGCAGAGATTTTGCAGTCTTCTATTTTCGTGATATGTTCCTCATGGAAATGGGCTATGGAACCTGCTCCAATAATGCCGATCTTTAGCATTCTGTTGTCCTCCCCTTGGTTAGTATCCCAGTTTTCTCAAAGCTGATATGGCTTCCTCAAGATGCTTATTAGTATCATCGTCGGGTCCGATTTCCAGGCATCCTGCACCTGCAAAACCTGCTTGTGCAAAAATCTCCAGTATTTCCCGTAGCGGCATTTCCAGTAAGCTTGTTTCCATGGCACCCTTGATGTGGATGGCGGCGGTGATGTCCGCGGACAACCGGGCTTGTTCCACAGGATCTTCGCCCCCATACAGACAATTGCCCATATCGTAGTACATACGAATAGCAGGATGCGCAATTTCTCTAACTAGCTTATCAATGGTACTGGGCTTGATCAGACCTACTGGCTCTAGGGCCAACGTAACTCCTTTGTCCCGGGCGTAATCGGCAACATTCTTTAGTTCTTCAAAGTAGAGGGGAGCATAGCTAGCTACATCGTCGGATGGCTCCTTGGTAGCAAGCAGAACGACATCTCCGTCCAGCTTATTCGTTAAGTCCACAAATGTCTTGATGTGCTTGACAAGCTTACTTCGTTCAGCTGGTTTTTTGGTGGCGAACAGTGGGAAATGCCCCATACTCGTTTGCTTTATCGGCATCTGTGTGCTGTCTGCTGCAGCCTTAAGCTCCTCCATCTGTTCTGTTGACAGGTTTTCCACCTGTTCCTCGGTCAGGGCTAGCTCCATGAAATCATAGCCTAGGTTTTTCAGTATTTTCATTTTGTCGCGTAAATCGGCACCGAGAACGCAGTCATTTCTTACTCCTAGTTTCATTGTAAGACCTCCCTGGCTTACTAGATTGCTGGTTTTAAACTCCAGGTTTGTAGCTTGGCTAGTTCCATGATATTAGGCGCACTGAATCCCTTTGGGAATATAATCCAACCCCAGGCGTTTTCGTCACTGGCTTGTTCCTCCAGCAGTAATTTCCCGTCCCTGATGTCAATCGGGCCAGAGTCTTTTATTTTTGTAATATCATCCGATGATCTCAGCAGGTGATTGGTGGTCTCAAAAAAGTCTATGGGACTAACACTACCACCGGGGAGAGGGATGGCATCCGGCACCCGGCCAGTCGTATCCATGAACTGCTTTGCCCAGCTACAAGCTTCCTTCAGGGACTTAAGGCTACATTGGTATACATTGCTAGACGTTCGTCGGGTGGGACCCAATAGTCCAACAAAGGTAGGGAAAGTCCCCTTCTTTTGCGTTGCATTTCCCAGTGTTGTTGCAGCTAGGTAAAATATCTCTGCAGGAGAAAGGACAACATCATTGAGCTTGGCAAATGTCACTCCGCGTTGGAGGCTGTGAACTAGGCCGCGTATTTCCTCCAACGTAAACATTCTATCCTTTGATTTATCCGGATAGAGATTGTAGGCCTCGGAAGCTGTTAGAGTCTCGACCCCTGGCTGGGACACTATGTGGCCTACGTAGTCTCGAAAGCATTGAAGCTCAAGTTGCATCTGTTCCTTCGTCTTGATTTTGGGAGTGATCCATTCATCAGACGAAGGAGTGTTGCCGTTGGAGAAATTGACTGCATCCCAGAATTCGTAGGTTGAATATTCGCAGGGATGATACCATATACTGATCAGTCCGCCTCCGGCTTGCCTAAGCCTTTCATATAAGGAATCAAACTTTGCCAGTCCCTGTACGAGCCCATCACGACCAAGTTGTGGATCGAACCTGGTAGTATTGCTGCGAAGGCGCAAAACATTAAAAATGCCGCAATACCAAAACGGCTTCTCATCTAATCCGATCTGATTGGTTTCATCTAGATAAACCGGTATTTGCCAATCCCGCAATGCACCGTAGACTTGTGGTGCCCATGAGCTCCCTGGTTGCCCATAGCACGAAGGAGTATAGCCAAAGGTGTCAGCAACTAACTCAAATCCTGATTGCTCCCTCCGGACGAATTCTCGGATGCCATCCTCCCAACTCAATCCCTCCAGATAATCGGCAGGAGTTGGGTGGATGCTATGGTAGTTTGTATGGTAACCAACTTCATGGTTACGTAGTGCCTCAATGATGTCTTCGCGGCCCCTAGACTTAAGAACACGGAGTTTTTCCCCGACCAGCTTAAAAGTCCCTTTAACTTTGTGGAAGTCTAGAGCATCGATTATTCCTTTTAAAGCGTCATCACTTTCCGGAGTTATGAAATCCTCAACATCGAACCATATTAGTACACGCACATTAGGCATCTTGCATGTCCTCCATCACGATTAGATATAGTCTAGGGCGTGGTATACCCAGTCATGTCTGGCGAAAGCCTCTGCGATTTCACCAACAATCGTATCATTGGCTTCACTGATTGTGATGCGTTCATCTTCAATGGCTGCTTTAAAGTCAAGGCGGTGGAGTAAGAGGCAAGCCAAGGTATCTTCCTTCATCCCTAAGGTGATACTGGTAGCTGCAATATTCTGAGCAGGCTTCAGTACAAAATCTCTCCTTGGAGTCCATACTTTGATCTCTATGTTCTCTAGTAGAGGTCGTCCCTGAAGTACTGTGCCGAATTCTTCCGGATTCAGCAACTGCCCCATGATCATGGACATATGCTCTCTATCTACAGGTTGAGCACCTAAAGCCCTAAATAACGGTTCTAGGGGATGATTGTTTCCTTGCATAGTCAGTTTGCAGCCTTGCCTCGCCGCTAGTGTGGAAGCAGCTTTGAGCAGAGCCAAGCCAGCCGCATAGTCATTGTTCAACGTTGCTAGCTCAAGAATCTGCAGTGGACGATAATCGGGGTTATTGGGATGCTCAGTTCGCCTACCACAGATACAGTACCCAGTCATTCGCCCGGCCTCTTGACACCATAAGTAAGTGAATTCAGTGGGATGCACGGCATATATGTGCCCAGTAACCATTTTTTCCCAATAGCCGGGCTGCCTCACCGGGAAACCACCGAACCGGCCAAAGGTGGACTGGAAGGTACTCATAACCTGGGGTTCAAGGGCCAGGAAAGTGCTTGCATCTCTGGTCATATTTACACTGGCCAGATCGCCCCAATCCATGGGCTGATGCAAGATATATTCGGTGATGTAGTGAAGGTCAAAGTGGCCGGTTTTTTCATAGAAGTTATAGCCTTTACTTCTTTCGTGTCCTCTGTAGACCATCAATACATCGCAACGGTCAGCTAGAAAATGTCTTGCAGCATTGATCATCTTCGTGCCAATGCCTTTGCCTCTCATACCATCGATAACCAAGACAGCGTTCTCAAAGGCTGCGGTGATAAGCTGCCCGGGGGCAACCTGAAAACGCCGTATAGCCAATGGAATAGCCCCCACGATTTGCTGATCAAGAAAGGCTACTGCTGCTGTCATGGTGGTCTCTCGATACCAGTCTTCCTCGACTATGGGAGGAAAGTGAGTATTGCGAGTTTCGATGACTTTGGCCAACTCCCCGGGCTGCATTTCCCGAGCTACTATGTTCATCGATAATCACTCTCCTATACTTGATACTTGCTTACATCCCTTTTGAAAATTAACCCTTAATACCGGTCATAATTACTCCCTGGACGAAGTATTTTTGACCGAAGAAGAACAGCAGTAAGCAGGGGGCCAATGCTATCAAGGACGCGGCCATCATTAGGCGATAATTAGTTGTATATTGAGTCTGAAATGCTTGCAGTCCGAGACTAACCGTATACTTTTCAGGACTGTTGATATAAAGCAAGGGGCTCATAAAATCGTTCCACGTCCACAAAAAGTGCAAAATGGCCACGGTGGCTATTGCTGGCTTCGCGAGGGGAACCATGATGTTGCTGTAGATGCGGAAATTGCTGCAGCCATCGATCTTTGCTGCCTCCATTAGTTCTGTCGGAATTGACATGAAGAACTGGCGTAGAAGGAAGATAAAGAACGGACTTCCAAAGAACGCCGGGACCGTTAGCGGTAGCCACGTATCCACCCATCCCATGCGGTTAAACATGATATAAATGGGAATCATGGTAACTTGACCAGGGAGCATCATAGTGGAAAGGAGTATCACAAACATGATGTCCCTCCCGGGCCATCTCAACTTGGCAAAACTATAAGCTACTAATGTTGAGGACACAAGCATTCCCACCAAGGAGATTCCCGTTATCAATGCAGTGTTCAGTAAATAATGACCGAAGGGTACCACCCTCATGCACTCAACAAAGTTGCTCCATTGTACAGGATTTGGTATCCATTGTGGGGGGAAAGCAAAGACGTAGCCTTCAGCCTTAAGGGCCGTTGAAAGCATCCACGCAAATGGAAGAAAGAAGGCGATCCCCAAAACAGTGAGCACTATATAACCGATTAGTTTGTTAAGGGTGTTTCTCTGTGCTGCGGTGAGAAAGTGGGTCTTGGCAAATGTATCATCCATAGAAGCTACCTCCCCTTTACCTCGGATTCATAGTAAACCCACATAGGTGAAGATTTGAATACAAGTCCTGTTAGAGCCAGAATCACTAAGAAGAGGAACCATGCAAGAGCTGACGCATAGCCCATTCTTAGGTACAAAAACGCATTATAATATAAATTCAGTACGTAAAAGAGGGTTGCGTTATTAGGACCTCCTCCGGTCATGACGTAGGCATAGGTGAAGGTCTGAAACGAACTTATTATCCCCATAATCAAGTTAAAGAATATAACCGGCGAGAGCATTGGGATAGTAATCTGCCAGAACTTGTTCCAGCGATTAGCCCCGTCAAGCTCCGCAGCTTCATATAGTTCTAGGGGAATGCCTTGCAGACCGGCTAGAAAAATAACCATACCGCCACCAACTCCCCATAGCCCCATAACTATCAAGGCGGGGAGTGCCCATGTTTCACTTGCTAGCCACATGGGTCCCTCTATACCAACAAGGGAAAGTAGGTAATTGATCAATCCGAAGGTTGGATCAAACAACCATTTCCAGAGAAGGCCAATTGCTACTCCCGAGACAACTGAAGGCAAGTAATAGATGGTTCTAAAGATCTCGATTCCCCGCAGTTTTTGATTACATAGAAGTGCGAGGATCAAAGACCCGAAGAGGTTTAAAGGGACACCAAAGCACGAATAAATCGCTGTGACTTTCAAGGATGACCAGAAAACAGAATCGTTGAACATCCGGAGGTAATTGTCAAGGCCAATCCATCGCGGTGGATTGACTAAGTCCCATTTCATGAATGCTAATACGAAGCTGGCTACTATCGGCCCTAAGGTAAACAGAAAGAATCCTATTATCCAAGGAGATGCATAAAGCCACCCATCCAAGGCTTCCCTATGGAGGAGTGTGCTTTTACTCTTATTCATTGAGGAGGTACCTCCTATCATGGCAAATATAACCCGACTGCTCAACTGCAGAGGAGCAGTCGGGTCATTACTGCTACATTGCTAGAAAGGTTAGTCAGTCCATTTTGGCAAGTTCCTCATTCATCCTCTTTGTCAAGGGAGGCATGACCTCTGCAGCTGTCTTCTTACCGATCCAGACCTGGTCCAGGGCTTGGTTGATCTCTCGATTAAGCTCCATACCAAGTACTGTAACGGGCTCAATAAAGAATCTTGCACTCTCTAGCCCCCGTATCCACATGGTTCTGTCGGCAGGAGGCAGAGGATTGCTCAGGAACTCAGCAGAGTTGGCAACAGGAATCTGCGCAGGAACCTCGCCTGTTCGTGCAACATCTCCCTTACGCACTTCTGGGCTTAGCAGGAACTCGATGAGTTTCCAAGCCTCATCGGGGTATTTGGCCTTCTTGGGTATGACGTAACTGCCGGTAATCATTGTTGCTATCCTGGGTGCGCCAGGAGAAGCTAGCGGTAGTAGTGTCACATCCCAATCAAATGCTTGAATGGTCTCGGCGTAGTCAGCTATTGACCATGTTCCATCAAGGCTCATTGCTGCCTTGCCGCTTTCGAAACCAAAAGCAACATCACGTTCTCCCACAGCAGCTGCTCCAGCAAGGGGTACAGCTACTTTGTGCTTGGTCCAAAGATCTGCTAGCCACTGAACAGATTCGATGGCTTCTGGCGTATCAAAGAGGAACTGGGTCTGATCCTCGTTAAAGAGGTTGATACCTCTACTGCCTAAGTAATGGATGAAGTACCAAGTAGGTACGACCATGCCAAACTGATCAACTCTACCGTCGCCGTCAACGTCTTTGGTTAGTTTGAGGGCAGCTTGTAAGATATCGTCCCATGTCCAAGTCTCATCAGGATAGGGTAAGCCTTCTGCATCAAACATGTCTTTGTTGTAGACTATGCAGGTCAGGTTGGCATTTATGGGAACACCTAGCTGGGCCCCATTCATATTAAATAGATCGTATGCGGAATCAAAGAAATAGTCCCTTGATAGGACTGTGCTCTTTTCGATGTAAGGTTGAAGGTCCATGAAAGCTCCTCTAGGGGCAAGCATGGCATACTCCCACTGAACTCGGGCTTCTGCCACGTCAGGAGGATTGCCTGAAGCTACCATGGTTTGGAGCTTGATAGTGTACTCATTAGTCCTGATTGGTTTGACTTCTATATCTGGATATAGTTCATAGAACTGCTCCATCAGCTTGTCCCAGCGGGCTTGAGCTTCGGGACTTTGCATCCATTGAAGAATGGTAATGGTTTTCTTGGCTGCGCCCACAGAGGGGGCTATGCAACAGAGCAACGCAATGCATACAATGATGGAAACCATGCGTTTGTTGACCACTTGAATGCACTCCTCTTAGTTTATGAAAATCGGGGTTCGTCTTCTACCGTTGATTTACTCTATAGTATGGAGTACCGGGATGATCACCCCCATCATGCGAATGCGATGTTTAGCTCATTTAAAGTCCGTGATATGAATGCATGGGAACGCTGCAGCATGTTGTCGGTAGTTTTGGCATCTCCTCCTTCCACACCCTCTATATTGATCGGCCCTGTAAAGCCTGCATCTTTGAGGGTCTTAAAAATTACTGCAAAGTCTATATTGCCTTCACCGATGGCTGTCATATTTGGCTCGTGTAGGCCACCCTTTGTATCCTTAAGATGGAGATTGGATACGTAGTTTGCTATGACGGGCAGATCGGTCTCCGGCCGAATTCCCTCATAGTAAATGAGGTTAGCTGTATCGTAAACAATTCTAATATTGGGGTGTTCAAGTCTTTGCATGACCTGCAAAGCCTTTGGGCCTGTACCTGCTAGCCCGGTGTGAGTCTCCAAGCTGATGGTTATGCCAAACTGCGCAGCATAATCTGCTACCTCCACCACGTGGCGGT
>JAAYRF010000203.1 GCA_012518905.1 Bacillota bacterium | reverse complement strand
TGGACATTACCGGAGATGGCAGGATGCTAGGTAAAGAAACCGGTATGGACATGGCTGCGGGTATCGAGACTCTGCCAACGATTAGAGCGAGGGCGTTGGCGCCAGAGAAGTATTACCAGGCGGTAGCGGCTATTAGTACCAGAGGCTCCCATGCCCCGTTGCAGAAATTGCTGTGGGAATGTGGGGCGCTAGGATATACAGAGGATCTAGCCCGCTATTATGCAGTTCAAGCCCAAAAGAGCTTGGAGCAGTTGCCGCCAGGGGAGATTCGAGGCCAGTTGGGGCTATTGCTCCGGTACGTGGAGTTAAGGGAATGACGAGAGTAGATACCCGAAGGTGGTTGCTTGGACTTTGGCGCCTCATCCGGCCAGTGCCCGTAACAGGCTGGGGTCTAGCGGCGCCCTTTGTCGGCCTTGCTGCAGCGATAGGCGAGGTGGGATTTGCCGACATAGACTGGGGGTTGCTGGCCCTAGCTATCCTGGTCGTAGTTATCATTCATGGTTATCTTTCCCATGCCATCAATGATCGAGTTGACTGGCAATCAGGCACAGATCGCTATACTGAAGGGGTGCTATCCGGCGGCTCCAAGGTGTTACACCTCGATCTCTTTAGCCTTGGTGAGCTCTCACAAATCGGCCTAGTTGCTCTACTCGCTAGCGCCGCTCTGGGCATTTATGTGGCGGTTAGGGCTGGCTCTTGGGTATGGCCCCATCTAGTGATTGGTATCGGGGCGGCTCTAGCCTACTCTTTGCCGCCCTTGCGGCTATCTTATAGACCGCTGCTGGGCGAATGGTTGTGTGCGTTGCCCGCCTTGGCGGCAGCCAGCAGCTGCACCTACTATGTAGCCGCTGGCGTAGTATCTGGGCGAGCCGTATTGGCCGGGGCTTTGCATGGGCTCTTTTGCCTTGGGTGGCTCATGGAGCACCATATATCTGATGCTCCTGCAGATCTACGAGCGACACCTCGAAAGGTTACCACCGTGGCCTATGTGACACTGCGGTGGGGGAGCGGGGCAGCACCCTGGGTCGCAGCATCATACTTTCTGTTAGCAATACCTCTATCCATATCCCTCTGGTGCCACGATAGTCTCCGGCTGGTGAGGTCCATCCCCTCCATCACTATGGCTTTGGTTGCTGCCGCCACGGCGGCGAATACCAACGCCAACTCCGTAGCGGATGTCACTCGGCGAGAGCGTTCCCTGATTCTCGTCGCATTTACCCATGTCATCTGGCTGGGCTTGGCACTGACCAATGCCTTTGGTTGGCTGATTTTGATGAATAGAGGGTTCCTCTTCTCCACACTTCCCACGTAATAATTTCCCGACTATACAAGTCCAATATCTGAGGCGCTGATCCTCGCCGTTTCCCCAAACCGCATCGGCTTTTTCGCAAAACCAGCACGGCTGCCGCTTCCGCTAGGGCCGCTTCTTTACGGATCTCTGTGTACTTTACGTCCCGGGCAGTCTCTTTTTCAGCAATGAGTTCTTCTAGGCTACTAAGTTCTGCCTGCAATGAACGCGGATCAACACGTTTTCTGCTGTCTTGCCCCTTTGGCTGGCGACGCTGTGACGGTAGGGGCTTCTTCCCATCCGGTGAAAAGTCAAGCAAGTGTGAACGTTTCTTTGGGCCCGGTGTTTTGTTGCTCAACTTCTAGGAGGATTTCCCTGTTTTTGCTGGAAGAGGTTAAGTGTAGCTTAACCCAGGAACCATGTCCTTAACTCACCCGGCATGGGGAGGCTTTCGGTGAAGGAGGACTTAGGGTGACGAGAAGTTTGTGGTTAACTGTGTTTGGTCTAGTAATCGTGTTGGGGATTCCCGTAGGTGCCATGGGCCGTAGCGAGGGTTTTGCCACGGCTAGCCCTTTAGGCATTAGAGCCCCAGAGAGCAGCGAGACAAATGGCAGAGTTGATGAGAGCGACCATATAACAGTGGCGGTGCTGGAGTTTGGGGGTACAGGGTATGTAAACATCCCTATCTGGCTTAGGGATCGGCTTGCTAGTGGGATCCCCCAAATGATCGCTGGCAGGCTACTGCATGAGCCTGGGGTGAGAGTGCTTGAACGCGAACGTATCAACGATATTATGCAGGAACATCGCCTGCAGTCCTCCCAAAGCATCGACGAGTCTACTGCCATTCGGCTAGGTAGGCTTGCTGGAGCTGATATTTTGGTGATGGGAACGTTAAGTGAGATTGGGATAGAGAGCGGCGGGGGTGTAGGTGTGGGCAGATTCCAGCTCAACACTGTCACTGCAAAGGTACGGCTTAGTGGCAGCATGGTTGCAGTGGAGACAGGCGAATTGGTTGCTGCCATAGAATCCCAGGGGCAAAGCACGGGTTCGGGTATCTCCATCCGCAACATACAAGGCCTTTCGTACGATGGTAAGGACTTTCAAGACAGCATAATCGGCAAGGCCCTTGATGAGGCTATTGATGATTTTGTGGCT
>JAAYRF010000024.1 GCA_012518905.1 Bacillota bacterium | reverse complement strand
TATCGGCCGCCCTTCCATAGAGCAAACTATCAATCTAACTAACCACGGGCTGCTGTCTGCTGTGCCGCCCGGGTACGCTCCTGCACGTCAGTGTTTACCAGCTCCCCGAACCTCGAACGAGGCACATAGGGAGTATGCAGCAGTTCATGGGATTTCTCGCCCAACGGCTTTCCAAGGAATTCCTCGTAGAGTACTTTTACTGCAGGGTTTTCATGGGACTTCCTCAGGGGCATGTCTCGATCAGCAGCATAGATGCCGTCTATACGCCGCCGTCGAATCTCCATATTGGTAGGAATAGGCTGACCTCCACCACCAATGCAACCCCCGGGACATGCCATGATCTCTATGAAATGATACTCCGCTTTGCCGTCGGCGATAAGCTGCATCAGTTTTCTAGCATTGCCCAGACCGTGGGCTACCGCCACTTTAAGCCGGGTACCAGCAAGATCAACCTCTGCCTCCTTGATACCATTGAGGCCTCTAACATCTACGAAGTCTAGCTGCTTAAGGGTCTCGCCTGTCACCACTTCGTAGGCCGTTCGCAGAGCTGCCTCCATAACGCCTCCTGTAGCCCCGAATATCACACCGGCACCAGTACTAATACCCATGGGGTCATCATACTCGCTATCGGGCAGATTGGCAAAATCGATACCGGCTTCCTTGATCATGCGGGCTAGCTCCCGTACTGTTAGGACGATATCAACATCCTTATAGCCACTGCTTTGCATTTCCGGCCTATCTGCTTCGTACTTCTTGGCAGTACATGGCATAATGGACACTGTAACAATCTTGGCTGGGTCTATCTCGGCTTTCTTTGGATAGTACGTCTTGGCCAAAGCACCAAACATCTGTTGCGGTGATTTACAACTGGACAGATGAGGCAATAGCTCTGGAAACTGGTGTTCAATAAAAGATATCCAGCCAGGGCTGCAAGAGGTGATCATTGGCAGTGTGCCGCCTTCTAGGCGCTGCAAGAGCTCGTTAGCCTCTTCGATAATCGTCAGATCTGCCGTAAAGTCCGTATCAAAGATAGCGTCAAAACCCAGACGCCTAAGAGCAGTAGTCAGCTTGCCGGTGACTACAGTTCCGGGCTCCATACCAAACTCTTCACCTAAAGCAACTCGTACCGCCGGTGCTGTCTGCACCACCACATGGGCCTTCGGGTCCGCTAGTGCTGACCACACCTTCTCCGTATCATCTCTCTCCGTTAGGGCTCCGACTGGACATACTAGAACACATTGACCACAGTTGGTACAAGCCGTGTCGGCCAAATGCGCCTGCCATGCCGGAGAGACTACTGTCTCAAAACCCCGCTCCCGGGCAGACAAAACACTTACACCCTGGATATCACCGCAAACGTTGATGCAACGGCGACATAAGATACACTTGTCGGGATCCCGCACAATAGAAGGAGATGAGGTATCCTTGGCCACATGGGTGCGAGCCCCCTCAAAGCGCACTTCCTTGATGTTGAGTTCCCGGGCCAGCGTCTGAAGTTCGCAGTTCTGGTTGCGCAAACAAGTCAAACAGTCCTGCGGATGATTGGAGAGAAGTAGCTCCACCGTTACCCGGCGAGACTCCCGTACCAAGGGGGTATTAGTCAAAACTTCCATACCTTCAGATACCGGAAACACACATGCCGCCTGCAATCGACCGTTAATCTCTACAACACAGACTCGGCAAGCACCGGTCTGACTTACATCTTTAAGATAACAAAGTGTTGGGATATGAATTCCACAAGCTTCTGCCGCCTCTAGAACCGTTGAATTGGCGGGCACAGTCACTTTCTGCCCATCTATGGTTAGGGTAACCATGTCGTCGCTCCTTTCTGTTCGCCCATCTAGCGTTTGGCAATGGCATTAAAGGGACATTTTTCTTGACAAGCTCCGCATTTGATGCAAATCTCCGGATCAATATGGTGGGGCTCCCGCCGATTGCCACTGATGGCACCCACAGGACAGACCTTCATACAAATGCCACAACCGCGACACAACTCTGCATCTATGACGAACCTCAAGAGAGCCGCACAATGCCCGGCCGGACAGCGCTTTTCTCGAATATGTGCTTCATATTCATCACGGAAATAGTGAAGAGTGCTTAGAACCGGATTGGGTGCTGACTGACCCAAACCACATAGAGAACTAGCCTTAATTGCATTGGCCAGGTCCTCTAGTTTTTCGATATCCCCCTCCTGGCCCTTACCTTCAGTGATGCGGGTCAGAATCTCTAGCATCCTGGTAGTGCCAATCCGACAGGGAGTGCATTTACCACAGGATTCATCTCGCGTGAAATCTAAGAAGAAGCGGGCTATATCTACCATGCAGGTATCCTCATCCATAACTATGAGCCCACCAGAGCCCATCATGGAACCTAGCTCTTTAAGCGATTCGTAGTCCATTGGCGTATCCAAATGGTCTTTGGTGAGACAGCCGCCTGAGGGCCCTCCCGTCTGGGCAGCTTTGAACTGCTTGCCGTGGGGGATACCACCGCCTATGTCGAAGATGACCTCCCGCAAGGTTGTACCCATAGGTACCTCAACCAAACCAGTATTGTTAATATCTCCGGCAACGGCAAACACCTTTGTGCCCTTGCTCTTCTCAGTGCCGATCTTACCAAACCATTCGGCTCCATTGAGAATGATGGGACAGATGTTAGCATAGGTTTCTACATTGCTTAAGAGCGTTGGTTTACCGAACACACCTTTTACCGCGGGAAATGGGGGTCGTGGCCGAGGTTCGCCCCGTCTGCCCTCAATCGAGGCTATCAGGGCTGTCTCTTCACCGCAGACAAAAGCACCGGCACCAACCCGGATATCAATATCAAAACTAAAATCAGTGCCAAAAATACTATCCCCCAAAAGGCCGTAGCTGCGCGCCTGTTCGAGAGCTCTGGTTAAGCGTTCTACAGCCAAGGGATACTCCGCTCTCACGTAGACAAACCCTTGGCTTGCGCCAACTGCGTAACCTGCAATAGCCATGGCCTCCACCACCGCATGGGGATCGCCCTCTAGAATGCTGCGATCCATAAACGCGCCGGGATCGCCCTCGTCGGCATTGCACACAACGTATTTCTCGTTACCGGGTGCATCATAAGTGAACTGCCACTTTAGCCCAGTAGGAAAACCTGCCCCTCCTCGACCCCTCAACCCAGACTTTTTGATCTCTTCGATTACTTGCTCCCGAGACATCTCGCTAAGGGCTTTGCCCAAAGCTGCATACCCATCTCTGGCAATGTACTCTTCGATTAGCTCTGGGTTAATCACACCGGTATTTCTTAAGGCGATCCGATGCTGTCGGCGGAAGAAATCCATATCCGCTGCCCGCTCCACCAATGCATCGCTCTTGGTAGACTTGTATAGTAGTCTGCGCACAACCCTTCCTTTGAGTATGTGCTCATTTACTATCTCCCTAGCATCATCCGCCGTCAATTTCTGATAGAAGACCCCTTCAGGGTATATAACCATAACCGGCCCCAGATCACAAGTCCCTATACAGCCGGTTTCTATGACCTTGACTTCCTCCGACAGTCCAACCTTTGCCAGTTCGTCCTGTAAAGCAGCCTCAACCTCCTTGCAATTGGAGGAAACGCAACCGGCGCCAGCGCATACGAGAACATGCATGCGATACACTGCCATTTATACTACTCCCCCTTCACTACAGCCCGGTAAGTCATCTATCCCATCTAGCTGGCAGCATAACATGGGCTCAGTAGAGTTCTTTAGGCTTTGCCGTTTCTTTCGGCTTGAATGTACTTGTCTAACATTGCAGGAACATCCTCTGGAGACAGTCTGCCATAAACATCATCACCAACGGTGACAACGGGAGCCAATCCACAGGCCCCTACACAGCGGGTGACTTCTAGGGTAAATAATCCATCCGCGCTAGTCTTGCCAACATCAATGCCCAGCTGTTTCTTGAGCTCTTCCAAGACTAAGGCTGCACCTTTCACATAGCATGCTGTGCCTAAGCAAATCCCCACCTTGTACCTGCCCTGAGGTTCTGATGTAAATAAGGAGTAGAAAGTAATAACTCCATCAACCTCGCTCAGGGGCACGTTCAGACCTTCAGCGATGAGTGCCTGCACATCATGGGGCAGATATCCGAAAACCTGCTGAGCTTGGTGCAGAACTGGGATTAGGGCCCCGGACTCACCTGCATGCTTGGCAATTATCTCAGCTAGCTTCTGATAGCGTTCATCCTGTGCCCTTAGTGATTGGCACTGGCATCTTTTTGCTGCAGCTTCCAATGAAATCTCTCCTTCCCCTCGTAGCCAAACAACACCCACAAGTTGGCAATAGTCTAGGCATTTGCTACACTAAACTACAATACACCCCTGTCGCTCTGGGGTGTACTACTGGTGAAAGTGGGCTCAATCACTTTTACCGGGAAAAACGTGGCTCCCCGTTGCCGGAAAACCTGATGAAAAGCAACCTTACACTATACTGTGAATTATATCACGAGTTGCTTCTGCCACAATATACGATATCATACAGGCTTCATTAGTGTCAACGGCCGCGGAGCGAAACAGTTGGGCAAAAACCCCATCTAGCCTTGCTTAGCCTCCCCTGATGCAGCCGATGACATCAATTCCTCTTGCTTAGCACTATGGTGACGATCGATAACATAAATGGATATTCCAGCCCCGAAGATCACCAAGAAGCTAAAAGCTTGCGCTATCTTAATTGGCCCAAATAGCGCCGTGCTTTCCCGATAGATCTCTACGAAACTCCGCAAAACCGAGTAAAGAATCAGATACACAAGCCCCAGATACCCTGGAAAACGGTCATGTCTTCGGCGCCTATATAAATAGGTAAACAGTAGCACATCCAAAACGGCCTCGTAGATCTGAGTCGGATGCCTCAAAGTAGGATCTCCCAAAGCCACTGCCATACCAAAAGGCGAGTTGGTTGGATAACCATAGCAACAACCGTTCAGCAGGCAACCTATCCTGGCGATGCCGGTTCCCAGAGCAACGGCGGGAGCCACCAGATCTGCCACCTGCCAAGGATTAGCCCCCCGACGGCGACAGAACCAAATGCCAACCACAACGCCAAGTATGAGACCACCATGAAAGGATAGTCCGCCTTCGGAAAAACGGATGATCTCTTGCGGATGGGCTCGGTAATACGGAAGCTCCAGCAGTACAAAGCCTATCCGTGCCCCAATTAATGAAGTGATGCAGGCGACCAATGCTAAATCCATCACAAAATCTGAACTAATCCCCTGCTCCTTGCCTAACCGAGTTGTTAGCCGAGTAGCTACTAGAAACGCTAGGGCCAAGAAGAACCCGTAGGCGTGGATCCGCACCGGCCCGATTTCCCACAATATTGGTCTCATAGAAACATCTCCGTTCTCAGTCCACTAAGTGCGATCATATCACAAACAGACAAGCCTGAACGACTTAACAAGACCCAAAGCCTAAGCACCGGCGGTTCGTGGCAACAGCTTAGTGTCTAGCCCATAGTACTTGGTAATGAAGCCACTGATCTCATGCCAGTTCTCGACACGATAAACGCCTGGCCGGCTAGGACACGATAGATTGTGGGGGGCCGACATGAGTAGCGAGGCAATGCCCTGACCCGCTATGTCCAGACAATTTTCCCAGTGGTCATCTACAAAAACCTCTATGCCCAATTCCCGGCAGAGTGCGCCCTTGTTTTCCTCAAACCACAGACCGTCGTATCGCAGCTGGTGCTTCTCCAACCATTTCTTTGTAGTATCCGCATGACACTCATCTCTGGCGGTGACCAGATGGACAGTGAAACCCTCCGTGGCCAACGCATCCACCACTTGCCTACAACCTTTTTGCGGCTTCACCTCGGAGAAAATCCTAGCAGCGCAAGCCTCCATGAACTCATCGACACTGTCCGATGCAAGACCATAGGCAACGGAAAAGGAAAAATCTGGCTCCAGTAGCTCGATTCCAGGGAAGTAGGCTTCGATTTCCCGTTGCCAAACATTCTCTCCCGAAGCAAACTCATCTGTTAGAACTCCGTCAATGTCAAAGCCAACAATGCGGTGGTGATTACTCCTCTTCCCACCCATGGATTTGAGATTTCTTGATAGCTCCATAATACCCTCCTGGCCAAAATCAAGGCGCAATACCCTTGATCTAATCCCCCTAAAGGGGTAATATGAAATTTGGTTATCATCATAGAAGGGAGAGTGCTAACAATGCCCACTTATGAGTATTCATGCAAAAACTGCGGCCGTTTCGAGGTATTTCAAAAGATCACCGCAGAATCCTTGGAGGAATGCCCTACCTGTGGAGGCAAAGTCCACCGCTTAGTGAGCAAGAACGGCAACATCATCTTCAAAGGATCGGGGTTCTACGTGACCGACAATAAACCTTCTTCTTCCGGTGGTTCGGAAGGTAGTTCCTCTGATGACAAAGCTTCCTAGTGCCTTGGGCAAGCCCCTGGTATCACCCAGAGCACCTAGGGCTAGGGATCATCATATTCATATAGCAAGAGATGAGAGTCCCCATTGGGCTGTGATGCCCAAGGATCTCCTCTTGCTATTTGTGTGTTGCTGATGAGCACCAACACTAACATGGAACCAAACTAGAGGTGCGTTAGATGCTTCCTATCATATTGGTTACTCTTTTCGGGGCCGTAATCGGCTGGAAAATCAAGCTCCCTACAAGCTGGGATATGGCAGTACATAGGGCCGGTCGCGGCTTCTTACTGCTAATGCTATTCTCACTTGGAGTACATTTAGGAGCCAGTACCGACATATTTGTCCAGCTGCCCACCATCGGTATCCAAGCTCTTTTGATTAGTCTATTCGCCATTTCTGGGAGCGTCCTGGCCACAGTCCTTTTGGCGCCCTTTTTGCGTGCTCAACCTAATATTGCAGACAGCAGCAAAGAACCCCCATTGCCCAAGACTTAGGATCCCAATACATAGAGAGGACTAGATCAATGCTCACTGTGCAAATACTGGCGGCTGTCATCTTCGGCATCCTCTGTGGTAGGCTCTGCCCTTCGGCACCGATATGGTCGTTGGCAAACCCGATTACCACCTGGGCCCTATATGCCTTGCTTTTTCTCATTGGCATACAGCTAGGCAGTAGTCGGGAAGTGTGGCGAGAGATTAGCGTACACGGTCTTAAGCTGCTTCTTATTCCCGGCGGAGTTGCCTTGGGTTCCCTGGTAGGCGGTGCAGTGGCCGGCACGATCCTAAGGCTTACCCTCCGAGAAGCCTTAGCAGTCACGGCAGGTTTTGGCTGGTATAGCTTAGCCGGTGTTATGCTCAATCAGATGGGCTACGCTGAGCTGGGGGCATTGGCGTTTTTGGCCAATGTCTTGCGGGAGCTTCTGGCTATCATTCTCATTCCTATTGTAGCTCGCTACCTAGGCAATATGGCTGCTATTGCTCCCGGAGGAGCAACAACCATGGATACCACCCTACCCATTATTGCCGAGGCCACTGGCAATGAGGCCATAGTGGCCGCTTTTATTAATGGGGCCATCCTATCAGCCTTAGTCCCCATCCTCATTCCTCTACTGATGGGCTAACTAAGAGCCTCAAGAATCTTTGCGGTCTACATATCCTTAGAGCGCGCCCTTCCCGGTAGTACACATGTCTCTTATCACGCACTTTTCGCAAGCCGGGGCTCGGGCTTTGCAAACAGAACGGCCATGGTGAATCAGAACGTGATGAGCATCATACCAATCCTCCGGCGGCAGCAGTAGTGTCCACCCATCTTCTACTTCCTCGGGAGTCTTGCCGGTGACAAGGCCAATGCGATTACTCACCCTAAACACGTGGGTATCCACGGGGAACGCCGGTTTCCCCCAGGCATTGCTAAGAACAACATTGGCTGTCTTGCGACCTACACCGGGTAGCGTAACAAGATCAGCAAAGTCTGTGGGCACTTCTCCCCCGTATTCTGTCAAGAGCATCTGGCAGGTTCCCATGATATTGCGGGCTTTATTGCGAAACAAGCCACACTCCCGGATCTCCTCCCGTAACTGGCCCTCGCCTAGAAAAAGCATGGCCTCTGGCGTAGCAGCCTTGCTAAAAAGGCGACGAGTCACAACATTTACCCGTTCGTCGGTACACTGTGATGACAAAATGGTAGCAATTAATAACTCAAAGGGTGTGGTGAACTCCAAGCCACACTTGGCCCCTGGATACTCCCTCTTCAAAATAGCTAGCAGCTCTAAAGCGGTAGCCTCAGGAGCAATCCCCTGTTCCGCCATTAGGTGACATCCTTTCTCTACATAAGGTGGATACTTAAGGTATCTTCACAGGACTTGACGCCAGATTGACACATTTTCGCAGGCTCATACGTAGCATAAGAGGTGGGAGGGAGTCCCTTATGTCCAAGACAACTTCTCGTCGTCTATCGCTGGACACAATCGCTAACCAAGTCGTAGGTATCCACCAGAAGGTACCGGTCTACAAAGGTAAACGCCGACGCTATATCAATTTTGATAATGCGGCCAGTACTCCGACTCTCCAACCTGTAATGGATAAAATCGTGGATTTTCTCCCCTGGTACGCTGGAGTACACCGAAGCACCGGCTACAAATCCTTAGTGTCCACAGCTGCCTATGAGGCAGCTCGCCTGCGCATAGGCCGTTTTTTTGGGGCTGATCCCAACCATCATGTAATCATCTTTGGAAAAAATACCACAGAGGCCATCAACCTACTGGCCCATCGACTGCAGCTGGAGCCACATGACATTGTCCTGACGACACTCATGGAGCATCACTCCAATGATCTGCCTTGGCGACAAACAGCCACAGTAATCCGGGCTGAAGTTGAACGAGATGGACAGTTGGATATGGAGGATATGGCCCGGAAGCTCGCCTTATACCACCATCGCATCAAATTGGTAGCCATTAGCGGTGCATCTAATGTTACCGGTTGGATCAATGATATTCATGGTGCTGCAATCTTGGCCCACAGTTATGGTATACCCATCATGGTAGATGGTGCTCAACTCGCTGCACACCGGCCGATCAACCTGTTATCGCCGGAAGATCCCCGTCATATAGATTTCCTCGCTATTTCCGGCCACAAACTCTACGCTCCCTTCGGAACGGGCGTTCTCATTGGCCCATACCACATATTCCAGCAAGGCAATCCCAGTCTTATGGGCGGCGGCACAGTCAAGCTGGTGACCACAACGGAAACCATGTGGGCAGACCCACCGGCCAAAGATGAGGCCGGCTCCCCTAATGTCATAGGTGCCGTTGCATTGGCCAGTGCCCTGGAGATCCTAGACCAGGTGGGTCTAGACAATATCGTCCACCACGGAGACTCCCTCACCGATTACGCACTAACCCGCCTATTGCCCATACCTGGCCTAAAGCTGTATGGCTCCACCCAAGTCCACGATCGCCGTCGATTAGGAGTTATGTCATTTGAGTTAAGAGACTTCCCCCATGCTTTGGTAGCCGCCTTGCTGGCTTTTTACGCCGGCATAGGCGTGCGGAGCGGGTGTTTCTGCGCACAACCCTACATTCATCGGCTCCTGGGAATCGATAAACATGCGCTATCGAGAATGCAGGAAGAGATCGCCAATGGGAGTACCCAGAACCTGCCGGGCTTGGTGCGAATCAGCTTCGGCATATACAACACCACCAAGGAGATTGACCATTTCCTGAACGCCATCCAAGAGATCCAGGCTCACTCGCCGACATATTGGCTGCAGAAGCTGTCTTGGGATGAGAAGCTAGGATGCTATATTCCCAAAGGTAAGAGCTTGCAGCTACTGAAAGCAGGCTTCAGACTCTGTCCCTAGGCCTCGTGCCACTTGTCCTTGAGAAATGCCAAGGCAGCCTTGGCATTTTCGGGAAAATCATCATAACTACACTCTAAAGACATTCTGCCATCATACCGGGCCTGCTTTAGGTGATTAAAAAAGCTGTCATAGTCATAAGCTCCGCTCCCAGGCCATAAACGCCCCGTATCAGCGAGATGCACATGTATCAGCTGAGAATCACAATTGGCAATGTTTTCCAGCGGCTCGCCGCCTTCCATCATATGGTAGAAATCCGCTAGCACTCCAACTGATGCTTGGTCTATTTCTTGAGCCACGCGATCCGCCTCATCGATACGGTTGATAAGATTACACTCCATGGACCGCAACGGCTCGATGCCGATTAGTAAATCATGGCTGGCACCCGTTTCGCCAACAAACTCAACGAAGTCCACTGCTTGTCGATGGGCTTGATCCCGCGGGAAGCCCTCGGGAACTCGACGGGAGCGGCCGCTTCCAAAGACCACCACTTCGCCTCCCAAGGCCCGGGCCCTAGGAAAAACAGTCCCAATATACTTGCGAATCAGCTCCCAATCTACGTCAGGACCCACTATTTTGATCTCCTGGGGAAGGAGCACATTAAAAGCCTCAGCTCTAAGCCCGGATTTTGCTACCGCCTGCCTAATCTCTCCGTATCGAGCTGAGTCGGCAATGCTCACCATAGTCAGTTCAACATAATCATAACCTATCCTCTCCAGAATTGACAGGTTATCGATAGTGGTACAACACCCCCATCGCATGCATCTTCCTCCTATTCGTAATG
Organism: Bacillota bacterium; assembly: GCA_012518905.1. Classification (GTDB taxonomy): domain Bacteria; phylum Bacillota; class Limnochordia; order DTU087; family DTU087; genus JAAYRF01. Next base: position 17,067 of record JAAYRF010000024.1, on the reverse strand, counting down.
AATGCCAAGATCATCTAGAATCCTCTTTAGCGCCTGTGAAGCCTTTTTGAAAAGCTCGGGCCCACTAAATCCCCCGGCCCGACCCACTTCTGATAAATGAGGCTCCAGTGACAGAAAACCGGTAAACTCCCTCTTGTGCAATGCTGCCAATAATTTCGGTATCTCTCCGTCCCCCTCCCCGGCCGGCACTACCCTACCATCAGCCATGACGGCATCTTTGATATGGCAGTATTCAACATAGTGCTCCAGCAAGGGATAGCAATGGGTAAAAGGTTTTTGTCCCTCCTGAATGAAATTGGCGGGATCGAATATGGCCCTCAGATTCTCGTGGCCTATGCCTTGGAGAAGATCCTGACAGCGTTCAGCCGTATTGCCGTAAATACCCTTTTCGTTTTCATGGAGCAGCATCACCCCGGAACCTTCAGCTGCCTCCAACATAGCAACCAGTCTATCAAAAACTTGGTTGCGATAGGTTTCTGGCTTATCTTCTGGGGGGATGTAAAAAGAGAACAATCTGATATACGGGCTATCCAGGCTATGGGCGATGTCCAAAACACGACGAAACAGATCTAGATGCGGTTCAAATGGCTCTTCAATTCCTACCTTGCCGATAGGTGAGCCAATCGCGGAAATCCCGAACCCACCGGCTGCCAAGCCTTCCTTAATCGTGCGGGTCTCACCGCGATCTAGTTCCACCACGTTCTTTCCCCAAACACCCCTTAGCTCCAAGTGTCTAATACCCTCTTGATCCAGCACCCGCAACTGCTCATCTAGTTCAGAGGAGATTTCGTCGGCAAACCCACTTAGTCGCATCAATCAGATACACCTCCGGTAATATGGAATAGTCGTTACACAACTAGAATCATCGAAGCTTGACGATACATAGAGCTTAGAGCTGCAGTCCAGACGGGCAAATCATTTCAGATTATCTTTGGAAACTGTGTCAAATCCTCGCTTGAATCCCGGAAAGCCGTATATATTGAGTGAAATTCCTCCAGACAATCTTGAAAACACTCCACTATACCCGGATCAAAATGTGAGCCACTTTCGCTTATGACCATTTCTGCAGATTGGTCAAAACTATATGCCGGCTTGTAGGGACGAACAGACGTAAGAGCATCAAATACGTCAGCTACTGCAGTAATCCGAGCTGAAAGCGGAATTGCTTCTCCGACCAGGCCACACGGATAGCCAGTGCCGTCATACCTCTCATGATGGTAAGCAGCGATCTCGATGGCCCTTTCAAAAATCGGTTCCGTAAGCCGTTCCGCTTCTTCTTCCGCCTCACTTAAGGCCTGCGCGCCAATTACCGTATGCCGTTTCATGATCTCAAACTCTTCTCTAGTCAGCTTGCCAGGCTTGAGCAAGATATGATCGGGAATTCCCACTTTGCCAATATCATGCAGCGGGGTAAAGGTGTACATCTCACGGATGAAAGCCTCACTGATCATGCCTTCATAGCGAGGATGAACAGCCATCCGTTTGGCCAAAGCCGCGGCATACCTGCGCATTCTCTGTAAATGCTCACCAGTCTCAGTATCACGAAATGCTGCCAGTTTGGCAAAACCCATAGTGGCAGTGAGAATGATATCCCCGATAATGATACCTTTTTCCAACGCCCGGGCAATGGAACTAGCAGCTAGTTGTAGGAACTGTACATGCTCCTTATTGTACGCATGGGGCTGAAGACTGGAAAAAAACAACGCTCCCAAAGGTTGATGATCCACTGTTAGGGGCATCGTTAGGCTGGAGCGCATGCCTTCTTCTACTATGTACCTGGTGGACTCAGAATGCGGGTGCTCCTCAAGATATGCCCCAAGATCGCTGATGATCCTAGGCTGCCCGGCTTCGATGACTCGCGGCAGACTAGTCTTATGTAAAGCGATAGTATAGCCAGTGTATAGTTTTACCGGAACCCTGGACTTAGCCCTTTCTGCACGGATAGTCTTGGTGGCCGGATCAATCAAGGCAACTCCCATTCTGTCATAGGGGAGATATTCGTGAAATACATCATATATGTGGTCAAACACTTCCTCGAAGGAATCCCCACTGGCTAGATGGCTTCCGAGCTCTAAGACTGTTCGCACCATCTCTGTAGTCTGATTGAAGTCTCGAGCGAGTTCCTCCATTTTCGGCGGCCCTTTCTCCGGCAATCGCTGATTTAGGTTGCCCTGGGCTATACCGCCCAATGATTCGACTATCTCCTTCATCGGTTGTGCATACTCTTCGCGGAAAATGCATACGCCCCAGATTACAAGACACAAGGCAAGGATTACCATCACCCATCCAACAAAACGGTTTCTACCTTGGACCCGCTCCACTCTCCGATTCAAAGTAGCCGCTAGCTCATCAAGAAGTCGGCTGACTTCCCAAGCGAAATCCTGTAGGTGTATTATCCCGTCACTACCTCTTGGGTCGTTGAATATGCTTCGCAGACTGCTCTGGTACGTGGACCAAGCACCATTAATCGCCAAGGTAAGCTCCTGGATGTCGTCATAGTCTAACAGCGAACCTGTCCCCTGGGCGAGCTTCTCTAGACCATCCCGAAAAGCAGCTTCATCGGAGACTATATGATTCCGAAGCATCATCAGCCGATCCCAAGAGACCTCTACCTCATTGGGATTCATTCGGCCACTGGCTAGTATGGCTACTTCGGCAGTGAGTTCCCTAAGCAATCTCTGCTGTTGTTGTACTACATCAACCAGATGCCCATATTGGCTGAGTACACTGTCGACATGAAAACCAATACCTATAGCCACACCTAAGCTAACTAAAAGTACTATGACGAGCCCGTAAATCCGCCTTGCCGAGACAACGCCAATACCCTGATCTCGCACCGCCGTTCTCCTTTCCCATGGGTTCCCAGCCTTTTCAGAGGTTGCCCTCAACCATTAGTAGTATCTTAACGTAGGTTACTACCTGTAGAGGTAAGTGTCAGCTTCCCATGGATGACCCCTCTGGTGCAAATCAGTTGATCGGCCAGCGCCTTAGCCGTCTGGGGTGAGCCTTTGACAATCAAAGTCTCCAGACAGTTTCTATCGTCTAGGTGTACATGCACCGTGGACACGATAATGTCATGGTACTTATGCTGTACCTCTGTTAACAGACCGGTAAGGCCAGCTGTATGATGATCATAAATCAGGGTGATCGTCCCAGCTACCTCGCTATCTGCACTTTGCCACTCCCGTGCTACTAGTGCATCTCGAACCAGATCCCTAATAGCTTCTGAGCGGTTGGGGTAACCCCGTTCCTGTACCAACTCATCGAACTGTTGGAGCAGGCACTGGCTCATACTTACCCCAAACCGAACAACTCTAGACATAGGCTAACCTCCTTATTTCGACGCCATCATACCTATGCCTTTACTAGACTTCTCCGCACCTGGCTTCATCCCTCCCCTTCTAGATAATCGACTAGCTGACGAGATCGCGGCAGGTGTTTTGCCAAAGATGCCGAATTATATGGGTTGAATGTATGATTCGGTTTTTGCTGTCGGTTCCGTTTTCGTCACCATATTCCCAACCATGCCATGATCGCATATTGACGTTTCCTACCCTTTTTCGCAAGGAGGGATATCCATGTCGACAAGTGGTAAAACACTCAGCAAAGCAGCTCAAGAAGTGGGCGTCGAACCGTCCACCATTAAGTATTGGTGTGAGGAGTTCAGCAATTTCATTCGTCCTGCCCGCACTCCCGGGGGCCACCGCCGTTTCAGCTCCCAAGATATCCAAGATCTCCGCTATCTCCGGCAGCTCTTGCACGTACAAAATTTCTCCATCAAGCAGGCAAAAGATTACCTGAATAATCTCGAAGGACGCATCCCAGACATCCAAGCGTCAGAGAGCTTCAGTCCCACTCTGCCGGCGATCTCCCCGGCTGGTTCACACCTCGCACAGGAATTGGCCCGTTTTTTGACAGAGCAATTGGAGACAGTCAACAAAGAGCACCTTCGCTCTCTGCAAGATGCTGTTGAGCAAACCGCCGCAGCCATCCTAGATGAAGTGAAGGAACTGGAATCCCAGCGTTTCACTCAGTGGGGCCAACTCCTTGAGCATACTGTCAACATAGCTAACGAGCGGGTCCTGTCCACTATTGATTTAACACTGCGGGACCCAACGGAAACGGATGAGGTTGATAGGATCTATACCGAAGCTCGAGATCGTTGGTTAACTGAAGAAGCCAAAGCCAGGATGGAAATCCAGCGTCTTCGGCACGAGCTGGAGGAAATCCAGAAGCAGAGCCTCTGGCAGAGGCTGCTTTGGGCTCTGTTTGGGCGGGTTAAGAAGTCTACCGAAACGGACAGCCAACACAAGCATCCTGACCTGCCTGATTGAGGACACTCCCATCAACACTGCGGGTAATGGTGCATTGGCCCTGCAGCTGATTGCCCCAATACAAGCCAAGAGCCAAAGTAGCGCTGGCAAACACCATAGCCCACACCCAAGGGTAAGAACTGGATAATATCTCAGCCAGCACGTAAAAAACGAGCCCTATCACGATGGGCAGAACATACACTGCAAAGGCTGCCCATAGTGCTGCGCGGGTTTCGAAGCTGATCTCCACAAAATCCCCCACTGCGGCCCCTATGGGATTTTCCGCTTCCACCAGAATCTCCTGGCCGGCTTCGGGTAACAAACGGTGGCTGCAGCTGCCGTGGGAACACATAGTTGTCTTTTGGATCTTTACAGTTGCAGTTAGTCCAGAGGCGCTCACCGCGGCTATCTGGCCTATCTGTCGGTTTGTCATTCTTTTCCCTTCCTTGCCTTAGATCCGGGGATAATCCGGTACATAGTCAAATCGTAACTTGCTCACGCCCATTGAGACAACGATGTCATAGGCCGAAGCAGCGGTCTCATAGTTCTCGCTAACCCAATATTGCCCGACATTCTTGAGACCCATTTCCTTAAGATTCTTTGTCCCAATTGGACTGCTCACCTGCAATCTTACTCCCACATTGCGGGGTACTCGCACATTGACCGATGAAACACCGCCGTCTATCCGCACCTGCCCCCTAATGCCCTGGTTGGGCAGGGTGATGTCCACATTGCCGGCACCCACCTCTATCCTGAGACTTGTGAGCATGACATTGCGGAAGTCTCCCTGTAGATTGCCGGCACCAATCTTTAGGTGAACATCCCAAGGCACCATGCTGCCCAATGCAATGCTACCTCGGTATCCACGGTTGCTGCCAAACCAGCCATGGTCCCTCTCGCCTTTTACCCGGGTAACTGCCTTCTTACCTTGGTGCTCAAAGGCCCAGACAGGTACTGCGCCCAAACGATAGGATATATTCCCTGAAAGAAGCTGCTGACTAGAGCCTAGTACATCTAGAGAACCTGCCCCCAGCTCCACTCGAAGTTCACCTTGCTCTACAGATGGTTCCCAAGGCTTGGTAAAAACTGAAGACCTCTGCCAATGATGTCTCCCCATGCCCAGACGGGGGCCCGCATAGGGGGCTCCGGGTGCAAAAGCAAAGTACAGTATGGCGATAACTAGTACTAAAGGTCCCACAAAGGCCCAGCGGCTGCGGGCCAGAAGCATTGTCAATCCCAAAGAAACCATGATTACCGGCCAATACTGCCACAGCGCCCCCCAAAAATCCATGGTCAAGTATCCCAAATTACTCATTAGCATCAAGATCCCTACTAGTATTAGGGCGATGCCACACCAAAGCTGTCTAGCCCCCATAACTATTTCACCCCTTTGACCAATATGGCTACTCCCGCTACAATCAGACCGACGGGCAAGAGCCATGCCAAATCTACCCACATCCCGGCTTTTTCCATGAGCAGCATCAATCCGGCAATGACTAAGATGCCCCCGAACAAACGTCGACGCCTCTCTCCCGTCTGCCCATCTTGGTCTATCGTTATCGTCGACCACTCAGACTTGGGGGCGGAAGAGTATTCTTCGCCCTCAGCATATTCACCTCTAGCGGGCTCTTCTGTACTCTCCGTTACCACCGTAGGTCTTTCCGGTATGAGGATCCAGGCGATGATGTAGAGCAACAACCCGTTGCCGCCGGCAAAGCCGAGCAACACCCAGATCAAGCGAATTATCACAGGATCAATCTGAAAGTACTCTCCCAATCCACCAGCCACACCGCCGATAACCCGGTTATGGCGGGAACGATATAACCTACCCATAACACTACCTCCCTATCCCATGGTAACTGCTAAACCCGTAGACACCATTAAACGAACAATGATAGTATATCATTATGGAGAGTACGCAGCAATTAGCACTGGCCCAAGTTCCTGGCTCAGTAGCCGGGCAGGAGGTGCCCCATGTTACCTGATTCATTCATTGTGCTATCGGCCATTGCCTTCTTGATGGGTCTGTTAAACTCTGCTGGTATAGGTCAGAGGCTTTCTTCATTAAAGCTAAGCATAGACCCAAGGCTATTAGATGCCCTTCTGGTCCTTGTACCAATTACTACCGCCAAGGTAGCTGTGGGTAGCGGTATGAGTGTTGTGCTCACGGGGTTTTCTAGCTTGATGAGCTTCCAGCTAGCCCAATGGGCCAAGCCCAAATATGGCCTGCAGCGATATACTCCAGCCCTACTCACTCTGGCTTTTGTATCACCCTTTGCCCTGCTACTGATAATCGGCATCTGGTTCTTACTCTATCGATGGCGGTGCCCCCAGTCTCTTAGCTTGCTGGCAACGGGATTGGCACTGCTGCCCATTCTATGGGTGCTTCACCATCGGGATCTATATGTAATCTTCGCCTTAGCTTGTCTAGTTCTCATTCTATACAATGAAGCTCCTTACTTGGTATGGGATGCACCCAGGTTTACCATGGTAGATCCATCGCCGTCAAGGATTGAACCATTGCCTAAGAAATCCGTCTTCCTGCGTCGCTCCATCAGTATAGGAATAGTGATCGTACTGGCGGCTTTCATATTCTTCAATCGATATGTCTACCGGGGCTTTGGACTGCAACAGGAGCTGTTTAGAATCGGCAATCGGGACTTACCTTTCGTAGCTCTCACCTTTGACGATGGGCCGGACCGCTTATATACACCGAAAATCCTGGATATCTTAAAAGAGAAAGAAGTACCGGCTACTTTTTTCCTCATTGGAAAGCATGCCGAAGCCAATCCCGATATCGTGCAAAGGATAGCCGCAGAAGGACACGAGATAGGTAATCACACCTATAGCCATCGTAATCTCTACGGTCTCGATGAAGCGACCACTTGGAGGGAGATTGGCAAAGCAGACCAGGTTATTTCGGATATCATCGGCTCTAAGATATATTTATTTCGACCACCCCGGGGTATGTATTCTCCAGCTACGATAAAATTCGCCCATCAGCTTCAATATACGACGGTGCTCTGGTCTATAAGCTCCCGGGACTGGGCAGAGGTAAGTACTGGTAGTGTCGAGAGGAATATTCTCAAGAATACCACTGGTGGAGATATTCTCTTGTTCCATGATAGTGGAAGCATCATCGGTACTTCGGGAGGATATCGCTACAATACCGTAAGAGCACTACCTGCCATAATCGATGGCCTTAGGGCCAGAGGATTCCACTTTGTTACGGTGAACCAATTGATGATGATCGCAGGTCTGACGGAGGGTGACGATGCAATACTACCCGACCTTTTGCCAGAGATCTTACCAGAGGTCCTGCCGAATCTCCTGGATGATTCGCCCTTTGCAAAGGAATGACCTAACCTTTGTGTCCAGGATTTTCTTGGAAGGATTCGGACAGAGCGTGCTCCACTATGTTGGCGGAGCTTCTAGCGGTATTGAGAGAGCTTTGCACGATATCTTTGCTGCCATATTGGAGCATCAGCCCCAGGGAATGCTAGTGGCGGAGGCAGAGGGATGCATCGGAGGTTATGTAATCGCCATCCCCAGTATGCCTTATCTCTGGTGGCATGTGATTAGTCGTGGCCATCTTTGGCAGTGGGCTAAGCGCTGGCTGCAAGGCGACTATGGCATTGAGCTTGGAGCAGTTTTGAGCCTTGCTCAAAACAAGGCGGGATTCGCCCTTTCGCAAATCCGACTGGCTAGACACACCAACAAGGCAAGAGGGCATACTGCTCAGATCCTTTCCATCGCAGTACACCCATCCTATCGTGGACAAGGCATCGGTCATGCACTTCTGCACAAAGCCCTAGGGTATTTAGCCACCACTTCCGCTGCCTTTGTTAAGCTAGAGGTCAGACCGGATAACCTCCCTGCTCGTCGCCTTTATGAAGATCTTGGCTTTATCGCCGTCTCAAGAACCTGCGATTCCCAAGGACCTTGGATTGTCATGCTCAAGTCTTTGCGAGGCGGGCCGCTAACTTGATCGCCTCCACCATGCTCTGACAATCAGCCACACCCTTACCGGCAATGTCAAAGGCAGTACCGTGATCCACAGAAGTACGCACTATGGGAAGCCCCAATGTAACATTGACTCCGGTCTCAAACCCCAGAAGCTTAGCAGGAATATGACCTTGATCGTGATACATAGCAACAACAAAATCATACATGCCGCGATGGGCCTTAAGAAAAACAGTGTCAGGGGCCAAAGGCCCTACAGCATCTATCCCCTCAGCTTGTGCCTTTTCGATGGCTGGTGCGATTTCTGTTAGCTCCTCTTGGCCAAAAAGGCCTCCTTCGCCACTGTGGGGATTCAGTCCCGCCACCGCTATTGGCTTTGAGATCTGGCCTAGCTGAACTCTTACAGCATGGGTCAAGCGCAGGACTTGAAGGACTCGTTCTTTGGATATCAATCGACACGCATCGCTTAAAGCAACATGGGTGGTAACATGGGAAATACCTAATCCCCCTACGTAAAGGAGCATTGCCACCTCCTGGGCGCCAGTCAATGATTGCAGGAGCTCTGTGTGGCCAGCATATGAGAAACCTGCTTGGTTCATGGCAGCCTTGTTAATCGGGGCGGTAACAATCCCTGCTATCTCTTTAGACAGAGCTAGATCTGTCGCAGCCTTAATATAACGGACAGCTGCCCGTCCAGCCCCAGGCTGGATCTCTCCCATCCTTAGCTCACCAGGCCCTATGAGCTTCAAATCTAGGTAATAGATCGCCCCCGGGTCGCCTGTACTTTCCAGCGCTGAAAGCTCTGCGTCAAAGACCCTATCGCCGGGCCGGTGTTCTATGTCCAGGGCGTGGGACCCCATGGAAATCAACTCGATGTCCATATCTAGATCCTGTTGCACTTGCTTAAGGATAGTCCCATCTCCAATGATCACCGGGAAACAAATCCTACGGATCTCGGGTCTTGTCAGAGCTTTGAGTATGACTTCGGGTCCAACCCCAGCAGGGTCCCCCATGGTAATTCCCAAGATGGGTATGTGTGGAGGCTTCTTTATACCTTGATTGCATACATTGCCTTCCGGCATACCTTTGCTCCTCTCTTCTCACAAAAGTTAGCCACTCTACCTCGCCAGATCCCCATGATCATCAAAGCCCCACGCCACGGGGCCTTCTATCTCCCATCCCCGGGCTCGCACATCATCGAGAACGGCTTCAGATACTTGCATTGTCTCGAGGTAAGCAGTATCTTGGATTCTGACGAGTCGAGAGGTAGTTGGAGCAGTATAGGATGTACGTATAGCTGCCTCTATCGCTTCCTTATCACTGGGAAAATGCACCGGCAATTTACCCCGTAACAGGAATGTACTGGTAACTATATTCGTGTGGGTAGAAGCATAATCTATCTTATCGACGACCCGCTTGGTGGTAATATCTGCTAACCCAATGCCGGCTGCATTGCCATGGGTCATAGGCGTCAGATCCAAAACGACTATGCGGGTAATCCTGGGTGCCACTGGTTCTTCCTGGCCGACAATATACATACGACCGATAATATTGGTATCCATGCCGGCTCCGCTGACGTCCTTCCCCAGTTGATCTACAACAAGCACATCTAGCTCATCACCGGGCAGACGGGGCATGAGCTCTCGAGCTCTGTCAAGCAACCCAGGTTCCGCGGCCATTATCTCTTGATTGGCAAGCCCTTTGATAATGGCCAATTCCTTGTAGGCATTCTCCACCAAGGCTATTCCACCTACTATGGGAGCCTTTGCCAACGTCACCTCGGCAACTTCCGGAATCTTGTCCCTAAGCCCTAGGGTACCATAGTTATGAATTTCCATTGCTTGGGCCTGTTTGCCTAGTCCAATTACGCACATCTTCACCAGGCCGCTTTCCCACCGTCCATGGAAATCAGTGTGTACTTTCACCCGATTAATCAGTAGTACTCCATCGGCCTCCATAGCCACTTTGGCCGCATAGACCGGGACACCACTCTTGCTTGTTCCCAGTCTCACAGTATCCATTTGTGGATAGATGGGAACCCCCATGGATTCCTCTGTAATGCCAAAGGATGTCAAAATCTCTGCTTGGCCTGCAGCTGTGGCGTTGCCATGGCTGCCCATGGCTGGGAATACAAATGGCCTTATTCCCATACTTTTTGCCTTCTCTATGACAGCCTTGGCCACAACGGCGATATCTGTTATTCCTCGGCTACCTATGGCTATGCCTAGGCTTTGCCCTGCATCCAATCCCTGTAAAAGGCGTTCCGCCTGCTCCGCAGTGGCCCGAGCGACATCAGCTATCTTAGGCCTGGGGAATTTCGCCCTTACAGCGTACATCGACGGTAGTTTGCCTGTCATTCTTGCTCGCTCCTATCAAATTGCTTTAGCTGAATCCCAACGAAACAACGTTGCCATACTGTACCATTTCAGGCTTCGCAACGCCAATCCTGCGTCTGCCCATAATTTTCCGCTGCACTCAAGCTGTTATTGCCTTCCCTCATGCAACCTGCTAGACTGTACTTGCCAAATGGAGGCACAAAACTAGTTGGGAACCTTATGGCAGCTATCACCTGTATCAAAGCCCTAGGCAACTGAACGTGACCGGTTGTGGACTTAGCGAGAGGGAGGAGCTACATGGAGCTATTGGATACAAAAGGGGGTTTGATCTCATCTACCCAAATCGAGCGTAGTTTACATATAAGTACTATGGCCGGTGTGGTAGGCACTGTTTTCTTCGTGGCCACCAGTGGAGCATTCCTAACCAGCTTTGCTCGCAAGCTAGGGGCTAGTCAGTTTCAAATCGGACTCATCTCGGGCGTAATGCCCTTTGCCGGAACTGCGCAACTGTTGTCAGCCTTTCTTATCGAGACCCATGGATGGCAACGTAAACCTGTACTTCTTCTGAGTATGGCAGTGCAGCGTCTGCTCTGGGTACCTATTCTTCTCTTGCCTTACTACCTGGGTGCCGCCACCAATGGCTTCAAGGATGCAGCCCAGCCTGCTGGTACTGCACAAGGTACGTGGCTGTTACTTGGTCTTATCGTCCTCTCGGGCCTTGTAGGTGGCTTTGGAGGATTAGCCTGGCAAGCTTGGATCGCCGATCTTGTACCAGAGCATAGGCGGGGCCGTTTTTTCGGAAGGCGAATGGCTGCGGTCAACGCCATGTGGATCGTAAGCAATCTGTGCATCGGGCGCTATCTTGATCTCCATGACGATTTCCGAGGTTTTGCCATAGTATTCGGGCTCGCCATATTGTTTGGGCTGCTTGACATCATGATTCATAATTTCGTACCTGAGCCCAAGATGATACATCACCAAAACGACGGCAGTGTACCTCTGGCCATGTTCACTAGGCCTCTTGGTGACGTGCGTTTCCGCCGCTTGATCTGGTTTGTCGCCAGCTGGAATCTGGCAGTATGGGTCAAATTACCTTTCGTCAACCTATACATGCTAGAAGACTTGCGCCTCTCTTACTTGACTATCGCCAATCTTGGAACGCTTTACTTAGTATCCATGCTGATCGGCTCTTATCTTCTGGGCCCTTGGGCAGATATCTGGGGCAGCAAACGAGTCTATTCAGTCTCCATGACCCTATTGGTTGGCACCGCCCTATTCTGGCTCGCAGCCAGCGAGAGCAACTGGCCCATAGTGTTGGTAGCTCTAAATATCTACTCGGGGTTACTCAATGCCAGTGCTAATATCGGGATTAACCAACTACTTTTGGAGAATAGCCCTGACGTGGGACGACCAGCATATCTAGCGCTCTTTTTTGGAATAACTGGTCTTTTTGCAGGGCTGGGCCCGGTAGTCGGAGGCTTTGTGGGTGATCTGCTCATTGATAGCCGACTAAGTATCCTAGGCCTGGAGCTGAGTGGGTTGAAAATTGTCTTTGTCCTTTCTTTCATGCTCAGATTCTTTACTCTGCCTCTCCTAAGGCGAATCGAAGGTAAGAACCGCCAGATATCCTTGACCCCTAACGATACCAATGCCGCACAATGAGCTAGCTACCTTAAGGTCGTATCCTGTTTGTGCAATGAACAGGATATCTAGACTTCCATGAAGGAAGCAAGCCTAATGACGATAGCTAAGGCTACTATTTGCGCTGGCCTAAGCTCTATGAGATATTATTGATGGATAGTATACCATTGATGGTACCAAGGAGGTTCAGAAATTGATAAAAATGAGCATTATCTACCATTCGGAGACCGGCAATACCAAGAGAATGGCGGAGCTGATTAAAGAAGGCGCTCTCCAGGCGGGTGGAGTAGAAGTCCATCTGATGCCTGTGGAGACGCTGGATCGCCAGACCCTGGAAGAGTCGCGAGTTATTCTGTTTGGATCGCCCACCTATTACGGAACTATGAGTTGGCAGATGAAACGGTGTATGGATACCCTGCCCGTCAAGGTGGAGGGTAAGCTAGGAGCTCCTTTTGCCTCAGCCGCATGGCCAGGCGGCGGTGGCTATGAGCTAGCGGAAATGGCCCTAATCCAGGGCATGTTGATCCGTGGTATGCTGGTCTACTCGGGAGGCGTCGTGACAGGGAGGCCACCGACCCATTTTGGTGCCGTATCCCATAGAGCACCGGCAGGATTTGATGCTGACCGTTGCCGTAAGCTGGGGATGAACCTCGCTCGCAAGGGCAAGGAGCTCTTCGGGCAACAGCAAAATGTCCGTACACCCGGAGAACGCTCTTAGTTAGCGGTCCCCGGGTGTAGGGCCTGAGCAACGATTACTATCACTTTAGTCCTCGCACTTTTCATTTTCTAATTCTGCTAAGCGCTTTTTAACTTCCTTAAGTTCCGCTTCCAGCACGTTGGCTGTCTCCCTAAGCATAGCAGCCTCTGCTTGGGGATCAGCCTCGTCAAAGCCTACGGGCCTGGGATATGCAGAAGCCCATCCAATCGTGGGCCCACCATAGAAACCCCGCTGATAGCTCCCGCCTCGGCCCATACCGCGGCCCCAACCCCTGCCAAAGGCACGGCCAAATCCGCGCCCACCAATGGGGTTGGCAAACCCTGGCACCGGATAACCAGCGCAGTAGCCAGCTCCTCGGCCTGTCATCGGTCCTCTTCCCCAAGGCCCGGTATAGTCACCACGTGGCATCTTTCCACCTCCTCACCGTTATGGTCATATGCTCACTACTATTATAGGTTACTTATGGGCATATGTCAATAACCTGCTGGCCCGTATCTGAAAACCAGCAACTGACAAGGCCCCTATCTTCAATCGAGGCGCTGAACTGTTGGTTCACCACACCGAGGACACTTCATTTCGGCCCCTCGTTGCCCTGTGCCAAAGGGAAGCTCGAATGCGTGAGCACACATTCTGCACCGAAACGTACGTCTCGCTAAGCGGTAATTGCCTCCAGCGACTCTCAGTAATTTCCCATTGACTAACGCATCGGCCACCTTAGCTCGACTGGATGTCAAGACACGCTGAAAGGTTGGCCGGGAGATATTCATGCGCAGTGCACAGTCCTCTTGTTCAAGACCTTCTAGATCTTTTAACCGTAGGGCCTCTAGCTCGTCAACGGAAAGCACCACTTCCTCTAGCTCCCGCATAGGGACACCTGCCGGTTTGAATGCGGTGACTTCCGGCATCATTTCCACCCGGCGGGGTTTTAGTGGTCTAGCCATGGTACCAACTCCTCTTTTTCATCACAACATGCTCCATACTTCATGGGTTCGTCTGTCAATTATGCGTAGTTCCCTTGACTTTAGCCTACGCATAGGGGTAGATTAGGAGGTAGCTAAGCCCTGCCCCGAAACTGGGCTACTGTCGGGAGGCAAACTGACTTGAAAACCCAGCACACGCGCGGTAAGAGCCGAAAAGCGACCTTTTTACTTCGTAATCTGGCAACCAGACAGACTGAAAGCCTCAAGACCATGCTTCGCGCCCCTGGCCCCAATGCCAGAGCCTTGATCATATCTGAGCCCTTCTGGGGTACCGCCATATCCTGGTACAATCTATATGGTCCTTTGTATATGGTCGCCCTGGGAGTCAGCAAGACTCAGGTCGGGCTCATAACTGCTATTGGCCTTACAGTACAAGTACTTTCGGCTCTCATGGGGGGGCACCTATCTGATCGCTGGGGCCGAAAGCGAACTATGCAACTAGCCGATACCTTTGGTTGGGTAATCCCTAGTATCATCTGGCTCACTGCTCAAAATACCTACTATTTCATCATCGCCGCAGCCATCAACGGTATTTACCATGCAGCCATTCCAGCCTGGGGTTGTCTCTTAGTAGAAGATACTCACCCCAAAGATCGGCAATCCATCTATGCCATCGTGCAGATGATGTTCGTTGGATCCGGCCTACTAGTCCCCATTGGCGGCCTCATGGTACAACGCTGGGGCACAATCACCGGTGGCAGAGCTATATACCTTACGGGGCTTTTCATCATAATATCAGCCCTCACCATTCGGCAAAAGGGCGTAAAGGAAAGCTCCATGGGGGAAGACATGGTGGGAGCCACGATTAAGGCTTCCCCACTCGACGTGATGGGAGAGTTTTCTACTTCCTTTCGTTTAATCAAAGATTCGCCTGTCATCTTGGTTCTCTTTCTGGTACAAGCCATAGCCATGTTCACCGCCGTCATCCGCAATACCTATGGGGCCCTCTACATGACTGATACCACAGGACTGGGTCTGTTGCCTGCAACCATAGCCGTCATACCGGCTGCAACTTCCGGTGCCATGATCGTGGCGCTCTTACTGATAGTACCCCATATCGGCCCCAAGCAGACACACAGGGGTCTGCAACTGGGTGCGTTTTGCTTTACCTTAGGCTCTCTGGCACTTCTTGCGGCACCACCCGGTTCCATGCTCTTGCCACTGGCGTTTGCGGCATGCAACGGTTTGGGGGCCGCCATTTTAGATCCCATCCGCCAGGCTAGTTTGGCCAATGCCATTCCTGATCGGGCCCGAGCAAAAATCAACTCATTAATAGCGGTATTAACGCTAATAGCCACTATACCAGCAGGCCCCGTGGCAGGAGCACTCTACTCAGTCAACCCTAAGTTGCCTTTCGCCTTAGCTTTAGCTTTACAGCTGTGTACCCAGATACTCCTTTTCTGGCTTATTGCCTATCACACCAAGGGGGCCAGGAACACTTAAGAGGGTGCAACTCTGCTCTTCATCATAGCGAAACACAGGCAAAAACCTCGCCCTGGGAAGATGGGCGAGGATGAACAGCCGAGTATTTTCAGCTGCATTGAGCATGATGTTATAGAGTGTCTCCAAACCACGCCGCTGTCTTTTCAATGACAGCGGTCTCCCATTTCTGGCTGTTGAAGGTGTGATCGGCTCCAGGAACAATGAACTTCTCCTTTGTACCCGCTAAAGCATCGTAGTATAGGTCTGCGTGGGCGACGGGCACCGTAGGATCGGCATCACCATGAACGATGAGAGCTGTCCCGCTAAATCGCCGAGCCCAATCTAGAGGTTTTTGCTGCCGGGCATCCTCATAGAAACTGTATTTCAACATATTCCCGTTAAGATCCACCCAGCCTTGCTTTCTTGCTTGAGCCAGAAGCTCCTCTTCTGTTTCAAAGACATCAAACTTGGCCACGGCGGCCCATAGGGCTAGAGATTTGACTCTTGTATCCTTGCCAGCTACAGATGCAGCCACAGCGCCACCCATACTCAGACCTAATACTCCCAGTCTCTGAGCATCTACCGCTTCGTGCTCCTCTAGAAAATCCAGGACCCTGATGGCATCAGCAATTTCTCCACTTACAGTCATATCGGCGAAGTCGCCTTCGCTATCACCAGATCCTCGAAAATCAAATCGCACAGCAGCGATTCCTGCAGCCATCAACGCTCGGGCCATCTTCACAAAGAGCCGATGGGGTTCCACCTTGGTACCAGTAAAACCGTGGTAAATCGCAACAGCAGGAAACGGTCCTTTTCCCTGAGGTAAATGCAGCATCCCTACCATTTGCTGTCCATGGCTTTCCAAGACAACTGGTCTCTCCAATCTGAATCCCTCCAAAATATCAAGTCTTTACTCTGATCTGACTTTCGTCCCACCAACTTGGAAATCCTGCTGGTATGAGATACTGTCTAGGGCCTACTTCGCTAACGAGCTCTAGATTTGACCCACATATTCCCTAACAAAATGAGCAGGCCATACCCACTTTGGGTATGACCTGCCTGGGTCTATTACGATCCGAACTAGTGAGATATGGTAGCTGTTAGCACTCGACTACCAACCGGCCGCTGCATGTTAGCTGCCTGTTCCGCCGAAACAACGGCTGCGCTAAAGCTCGCTAGGGACTGAGCAGGAACTAAGCGCCCTACCCAAACATCCTGCGGGGATCTGAACATGGTAGTAACTACCCAGTTCTCAGTGGTACCCTCCCTTAGCCATAACTTGTAGACTTCCTGGTTGAATACTGTAGGATCTGGTATATTTGATGCTGCGCCAAGAGCTACGTTATCGGTCTGGTCTAGGAAAAGCACTCCATCAGCGTTGGGAGCCAGATCTGTAGGCATCATCACGATACACCGTCTAATAGGCGGCGACGGCACTGGGATACAGATCCTCTGCCCCGGTATTAGTCTCGTGGGATCGATGCCGGGATTGGCTGCGATAATAGCCTCGACTGTTGTGCCAAACCGTTGGGCGAGCTCAAACAACGTGTCCCCCACCTGAACCGTGTAGAAGAAGCCCGGACATACTGGCGGTGTCGGCACTGGGATACAGATCCTCTGCCCCGGTACTAGTCTCGTGGGATCGATACCAGGGTTGGCTGCGATAATAGCCTGCACAGTTGTGCCAAACCGCT
>JAAYRF010000202.1 GCA_012518905.1 Bacillota bacterium | reverse complement strand
TGGTACCCCACCGGGGATTCGAACCCCGGACGCCCTGATTAAGAGTCAGGTGCTCTAGCCGACTGAGCTAGTGGGGCACGTGGTAGCGGCGACTGGATTTGAACCAGTGACAACACGGGTATGAGCCGTGCGCTCTGACCAACTGAGCTACGCCGCCAAAATTGGTTGCGGGGGCCGGATTCGAACCGACAACCTCCGGGTTATGAGCCCGACGAGCTACCAGACTGCTCCACCCCGCGCCGATAATGGTGGTGGAGATGAGGGGAATCGAACCCCTGGCCTCTTGAATGCCATTCAAGCGCTCTCCCAGCTGAGCTACATCCCCACATTGGTACCCCCAACCGGATTTGAACCGGTGCCTTCGCCGTGAAAGGGCGGTGTCCTTGGCCGCTAGACGATGGGGGCCCGATGTCATGTGCTTTCCAGCACCGACGACATTTATGATACCAAATCACTCAGAGTGTGTCAACCCCTTGTGGGTGGGAAATTACCCGCAATCTACTATCTGTAGAACCCTGACATATGATCTTTGGCTGCCAAACCATCAGCGGTGAGCTTCGCCATCTTGATCTCATGGTCAGTCATAGGTGAACCCCGAAGTTCAACGATAGCCTCGTTCAGCTTTTCCATATATCTCCCCAGCTTCAGGTTCCCAGGTAACTGGACATTCTCTTCGATCCAATAATAATGCTCCCGATACAGATCTGTCAACTGCCTTAGCCAAGCCCAGCGACGCCAAGCAACACCAAGCAATATCACTACGGCCAAAAAGTATACATTGGACATAAAGTCGCTGGTCAAAAAGGCTCTACCGGCGTCAGTAAGAAATAAATGACAAACAATCGCCCAAAGTGCCTTAGGAATACTCACCTTCATTCCTCCCCCACAATCTGCTGCACATAGCGAATTGTAATATCCGCATACTTGCCAGTCACCATACTCAAAAACAGGCTGGCTATCTGCCACTTCTGCCAAGAGCCAGCAGGCTTGCCAGCATCCACCCAATCCTGATAGCTCCCGGCAGCCCCAGTGGCCTGCCGAGCGTACTCCAAGCACCGGTTGATATTGGCACGTCCTGCGTTATAAGCAGCCAAAGCAAACTTGGTGCGCTCTTTGGGATCTGGTATTTCCTCGAATTTGCTTACTAAGAAAGCCATATATGCGGCACCGGCTTTGATGCTGGCTTCCGGATCATGGGGATCACCTTGCCCCCATTCCCTCCATGCTCTTGGCATGAACTGCATAAGCCCCCTTGCTCCACTAACTGATATAGCGTGAGGATCCCCGCCAGACTCAGCCAACATCTGCCTTTTGATCAACTGCCAATCTAGTCCCTGCTCTTCGGCGTATTGCTTAATTAGATCGTCGTACCTATGAAGGCGATCGCTGCCGGAAACCACTTGATCTCCTCCCTATCTAGATCGCTAATTCAGATTATTAAGGTGATCCGCCGATTAGAACATGCCTTGGCCAAACTGAAGCGAGGTGGCCATGGGCAAGTCCTGCCAGAAAAGCAAAGAAAGTGGCATTCATCGTAGGAATTGAATACTGTGTAGCATTGGTGTAGCAAATCCAGGAGGTGATACCGTGAGCATATCCTGCCCACCGGGATCAGCAAGATATTTTATCAGCCCAGGAGATACCTACTTTAGCATTGCCAGAAGCTTCAACACAACGGCGGCAGCCATAGAGGCAGCTAATCCAGGTGTAAATCCCAATGCATTGCGGATTGGACAGATCATTTGTGTACCCAGCGCGGTTTTTCCCACACCTACATGTCCGGGCCGAGTTTACACAGTTCGGAGCGGAGATACCCTATTCGCTATTGCCCGTACCCAGGGGGTGTCTTTAGACGCCCTGAGAGCTGCGAATCCAGCAGTGGATCCAAATCGGCTCTCCATTGGGCAGCTCATCTGCATACCTACGGGAGCCGCCCCTGGCCCCGCGCCCGGCGTGTGTCCTCCCAATACCTTCGCATATACCATACGAGCAGGGGATACCTTCTTTGCACTAGCACAGCGCTTCGGCACTACTGTAGAGGCCATCAGGCGGGCCAACCCTAATGTCAACCCCAACGCCTTGCAGATCGGTCAGCGACTCTGCATACCTCGCTAGGTTGGCCAGTACCTGCTGCGATGGATGCTCAAGCCTAGGAGCCATGCAGATGAACAGAAAGGCCGGGTCTAGTAAGCAATTATGCTTGCTAGACCCGGCCATCTATCTGCTTCCGGCACGCTGCTTATCTTCAGCACAGATCTATTTTACAGCAACCAAGGCACCCTTGTTATCCGCTGATTGCAGCTCCGCCTCTGCTATCTTAATGGTCTCTCTGGTGCTTTCAGGAGTAGCTATAGTAATAGGTGTCCCGTTGATGATTGCATTAGCAAAGTACTTGATCTCCCGATAGTACCCCATATCCGGTGAGAGCTCTGGAGTGAAGCCTTTGCCATCTTTGGGATTCTCCGTGAGAACACCCTTTTCGAAAACCAGATTGCCTTTCTCAAAGTTTACCCGAAAGACCATGTCAAATCCAAAGTCACCCTCCAAGGTCCAGTCATCTTGGGCGTTAACGACCTTACCGTCTTCGTACAGGTAATTTGTGGAAACGGCATCATAACCACTACCGGGTATGATGTTGCGGGCAATGGTTGACACCTTTTCGGGTTTGCCAAACAGCCAGTTGATCGTATCTACATCATGAATATGCTGATCCAGTAGGCAACCGCCACTCTTCTCCTTAGTCAAGAGCCAATTCTGATATGACCAGCGGGGCGGCGCTCCGCCACGGAAGAAGTATGCAGACACAACCTTGCCAAAGCGGTTGGAGTCCACGGTCTCCTTAAGATATTCATAGGCTGGCCAAAATCGTAGGCATTGGCCAATCATGAGCTTCTTGCCGTTTCTCTTGGCAGCATCGATCATCTGCTGGCACTCGGCGGAGGTCAATGCCATAGGCTTCTCACACAAGACGTGCAACCCCTTGTCTAGTGCCTTTACAGAGGCCTCTGCATGCAAATAAGTTGGCAGTGCAATATCTACATAATCCAGTTCTTCCTTGGCCAGCATCTCATCGAAATCGGTATAGAGATTGTACTTACTGAAGTCATAAGTGCCTGTTCCTACATCAATATTACCCTTGACGAAGATATTCTTGAACTTGTCAGGATCGATATCACAGATAGCTGTGAGCTTGACTGGAAAGCCTTCTTCCTCCAAACGCAGGTAATTGTCTAGATGACCCCGGCCCATAAAGCCGATACCAACCAACCCTACCTTTAGCATTGCCTCACCTCTCCTAGTATTTACGAAACTTGCTTCATATGTTGCATATTCACCCCACTACGGAGGGTTTCCTGCCTTTTTGTGCTACCTAGATTTAGCCTACAGTTAGTACCTTCTAGGAGCGGAGTATTCGGGCTATGGCCAAAAACTCCTTCTCAGCCTCTTCATAGCGTGGGTCCTCTTTGGGTACAATCGCCAAATCGGCACTTAGCTGCGCTAGTCTTATCTCTAGGAGCAAGCGCTTCTCCGAGGAGAGATCCTCTTGAGCCGCACCCTCTTTGGGCAAGCGACAACTTGCTTTTCTAGCTTCATAATTTGCAAAACCGCCGGGATAGGTCCGTATGCGCCCGTCACCTATGGCTATGACTTTGTTGCATACTTTGCGCAATAGATATCGATCATGGGAGACAAGCACAAAGGTGCCATCATATGCAAGCAAAGCTTCCTCTAGTTGCTCACGGGAAGGCAGGTCTAGGTGGTCTGCGGGCTCATCTAAAAGCAGTAGGTTGTAGCTTGAAAGCAGCAACTTGGCCAAGGCTACCCGCTTTCTCTCGCCCACACTAAGCACTCCAATGGATTTCTCCAAGTCCTCCGCACCAAAGAGCAAACGAGCCAATAAGGTCCTGGCTCTGGTGATCTCATCACTGGTCTTTCGAGGAAGAACCTGTAAGACTTCATTTAGGACAGTCCTATCGGTACCTAGCTCATCTATCTCTTGATCCAGATACCCTACTGAAGCGCTAGGAGACACCCATAGGCTGCCGTTGCTGGGTGCTTCTCTTCCCAGGACCATTTTTAGTATAGTGGTCTTGCCAGCTCCGTTGGAACCAACCAATGCGATTTTATCGCCCTTTAGTACAGAGAAATTCCCATGGGTGAAAAGGGTCTTCCCGTAGGATTTGGCCAGGTTCTCAGCGATCACTAGACGCCTCCCACTTTCCGTGCTACCGAACCCACCTAAAGCTATGCCCTTTTCGATCTGCGGCTTAGCACTGCTAGATGCCTTCATAGCTTCTAGCCGAGTCATGTGGGCCTTAGCCGCCTTCGCTATCTTCTTAGCCTTACTCCGGTAGAAATCATGTTGGCCGGCAGTCCGATGGCTCTGTTCAAAACGCCGCATCTGTTGGTCTATAGCTGCCTCTAGTTTTTTTATGCGCTTCTGTTCTGCTTGGTACTGATTCATCGCCTGGGCAAAAGCCTCAATTTTTGACTTTTGGTATTCTGTATAGTCCCCCAGATACTCGGTAATACCGTCCTTGCCTAGCTCCAGCACCCGCGATACTATACGGTCTAGAAAGACTCGATCGTGGGATACCACCAGAACACTACCTGGATAACTTCGCACATATTCCTCCAACCACTCCAAAGCTGCCATATCCAGGTGGTTGGTAGGTTCATCCAGGAGAAGTAGGTCGGGCTGGGATAGCCAAGCAACAGCCAAGGCCAGCCTGGTCTTCTGCCCACCACTAAGATGCTCCGATGCAAGATGCGCCTCAGCGCCTCCAAGCCCGAAACGCTTAATGGCCTCTTCTGGCGTACCCCGGGCCAAGAGCCCCAACCGCTTCTTTTCTCGAAGCAGAACACCCCACACCGTAGAATCCGGAAACGTCGGCATCTGGGGGACATAGTGGCAAAGAAGTGGCTCCTGCGAACGCACAACTCTGCCTTCGTCAGGCTCTTCCATATTAGCTAGGATCTTAAGTACCGTGGATTTGCCTATACCGTTTGGCCCCACCAAAGCAACCTTCTCACCAGCCTTGAGGATAAAACTAACGCCGGTGAATATCTGATGAATACCGTA
>JAAYRF010000201.1 GCA_012518905.1 Bacillota bacterium | reverse complement strand
TTCGGTCAACGCCGTTGGCTTGGGATTAACGATTACTAGCGGGTGGTGCAGTCATGAAAGATCGGGTAGCAAACGTGCTATTTTATGTTCTATTGGGCATTGGTGCCCTTATTATCGCTTTGCCTTTCTTCTATGCTATTTCTACGTCACTTAAGCAGAATCATCAGGTGTTTTCCATTCCCATGCAGTGGATTCCAGATCCTTTCGTGTGGGAAAATTATGTCGTGCCTTTCAAGCAGCGGCCTATCGCCCGCTACTTCCTCAACAGCACCATAGTTTCTACCAGTATAACATTCTTGAATGTGATCACTTGCACCATGGCCGGGTACAGTTTTGCCAAGTTCAACTATATTGGCAGGGATGCACTTTTTCTAGCGGTCTTGGCCACCTTAATGGTGCCTATACAAGTCATAGTGATACCTCTTTTTGTTTTGGTGAAATCTTTGGGATGGCTAAATTCTTATGCAGGCCTCATCATACCCTCGGCTACCAGCGCCTTTGGGATCTTTTTGATGCGCCAGTATTTCCAGACTATTCCCAGTGAGCTTATGGAGGCTGCCCGCATCGATGGTTGTGGAGAGTTTCGCATTTTTCGCCAGATAGTCATTCCTTTAGTAAAGCCGGCCATATCGGCTTTGGTTATATTTATCTTCATGCATAACTGGAACAACTTCCTCTGGCCATTACTGGTCATTACTCAAGAAGAGATGATGACGCTTCCCTTGGGTATTGCCTCATTTGAAAGCACTTACTCAACCAACTATCCACATCTTATGGCGGTGTCCTTGGCCGCAACTGCCCCTGTTCTTCTAGTTTTCCTTGTCCTTCAGAAACAGTTCATCCAGGGCATGGCTTTGTCGGGTATAAAGCAGTGAGTGGGAGTGCTGACTGGGAGCGTAAACTACTGCGTTGCGGATGCAGCGTAGAGTGATCAGTGGCAACGGAGCTAGGGTTCATTTAGGTCAGCAAGCCGTCAGTTGTCCCTATGCCTGGCAGTAGCCAAGGACAATCTACGCTGTATCCCATGGTAGTCACCACATCGACCGGGGAAATGCTTGAGATACCTTGGGAAGCTGGGTTTCTTACCCGTGAGAAAGGGCCACCCGATTCTGGGCAGCCCAAGCAAGCAGCAGTATGACATGGTCTACTTCACATAAAACGCTTCTACATTCTCCTTCGTGACTACGTTAGTCCCGGTATCTACTACCCCTGGCAAGGGGTTAATACCCTTAGTCTGCCAGCCTTCTACAGGTTTCACTAGATCATGTCTCACACTGTAGAGCATGAGCATGGACCAGTATCCCATGTTCCAGGTACCTTGGGCGATGGAGGCATCGATGATGCCTTCCTTGATGAGATCGAGTGTGCCTTGGTCGGTATCGAAGCTGACGATCCTCACCTTGCCGACTTTGTCGGCTTCCCGGACCGAGGTCGCGGCACCGACTCCCCCTAAGGCATCTGTACAGAAGATGCCGCTTAGGTTAGGGTGTGCCTGTAGGAAACCGGCTACTAAAGTAGCTGCTATGGTCTGGTCGTTGTTGTCATTGCCGGTGGCGACTACTTTGACATCGGGGTATTCCCTAGCGAGTGTCTCAATGAAGCCAGCCTTTCTCTCCTCATGATTTAGCTGGCCTGTTACTGTGGAGATGGCTACTTCGCCTTTGCCTCCAATAAGGCCGGCAAGATAACGGGCAGCCATGGCACCGGCATTGTAGTTGCCTGTTCCTAGATAGCAGTACCGCTTACTTAAGGGTGAATCGGCATCAAAGGTAACTACGGGGATCCCAGCTTCAATTGCTAAATCGATGGGGGCCCTTAACCCGTCGGGATTGCTGCAGGTTACTGCTATCCCCGCTGGCTGTTTGGCTATGACTTGTTCCAGTACGGTAACCTGTTGGTTCACATCGGCCTGGGGCGCACCTGTATAGATTGCCTTCACCCCTAGAAGCTTTGCGGCATCTTCCATCCCCGCAAAGCAGCCCTTCCAGTACTCGATACCGGACACGAAGGTAACCATATAGTATTCTTCTTTGGAGTCACCAACAAAGGGCCCATTGGCGGCTAGAGCCGAGGTGGTAACAACTAGCGCCAAGAGCAGGACTATCACCACGGAAAACCGTTTCGTCATCCTAATCCTCCTCATCTAGGTTGCTCCTCCTAACCAAAGACTGATGGGCAAAGAACAGTGATAGATTTTCACCTCCTCCATTAGTAATGCTAACCAGACAGATGCTTCATTTGGTGGTAGCCTTGGCTATGTATTGATCTTCCACAATGAAGGCAGCTACTTGGTCAGGTATGTAGAGCGGTGACTGAGAAAGTCCAGCAGCACGGCACTAATTAAGATAATGCCGGTAAGGAGATCCTGCCAATATACTGATACATTGAGTAGGATCAGAGCGTTATTTACCAAAGCTAAGAGAATAACACCGAGCACCGAACCGAGTATTGTCCCTTCGCCGCCCCTCAGGCTGGCACCGCCGATGACGGAGGCCGCAATGGCTCGCATTTCCGCTGACATGCCGGCGTTTGGTGCTGCGACGGTAAACCTTGATAGGGTCAATATGCCAGTTATGGCTGCCAGAGTACCTGTCAGGAAAAACACTCCCGTCTTGACCCTAGACACATCGATTCCAGAGAGCGCGGCAGCCTTTTCATTGCTGCCGACGTAGAAGACTTGCCGCATGGCGGCGGATCGGCGCATGGCAAAATCCATGACTAGTACAATGACAAGATAGATCAATACCATAACCGGGAATCCAAAGATCCTGCCGCCACCTAAGAACTTGAAACCCTTGGATATGCCTGCTAAAGACAAGGGTGAGCCCTTGGTCAAGACATAGGAGCTACCCCGGGCGATGCTCATCATGCCCAAAGTAGTAATAAAGGGATTTAGGCCTACATGGCCGATGAAGTAGCCATTCACAAGGCCGCAGAGCATCCCAACCCCTAGGGCCACCAAGGCCGCTAGCCAGATGTTGGTACCACTAAGGTACAAAGACCCGGCCACAACTCCGCTTAGTGCCATTACCGCTCCTACCGATAGATCAAAGCCTCCAAGGACTAAAGCTACAGTCATACCCGCCGCGATAATCCCATCTGCAGCTAGGCCAATGGCAGTAGTAGTTATGTTGGCTTTTGTTAGAAAATGAGGGGTGAGAAGACTCAAAATCAGCGAAAAACCGATAATAATGATAAACAGTGTAAACTCTCTAACCCCAAGGGCCCTGGTTAATAGACTAGTTCGGTGGATTTCTTGGACCCCTTGCCCGGTAACCTGTCCGCCTGAACCCATATTCACTGCCACATCCCCCCTTTACTCAAGCAATTCTCTCTCTTTGTGTCGCTGCTAGGCGCATGATGTTGTCCTCGGTAATATCGCTATCCATGAGTTCGCCAGCTATTAGGCCCTCGTTCATGACGATGACTCGATCGCACATCCCAATAATCTCTGGCAGCTCCGAGGAGATGAGCACAATACCGACTCCTCGATTCACTAGCTGCCTCATGAGATGGTGGATCTCGGCTTTTGCTCCCACATCAATTCCCCGGGTGGGTTCATCCATAAAGAGAACCACGGGATCAATGGCCAGCCATTTGGCGACCATGACTTTCTGTTGGTTGCCTCCACTTAAATTCACGACTTTCTGCAAAAGACTAGATGCCTTTACCCGCAGCATGTCAACATATCGTTTGGCGATTTCGGTTTCCTTTTGGCGGTGAACTAGCCGATGCCGGGTGATATTCTCTAGGGAGGTGACGGAAATATTAGGTTGGATGGCCATGTTGAGAAATAGCCCTTCCACTTTTCGATCTTCAGTGAGATAGGCGAGCCTGGCGGAAATAGCATCGTGGAAACTCTCGAAGCGTACCGACTCTTGACTAAGGTATACCTGTCCTGTATCAAACCCATCGATGCCGCATATTGCTCTGGCTACTTCCGAACGGCCGGCACCAACAAGCCCGGCGAACCCCAGGATTTCGCCCTTTTTCACGGAAAACGAGACGTTTCGAAAGATCCTTTCCTTAGTTAACCCTTCCACCCGTAGGATCTCCTCTTCTCCTTGGCCCGCCTTTTCAGGATAGAAAGTGCTGATGCTCCTGCCCACCATGTTGCGGATTACCTCATCTTCGGTTGTGTCTTTTATCGCTAGGGTTTTTACGTAGCGCCCATCTCTTAGGATGGTTACCCGATCACAGACTCGGAAGACCTCCTTTAGGCGGTGGCTTATATAGAGAATGCTGATGCCCCTTTGCTTGAGCTCCTGGATAAGCTGAAAGAGATTCTCCGTTTCTATCTCAGTCAGGGAGGAAGTAGGTTCATCGAGTATGAGAAGCCGACAGTCGAGGGACAAAGCTTTGACAATCTCTACAACCTGCTGGTTAGCCATACTTAGATCCTGCACCTTATCCATGGGATTAATCTGTGTGGCGAATCTTCCCAAAAGCCTTATGGTTTCGGCTTTTGCCTCTTTGAAATCTACCAAGGCGCGTACTCTCTGAGGCATACGGCCCAAAAACACGTTTTCAGCTACGGATAGGTGGGGGCAGAGGGCGGTTTCTTGATGGACAAAGCCAATCCCGAGCTCTTGCGCTTCCCGAGGATTCCAAGGAGCAAAGGCCTTGCCATCGAAGTACATCTCGCCGCCATCAGGTTGAAGCACACCGGACACGATGTTCACCAGGGTAGACTTCCCGGCCCCGTTTTCCCCCACTATGGCATGGACTTCACCGGGGCTCACCTCTAAGCTGACCTCATCTAGGGCCTTTACTCCGGGAAAGACTTTGGTAATATCGGCCATAGATAGCAGCACCTCTTTGTGCACCGTTATCCCTCCCACATGGGTAGAGTTCATGCTGACAATAGAATTCAGCAAATAACAGATAATTCCTGCTTATGCGAAAAGATGGGCATCGAAACGCTCCAGCACAGTGATGGTTCCTGAGAGGAAGTACATGCTTGGGTTCGAAGATAGCGGCATGGATAACCTAAAGTTAGAGGGGTCAATCATATCGGACGAAGAAGTACAGAAGCTTGCCAGGGATATACTGGACCTTAAATCTGGTCTTAGGCAAGTCGTGGATGTGGCCCTGAAACTTGGATCTAAAGATGCGTCAAGACTGGTATCGGAAATGCAGACCCTGACAGCGGAGAAAGATGATTCCATTGCAGAGATGAACAATGCCATCCGTGCTGTCTTAGCGAAGTATGATAAGGGCTCGAGCAGGTGAGTTGAGCATCACGCCCTACGCAAGACCATGATAGGCCTTTCCACTAGTTCTTCCGTACCTTGGAGTGGCTCGTGTAGGTTCCAGTTGTTCCACCCACCGATATACTCAAAGCCGGCCTCACCGGTGACTAGGAAGAACTCCTGGGGATAAATGGCCCTTCTGATGCTGGTTTGTCGGAGACGGTGGGTTGTTCCGTGATCATCAACGGCTAGATCAATAGTCTCTTCAAAGGTTTGCTCCAGGAAGTTGATGAGCCTGGTGGAGTGCTGTACATAGGTAACAATGCCATCTTGCTCCACCACCCAGGAATCATCGGTATCTCCCAGCCAGGTAAAATCGACGCACCAATCCAAGAGATACAGGCCTCCGGGGTTGAGGGCTTTGCTCACCGAAGCAAAATGTGAAACAAGCTCTTCAGTGCTTTGCACATAAAGGGAGCCTAGCATAGTATAGGCGAAATCTACGGGCGTATCTAAAGAAAAATCCACCATGTTCTGCTGGTGAAGCTCTATGTGGCAGTCAAACATTTCTGCTTTCTGCCGGGAGTACTCCAGCATCTCGGGGCTTAGGTCAATACCTACATACGTATACCCCAGCCTCAGCAGCTCCTCCATGTGGGGGCTGTTGCCACAACCAAACTCCAGCACCCTTTTTGCCTGGATGAGAGAGTAACGGCAGATGAGTTCAGTCATGACTTGCACTTCTTGGGGTATGTCCCGATAGGAAAAGGCTATCTCATAGTATTTAGGATTGGCGTATAGGCTGGTCATGATGGCTCGTCTCCTTCGCGAATTACTCTCTTTAGTTCACTTTAGATTTCTACGGTTTTCGCCATAATCCTTTGGCTGGCTAGATTAGCTTCTACCATCGAGAGGGCAGAGAGAGCGAAGGCTACTCATCCAGTCGTTTTGGCCGTTCTAAAGGACATGGTCAGGGGTTTGGAGGCTCTGTCCCAGCCGCTAGATGAATTGGCGGGGAAACTCTACCAATAAGAAAAAGCCAAGAACTCAAATACTCAGAAGGCAGAGGGGCCCAGTTGGCCTGTCTTTTCATGTATCCAGCGAACTAGGACCCCAAGGTACCTGATTGGGGCAGAAAGCTAGGCGACATATAGAGGAAGTGCCCTTTCTGACGAGAATGGAAATAGGCAAGAGACTAATCTGTCAGGGGTGATGACTATGGCATCAACATCAGATTGGCTGATTTGGGCACTTCTATCAGCAGTGTTTGCGGCACTCACCTCGATTCTGGCAAAGGTGGGTATCGAGGGCGTCGATTCGGATCTAGCGACACTAGTTCGCACTTTCGTGATCATCATCGTGCTCGGTGCATTCGTGTCTGCAACTGGCAAGTGGACTAACCCACTTTCACTGCCTCGAAAGACACTCACCTTTCTCATCCTCTCTGGCTTAGCAACCTTTGGCTCCTGGGTCTGCTATTTCAGAGCATTGCAGATGGGGCCAGCATCGAAGGTTGCGCCAATCGATAAGCTGAGTGTCGTTTTGGTGGCTATCTTCGCGGTACTGTTTCTGGGCGAACGACCTAGCCCGAAAGACTGGCTTGGGATTGCTCTTGTTGGAATAGGGACGCTTGTGCTTGCGCTTAAGTAAAAGGAGTGAATCATGCAACGGGCAGGGAGTATACCCTGCTAGCCGAGGTAGAGAGCAGGGTAACATACAGGTTTGGCTTCATGAAAAGGCAATGAGTGGGGCTGGAATGCGTTGAACCTCAACCATATTGATTCGCAGGCGAAGGCTTGGCGAGCAGATTCAAAGGTGATTGCTAATTTGTGGCAGGAAAAGAGTGTCGAAGTTTAGAAGATAGTGCCGAACCGCGGAAGCGGTTGCTAGAAAATTATGCTGGGGTCTTTGGAGGGGTCCGTAATGGAAAAGCTAGGTGTCGCAGTTATAGGTACAGGATTTATGGGAGAAATGCATGCGAAGATCTACCAGGATTTGCCCAATGCTGAACTCATCGGCGTATATGATCAGAGAAGGGAAAGCGCAGCTAAGGTAGCGTCTTCTCTAGGAGTCAATGCTTTCAAGAGTATGGAAGAGTTATTGGGCCATAAGAACGTGGATGCAGTAAGTATTTGCGTTTCAGATGATAATCACCTTGAGCCGACGGTCGCGGCCTGTGAAGCCGGAAAACATATTCTGCTTGAGAAACCGATTGCGACTAATCTCGATGACGCAACTCGCATAGTCGAAGCGGCCAAGGAAAACGGGGTGCGGCTTACTGTTGGTCACTTGCTTAGAGTCGACCCTAAGTATGCTCAGCTGCAAAGCTACGTAGAGAGTGGCGGGATTGGCACTCCGGTATCCATATATACGCGGCGCAACAGTCCTAAGACCGATGGCCCTGCCAGATATGGCAGTGATGGCATTCTAACGCTGCATGTCGCCGTGCACGATATTGACCTAATACTTTGGGTCATGAAGAAGAAAGTAGTCCGTGTATATGCGGAAAGAGCGTCAATTGCGCTCAAGGAACTTGGGATCGAAGATGCCATATTTGCTACATTGAAATTCGAGGACGGATCAATCGGTTGTATGCAATATAACTGGGCACTGCCCAAGGAGTTTCCAACTCATATTGATGCCAAGATGGAGATTATTGGTACTGACGGGACTGTTGCCGTGGATTGCGCAGACCAAGGTCTATCGATATGCGGCAAGGATGGCTATCAGTGGCCGGATGTTATGCATTGGCCGGATGTCCGTGGAGGGGTTCAAGGCGCCCTTCGGGAAGAAGTTCGCGCATTTGTCGATGGCATTTTGAACGGGACGGATTTGATTATTTCCCCAGAAGAATCGCTGGAAGCTGTTCGGTTGGCGTTAGCGATCATGGAGTCACTTGAAAAAGAGGCGGTCGTTTCGCTATAGAATAACTAGAGTACCTGCCAGGGAAGTGAGGTTCTACCCGGAAAACCTCCGCAGGGTATAATACCTATAGACCGGTGTGGTCGCCAGCTACTATACGAATCCACAGAACTGGCGACCCCCTGCCTGGCTTGTTTTGGAATAACGCTCCCCTTTGTACAACCTATGCCAAAATATGATCAATAACTTGGTCATCCATGGACTGATTGCCGTTGCCTTTGAGGGTATCGGCTGGGATCTTGCCAAGCACATATGCCGCCGATGCCTTAGGATGGGCCTAGCTGGCAATGCTGGAGCTGCCTGGTTTTTCCTTTTCATCCTATCTATCTGGGCGATTGCCACATTGTGGCTGGCTGTTCATCGCCTAGAATGGCGGGAAGACTAACAGTTAAGGTCCAGTAGCTAGAAAAGAGGAATATCTGTATGGGGTAAAGAACATAACATTCTGGATCAAATTCACGTAGGCTTAGGGGAAACTGGAGGCTTGGATATGATGAGAACACTACCTGATTACGTTGGTTCCGCTGCCTTTGGCTTGAAGATGGGCGTTTTTTTGCCGGGAAGTGATCTCATTGGAGAAGTCGCCAGCCGAGCCGAGGATCTGGCTCGGGACGGACTTTTAGATGATGGTGATGTTATTTGTATCACCGAATCAGTCGTTGCTCGAGTACAGGAGAATTTCGTTACCACCGATGAAGTAGCCAAGGAAGTTGCAACTAAGCT
This sequence comes from Bacillota bacterium, assembly GCA_012518905.1. Classification (GTDB taxonomy): domain Bacteria; phylum Bacillota; class Limnochordia; order DTU087; family DTU087; genus JAAYRF01. Next base: position 9,897 of record JAAYRF010000201.1, on the reverse strand, counting down.
TGATCTGAAGCCGACTTCCACATTGGGTGTTGTATTTCCCATAGCTAGTCGCAACCGATTTAGTGTCGCTTTGGAGGGTCTTAGCCAGGCGGTTCCCCAGGGGCGGGTGATAGTGCAGCTTTCCTATCCCTATGACGAGGTGGGAAACCAGGTAATTGACCCAGCATATGTCGAGGCCCAGGGCAAATCTGAAGGTGTACTTTACCACGCAGACCTGCCAAAGGATATGTTGCTTCATCCGGTTACCAAGATAGATTATGGTGGCTACTACGCCGATGTCATTAGAGAAGCAGGAGCTCAGCCAGTGATCATGTACGGCAACGATCCTATGGCAATCTTGTCTGAAGAGCCCGATGGGGTTATCGCTGCGGACATTCGGACTCGAGAGCAAACGAAGGCTAAAATCAAGGGAACGTTTGCTAACTGCATTACTTTGCAGGATCTTTGTAGCAATGGGCCTGTCGCCAGCCAATGGGGGCTTTTGGGCAGCAATATGTCCAGTAAGGGTAAACTGAAGCTAGCCCCCCGGGATGGCAACCAAATTGCCCAAGACGTTCAGGATGAGATTCTCCGCAGAACCCGGCGGAAGGTGCAAGTTCTCATTTATGGCGATGGTGCCTATAAGGATCCGGGAACGGGGATCTATGAATTGGCGGATCCGGTAACGTCCTTCGGCGCTACTCCTGGGCTGGATAACTGTGTGCGCGGTGGTGTCAAGTACAAAATGCTAGCGGATCGACTCTACGCTGAGGGTAAGCCTGTTCAAGAGATCGAGGCTGCCATCAAAGAAGCAAAGAACCGCGATCTTGATGCCGGCAGCATGGAGACGGAAGGTACCACACCCAGGAGGATGACAGATATTTTGGCCAGTTTAGCTGATCTAGTCAGCGGTTCCTCCGATGCAGGAACCCCGGTGATTCTAATTAAGAGCATATTTAGAAGTAAGGACTGAAGACACAAATGTTTGATCTAGTTACTTTTGGAGAAACACTGGTGCGCCTATCGCCTCCGGGGCCCGAGACAATCGAGCAAGCATCATACCTTAACATTTACCCTGCCGGGAGTGAGCTGAATGTAGCTGTTACGGCTAAACGACTGGGTCTTAGGGTCTCATATGTATCGAAGGTGGCCGCTAACCCGTTGGGCAGGTATATCGTCAATAGGTGCCGGGAGCATGGTGTAGATGTTGCCAATGTCAAATACTCCGATACAAATAGGCAAGGTCTATACTTCTTTGAAAACGGGGCGTCTCCCCGCCCTGGGGTAGCCTATTATGATCGGGCTGATTCTGCCTTTGCCAATGTCTGCCTGGATGACTTTGATTGGCCAAGCATTGTATCTAGGACCAGAATCTTCCTAGCTAGCGGGATTAACCCGGCCTTAAGTCCGGGAGCCCATGCAGTCACCTTAGAGGCGGTAAAGGCAGCTCGGTCCGCTGGTAAGTTAGTCGCCTTTGACCTAAACTACCGGAGCAAGCTGTGGGGTACGAAAACAGCCAGCAACGTTCTGAGGGAGTATTTACCCTATGTGAGTATTCTCTTTACCTCCGGCGGCGATGCCGCGGATATCTTGGGCTTTGAAGAACCCCCCGGTGAAGAGCTGGCACTACATATGAGCAAGGAACTGAAGATTCCTACTGTATGCTTGGTATACGGCCCTGTCCGAGACTCTAAGGCTTTATGGCGGTGTATATGTGCCTCCGATGGTAAGGCCTATGCTGCAGAGCAACAAGGTGTATTGTATACAGTCGATCGCCTAGGTGCCGGAGATGCTTTTGCTGGAGGCTTCCTGGCAGGCTTCCTCGAAGAGGGACCCGATTTGGGCGTCCAGATGGGCAATGCAACGATGACCCTTAAGAATACCTATAAAGGGGACATAGGCTGGATGACAAGGGATCTGGTGGATGCTTTTGTGGCCGGGGAGAGTGGTATGATTAGGCGATAGACCGGGGCTCAGAAAGTAGATGTGAATGGGGGCTTGTCTTTCAAGACAGGTCCCCATCTGTTTTCTAGTCCCGCCCCAAAAGTTGAGCGATGAAGGGGGCAATATAGGTGCAGACGCCAGATCAAGTAGAAGAGTAGGACGGGGGACCGTCGAATGTACTCGAAGCAGGACTTCCACTGCCCTTTGGGTAAGCCTATTCAAGGGTTACAAACACATGGAAGGTGGACTTATGTATATTATCGGCATAGATGTCGGGGGTACCAATACCGATGTTGCTTTGATCAAAGATGATGTTGTTGTAGCTACCGGCAAGGTACCTACAGATCATGATAATCTGGCTGAGAGTACGGCAGCTGCTCTAGAATGCATTCTTGATACCTACTCGGGGCAAGAGTCCCTAAAGCTGCATTTGAGTACCACACTTTGCACCAACACTATTATAGAGGGTAAGGGAGAACCCACGGCGGTGCTAGCAGTTCCGGGTCCTGGGATGCGCATCGAAGATCTGGGTTTGGGTTTCGCCGTACAGATACTAGAAGGGTCAGTGGATCATAGAGGTAGAGAAGTTGCTGGGATCAGCATCAGTGAAGTCCATGACGCCCTTAAGGCAGCCAGTGCCGAGGGCACGGCAGCCTTGGCCATCGTTGGCAAGTTCTCCCACCGCAATCCCGCCCAAGAACTGGCCATTGAGGAAGTGGCTAAGAATGCCTATCCGGAATTCAGACATATTACTTTGGGGCATAGGCTTTCCGGACGCCCTAACTTTCCTCGGCGATTATCTACCAGTTACCTCAATGCCGGTGTCGCCAAGACACAGGCTCGATTCGTGGATATGATACAAAGGGTCATGGTGCGGGGGAAGGATATTGGACCTGTGTTTGTGCTCAAGGCCGATGGGGGGACAATGACCTTAGAAGACTCTCTTATTCGGCCTGTAGAGACGATCCTCTCGGGCCCTGCTGCTAGCATCATGGGAGCCCGAGCGTTAACGGCATATCCTAAGGAAAATGCAGTGATAGTTGATATCGGGGGCACTACAACAGATATTGCAGTGCAGATTGGCGGTGAAGCTGTCTTTCAAAGGCAGGGAGCAGAGATTGCAGGTCACAGGACTCTTGTACCTGCTTTGTTTGCTCGCTCTATAGGTTTAGGTGGCGATTCGGAGATTAGAGTATTATCCGAGGAGGCAGATTCCGGTACGGCTAGGCTTGAGATTGGCCCCAAGCGGGCCGGTATCCCTGCTGCTTTGGGAGGCAGCCGAGCGACTCCAACAGATGCAGCAGTCACTTTAGGGTTGGCTAGTATCGGCGATGTGGAGCGAGCCCGCAAAGCTGTAGCTATAATAGGAGTGGAGCTAGGCTATGGGATAGAAGAAGCTGCGCGGGCTATTATAGATGCGTTCACGAACAAGCTGACTAAGGAGATCGAAGATACTTACGCATATCTAGAGTCCCGACCGGTTTATACAGTATCGGAGCTTCTGGCTTCACCGGATATAAGGCCCAAGGCGATTATTGGTCTAGGTGGCCCGGCTCATGTTTTCATACCAAAGGCAGCCGAAGCTATTGGGCTGGCCTGGGAGGTACTACCCCGTTACCAGGAGGCTAATGCCATCGGATCAGGGGCGAGTAGGCCGACGGCAGCGGTTACTCTTCACGCTGATACTGCTTTGGGTACCATCACGGTTCCGGAAATGGATTATGTAGGCAAATTGAGAACGAAAAGGCTCTTTGACCTCGAGAAGGCGAGGACGGACGCGAGGCAGTGGGCTTACAAGAAGGGACGAAGTCTTGGCATTACTAGCTTAGAGGATATTGTCATAATCGAAGAAGAGAGTTTCAACATGGTGCGGGGATTCTATACTACTGGACGGATCTTTACCATACGGGCACAAGTGCGGCCAGATGTGCGACGAGTGAGAGCTGCAAAGATAGGGGGGAGAAGCCAATGAGAGAAAGCAAGCATAAAGTTGGTCTCATTTTCTTTCCCGCCTTCGACTGGGCTATTTCACCGGATCATCCGGAAAGAGAAGAGCGGCTTTTATACACCCGTGATCAGATCATGGAGGAAGGTCTTTTTGACATACCGGGGATAGAGGAGTTCCGACCGGCTATAGCCAGTGATGCCCAGATCAACAGAACTCATATCTGTGTGCCATCTACATCGGAAGTTATCACTGAATCCCATCGCATTGCCGCAGGTGGTACCATAACCGCTGCGGACCTCGTTCTTAACGGCGAAGTGGATCGGTCCTTTGCATTGCTTAGACCACCCGGCCATCATGCTATGCGGGTGGTACATGGATCCCGGGGATTTTGCGTAGTAAATAACGAGGCCATTATGGTAGAACATATTCGCCATACCTATGGCCCCAACTTGCGTATCGCCATAGTGGATACCGATGCTCACCATGGAGACGGCACCCAGGATATTTTCTACAATGATCCAGGAGTACTGCATATTTCCTTGCATCAAGACGGGCGCACTTTATATCCTGGCAGTGGCTTTATGAATGAAAGAGGCGGACCTGCGGCCTATGGCCAAACAATTAATGTACCGCTACCGCCGGGGACCGGTGATGAGGGGATCTTGTATGTCCTGGAGCACTTGGTGCTCCCAATTCTGGCAGAGTTTGAGCCTGATGTCATCGTCAATGCAGCGGGGCAGGATAATCACTATACTGATCCATTAACAAACATGAATTTTACAGCCCAAGGGTATGCGCGCTTAACCGAGCTTCTAAGTCCGGATATCGTAGTTTTAGAGGGCGGTTACTCCATCGAGGGGGCGCTGCCCTATGTCAACGCTGGGCTGATTCTGGCACTAGCTGGATTGGACTATAGTGCTGCCCGGGAACCGGATTGGTCAGAGGATAAGGTGAAGCAATCACCGAGGGTGACAGAGGCCGTCAAGGGAATCGTAGGCCAATTGCAGAGGATGTGGAGTACACGCCACGATGTTGATCTAGGTGCCGTCTTTGGCACGGGGCGGGTCTTTGAAAGACGCCGCCAAATCTATTACGATACCGATGGTATTATGGAGGAGCAGCTAGAGCATATACGGCTATGCCCCAATTGTAGTGGGTGGCGCTCCATCTACTCTGGAGCTACCAGGGGATTGGGTAGAGCTACGCTTATTGCCGCCGTCTTAATACCGTGGCATTGCTGTCCACAGTGTCGCAGGGAAGCAGAGAATCGTCATGATGCCAACGCAGCTGAGAGCAGATTCCGCCATGTCTACTTACAGGATGTGGAAAAGGATGTTTTCATAGGATCGTGAAGGAATGTCACGCCCAGATGAGGAAGATACCGACGTTATCGATATGGAGGGATGTGACATGGATTACGATTTTGACGCGGTAGTTCAACGACGGGGCACCGGTTGTGTCAAATGGGATACTTTAGAAAAACGCTATGGGGAATCAGATCTACTACCATTTTGGGTCGCAGATATGGATTTTTCCGTGGCCGATCCCATCCAAAGAGCTATATGTGACCGGGTACAACATCCTGTCTATGGTTACACCGAGGTAGGTTCTTCAGTATACGAGGCGATTGTCGGTTGGTTGCAGCGACGCCACAGCTGGGAGGCACAGCCGGAATGGGTGATGCTTACCGCCGGGGTCATTAATGCCTTAAATATGGCTATCACTTCGTATACCAATCCGGGTGATAAGGTGATAGTGCAGCCTCCGGTGTATGCGCCTTTTTTCAATTCCGTTTTGAATAACGGTCGTCAGGTTGTGTATAATCCCTTGCTCCGGACTAAAGATGGTTTTGCCATGGATCTAGAGGATCTGGAGCAAAAAATCGATTCCCGTACCAAGATGCTGATTTTGTGTAATCCCCACAATCCGGTTGGTAGGGTGTGGACACAAGGGGAACTGGAAGAGTTGGCAGCTATTTGTCTGCATCATGGCATAATTATGGTTTCTGATGAGATTCACTCAGATTTTGTCTATAAAGGTCATCGGCATGTTCCCTTGGCCTCCATTTCCCCGGAGATAGCGGATCATACCATCACATGCATGGCCCCTAGTAAAACCTTCAACTTAGCTGGCTTGGCCACTTCCTTTGCGGTGATCCCCAATAGCCGATTGCAGACGGTATTTAAAAATACGGCACAGAATGTGGGAGTCAGCAATGGGTTTTTGGGTGTGATAGCCCTGGAAGCCGCCTATCGGCATGGAGAAGAATGGCTGGATGAGCTTTTAGTATATCTAGAACAGAACCGTGATTTCCTCTCTAGGTACCTGGAAGAACGCATTCCCTCGATCAAGATGGTAAAGCCAGAAGGTACGTATCTAGCTTGGCTGGATTGTCAGGGACTGGGGGTTGAGTGTAAGAACCTTCAGGATTTCTTCATCCACAGAGCTAAGGTAGTAGTCAATGACGGACAGTGGTTTGGGCCTAACGGGAGTGGCTTTGCTAGGTTTAACATGGGTTGCCCCCGCCCGCTCTTGGAAGAGGGTTTGGGCCGCATAGAGGCTGCTGTGGAAAATCACTTGAAGAGAAGAGTCAGTCTAGCGAAGGACCTGCAATAAACCATATAAACAGCTTTCCTTGACATCCAAGGGTTATGTGCTATCATTAAGCTGTGGCTCGCGTCAGCAAAAACAAGATATCTCCGAATTCCACTAGGGAGCGGGGGAACCTACAAATCGGGGTGAATCCTAAATATCAGGTAGGGCAACTTGGGTGCCCGAACCCGTCAGCTAACCTCGTAGGAGTAGTCCAAGCAATGTTCAGTAGCTTTCGGACTATACCTACGATTTTTTTATTGGCAAAATCGTCTGAGCTTTTCTTGGTTCCACAATTACAGAATGGGGTGACTCTCTTTGAATTCCTGGTGGGAACGTTACCGTGGTGACGTGATTGGAGGTATGACCGCAGCGGTTGTAGCGCTACCGCTAGCTCTAGCCTTTGGTATAGCTAGTGGCGCTGGAGCCGTAGCGGGGCTATATGCATCGGTTTTTGGTGGACTTACCGCCGCGATATTTGGTGGCTGCGGGGTGCAGATCACCGGACCTACCGGCGCCATGACTGCTGTTTTGGTGAGTATTGTCGCAAAACATGGTGTCAGTGCTATGTTCTTGGCCGGGGCTCTGGCAGGTCTAATGCAGGTTGCATTGGGCCTTTTGCGGTTAGGCAAATTTGTTAAGTATCTTCCGCAACCGGTGATTGCCGGCTTCACCAATGGGGTTTCGATTCTCTTTTTCATGACAGCTATTGACGATGCTATCCAGACCCCTTCCATTACTCTGCTTACTACTCTAGTCATTATCCTCGCACTACGCTTCTTTAAAGGAGTGCCAGAATCTCTTTTTGGGTTGGTGGCAGGATTGGCCATCAATGAGCTTTTCATCCATTCGCCTCATGTAGTGGGTGATCTTCCCTTTACCGTACCGAAGTTGACTGTTGGCGCAATGCCTTTTGGGGATATTGGCCATTTGATCATGCCCGCTATTACTATTTGCCTCTTAGGCAGCATATCGGCTCTTTTATCTGCTGAAGTCACTGATGGAATGATTGGAGCACAGCACAATAGCAACAAGGAGCTCATAGGCCAGGGCTTAGGTAATGTCGTCTCCTCCTTGGTGGGCGGAGTGCCGGTGTCGGGGGCAGTGGCCCGCTCCGGAGTCAATGTCCATAGTGGCGGGCGTACCCGTGTTTCCAGTATCCTGCATAGTATTTTCTTGCTCCTAATGGTGTTGTTTTTGGCGCCTATTGCCAAACGGATACCTTTGGCTTCGTTAGCAGCTATTCTCATGGTGGCTTCAGTTCGCACAGCGGATTGGAAGAGCCTGAAGCTGATGCCTAGAGCCCGATGGTCCTATGGCGCGATTATGACAGTAACCACAATACTTACGGTGGTTAAGGATTTGACCATAGCAGTAGTAGTAGGGGTACTACTATCGGCCATAGTGATTATTGTGGAGCTAGCTGCGTTTCCACAGGTCAGGAAAGGAGAAGGTGGGCAGAAAGTCGCCACTTCACCCTATCCAGTTCATGAAGATGTCCAGGTTATATCCTTTGAAGGCCCTCTCTTCTTCGTAGGCGCAGAGCAACTAAGGAACCAGGTTAGGAATCTGGCTGCGAAACCAATCGTGGTACTCGATCTGTCGAAGGTACCGGTGATGGACGAGACAGGAGCCTTGGCACTTAAGGAATTGGCAGGCCGTCTTGAGCGCGAAGGGAAGACCATGTATATCGCTGGCTTGGGATCCAAGTCCCTACGTATGCTGACCAGAATGGGCTTGGTTGATGCCCTTGGCCGCCAGCGAATATCTCGCGGTCTCAGGGGTGCTTTGCGTAAGGCCTCTAAGGAAGCGGCCATGACCGGGGCTGAGCCGAGCATGAACCCCGCATAGGAAATGGTTGGCGAGTAGCTTGGTAAGTGGCATTTCTTATTGCTGGAGTAACCAGCGCTAAGTAGGAATAGAGAGTGGGATGTGCAATCATGCGCAAGCAATGGTTGGTTCTAGTCATGGTGCTCTTGGCTTTTTGGCTGATTGTTTCAGAAGGTGTGGATCTGCAGCACATCGTGGTAGGTTTGGCTCTGGCATTGTTTACTGTATGGTTTTGGCGGGATCTGATAGATCGGCTGCCTGCCTGGCCTCACTGGCAAGATCTTGTACTGTTTGGCCATATAGTTTTGACTGTAATTCGATTTGTTATTCAGTCTAACATCGCCGTTGCCAAAACTATCCTGCTAGGCAGTCCACCAGTGGGACCAGTTTTTGTGGTCATGCGTCCCCCCATCGAAAGCAATTGGGGGAGGGTGCTTTTGGCGAACTGCATTACTATCACCCCGGGGACGGTGACTATCGATGTAGATCCCGAGACCGGCCAGTTTATCGTTCATTCGTTGACGGCAGAAGCTGCTGCCGGACTGTTCGACTGGCAGGTGGTCCAGGAGATCAGCAACTTGGAATCATGGAAGCAAAGGAGGGCGAAGCATGGCGTGGCTGTCAGTGGGTCTCATGGTCCTGATTCTGGTCGTGCTCTTGCGGGCGATCTTAGGCCCGACGGTCATTGATCGTCTTCTTTCGATAAACGCTATCACCAGCAAGGTGACTGTCATCATTTTGCTGATGGCTTTCATGAGAGGAGACTACAATTTCGTCGATATAGCAATGGTGTTTGTGTTATGTGGATTTGTGGGCAGTCTTTGGATAATCAGGGTATTGACTCCCGGTGATTGGCAGTTGTCACTACCGGGCTTAGAAGGTTTTGAAGGTGATGGGGAGGAGTGATCTCCGGTGATTAGGATATTAGCCAACATATGTTTTGCCGGATCGTTTGTGGCTTTTGCCTTAAGCACGCTGGGGCTGTTTCGCTTGCCCGATCCATATACCAGGCTCCACGGATTAGGAATGGGAGATACCCTGGGAGTCGGCTTAGCGGGGCTGGGGCTCTTTCTTTTGAGCCCAACGGCGGCTTTGAGGATAAAGCTCGTGGTTATCTTGGTGCTGTTTTGGTTGATAAATCCCACCATGAGCCATCTGGTGGCTAAGGCCGGTCTCATCCATGGTGTGCATCCGGTGGATGGCACCAGGCTGATAAAGGGGTGAGCGTATGGGGCTGACAGGTATCGATTATGCGACTATGGTGATGCTGTTTATCTTGATCGCAGCATCATTGGCTATGTATTTTATTAAGGATCTGATCCATGCGGTCATCGTCTATGGTGCCTATACAGTAGTGATGGCTTTGGTTTGGCTTCAGATGAATACACCGGATCTTGCTATTACCGAGGCTGCAGCGGGAATCGGCATGACTGTACTCATGATGGTAGTCATCTACCGGACCAGCCGAGGGGAGGAATGAAGGTGAAGCGATTACGGGTTCTGCTAGCACTCTTGGTTGCGGTACTAGCTGGCTACATGATCATGGTCACCGTAGCCGAAATGCCCCCCTATGGAATGCCTAATAATCCCTCACGAAACGAAGT
>JAAYRF010000200.1 GCA_012518905.1 Bacillota bacterium | reverse complement strand
GATCCATCGATTCCACATAAATTCCCCCCTCTAGCTAGACTGTATGCCTGTGTCAACGGAATTATATTCTGGGGTATAAATCATCTTGCCCAAGAATAGTCTGAAGGCAGAAACACCAAAGGTGGCAGCTATTTTGGAAGATTCAAGGAACCACTGGGAAATGAGGGATACCCTCATCATTGGCCTAGGCCATCCCCTGCTCTCAGATGATGCTCTAGGATTACACGCCTTGACGATGCTTACGGGGAGGCCTATCCCTGCAGTGGAGTATTTGGTCGGTGGACAGGATCTCTTATCTTGGTTTGAATACCTCCTATATCGCCCTCGCATAGTCATCCTAGATGCCGTAGATGAAGGTTACCTTCCGGGGACGGTGATTCGCAGGGCTAGATCCGGCAGCCAGCTAGTAAAGGCTCTTGCCGCAGACGAACTCCATTCACACTCTACCAATCTGAACCTCGCTCTGGCCCTGATGCAGCTAAGAAGGCTACCCCTACCTACCGTTGTAATATATGGGATCCAGCCGGCTAGTGTGATGCCCGGTGAAGGATTCTCTCCGGTGGTAGCCCGAGCGATGCATTTTCTGGTGGAACGGATATTGGCTGATGAGCCATGGCACCCTGAGAAATACCTATCCGACGCCACTTGGGCAATTCCCCACGGGGTACATCACTAGAAGAGGTGAAGGCAAATGCACGGTTTTCATTGGATCCAAGGGATTCTCATGGAGATTGAGGCCGCGGCCAAAAGCGAAAATCTTACTGAAGTAGCTAAGGTGACCATCCGACGGGGCCAGCTGTCCGACTATCCTTTGGCGGAATTAAAACTGGCCTGGGAAATGCTCACAGAAGGCACTATATGTCAGGGAGCCCGTCTGAACATTATAGAAGAGGCTGCTGTCATGGAGTGCCATGGCTGTGGAAAGGAGCTGCCGTGGCAAAGTGATCTCACAGCATGCCCAATTTGCCAAGGGCAACTGCAGTTGGTATCGGGTACTGAGGTCCAACTGATGGATATCCAAGGGACATAAGAGCAGAGCTAACCAAAGTGCTGCCCTAGGCTTCGTGGAAGTCGTGGAAGGGAGAGAGCTAGTATCTATGGCCGACGAACAATGGAGTCCCGTATTATCTTGCCGAACAGGCAACTCCAAAGCTGAATCTCTAGGCGGCGAAGCAGCCATAGTAGCAGCCCGTATGATCCTCTCCACCCATGGCATCATCGCGGTCAAAGGGCTAGGTGGCTTTCATCTAGTCTGCAATGCCCAGAGCAGCCTGGCCATAGCCCGCTTGCGCCAAATTAAGGCTCGCCCTGATAAACCCCTGGCAGTCATGTTCCGCGACATAGAAACTCTGCAAAGGGAATGTCAAATCTCGGATTTGGTCATCAGCCTCCTCGCTTCACCGATAAAGCCAGTGGTCATACTAGGGCGCCATACGGCCTCTACCCTGCCCCGTCTCCTTGCACCCGGGTTGGATACCATCGGTGTCATCCTACCCTATGCGCCCCTACACCCTCTCCTCTTTAGCCAGGACCTCGATGCCCTTGTAGCCACCAGTGCCAATCGTAGCGGCGAGCCCACCATCTTCGAAGATGCTAAGGCCCATGATCGCCTTGGTCCCTATGTCGATGGAGTGCTCACCCATGGGCAAGAGATAGTTCAACCCCTCGACGATTCTGTGCTCTACTGCATGGCCCATATAAACCCTGGTAACAAAAAATCGGAAGGGCAACTGGAATCCGAACCCATACTGATCAGAAGGAGCCGTGGATATGTCCCCTCTCCCTTGTCGCTGGCCCAGCCTTTGGGCCAAGTCATCATGGGGTGTGGCAGTGATGTAAAGGCCAGCTTCTGCCTGGGCCAAGGTAAGCTGGCATTTCCCAGTCCTTATTTGGGCAATCTGGAAAACCCCGAAACCTTGGATCGGTACCGCTCCACGCTTGCCCGTTACCAAGAGTTCCTGCACCTCGAGCCAACGGTAGTCGCCCATGATCTAAATCCCGCCCATATCAGTAGCCAGATCATAGCTGCCACGGATCTAGCCGGCCAAACTAAGATCCCCATCCAGCATCACCATGCCCATATCGCCGCCTGCATGGGGGAAAACGGGATATCGGGGCCTGTCATTGGTATTGCCTATGATGGCAGTGGCTATGGCCTAGATGGGAAGGTATGGGGAGGCGAGATCCTCTACTGCACTCCGCGGGATTTCCAGCGTCTTGCCCACTGGGAAAATGTGCCCTTGCCGGGAAACAGCCGGGCTATTCGGGAGCCTTGGCGAATGGCCCTAAGCTACCTTAAGGCTAGCTTTGTGGAGAGCTCCCAGGAGCACCATCCCGTCCAGCTCTCCCTGGCGAATCTCCCCGGTGCCACCAGGAAAAAGGCCACCCAGTTACTGGATCTATGGGATAGGCTTGAGGCTAGCTGGCTTACCACTTCCAGCATGGGTCG
>JAAYRF010000199.1 GCA_012518905.1 Bacillota bacterium | reverse complement strand
TTTCGCAGTACGTGGTGCGCCAGCTCTCTCAGGGAATCAAGAATGGCGAGATAAAGGACATTGAGGGTGCATTCTTTAGTAGCTTATACGTTGAATCAATCGAATTGATAGAGGAGTCCTTTCCTCAATCATCGACGATTCTGGCGGGCTGTCAATGTCTCGTACTAGGCCCGAACAGAGACATGAAGGGTGTTGAAGGGAGTAGCTGCATATTCTCCGTTGGACAAGCAGACTAATGCCTTGGCGGGAAGACTCGAAGATAACTGAACTATGTGAGCGCCGTATTATCTGCTGCCTGCCGTACAACGACTACGGTAGGCGTTGCGAATGGAAGCTCTTGGATAGTCAGGCTGTACCAGTGAATCGAGTTCCACAATCGGTGGGAATCGGCAAATGCATCGCTGAACCAACCTATTGAGACTGGATCTATATTCAACCTTTGCTATAATTGAAGGGTCAAGTTCTCAACTCGGCAGAAGGAGGTCTACTCATGTTATTTTCCCTAATGCGACGGAGTATTGCCGTACTGCTGGCAGGCTGCTTGGCCCTTGCGAGCTTCCCCGCTACGGCAGCAAGTGCGATGACCGAAACCCAATTACCTCGCAACCCGACAAAGCCCACCGAGGTGGTGATCATCGGTACTAGGCACTCGGCGCAGTTGGAGTATGAAGACCATGCTCCAGCTCGGCTCCGGGCCCTGCTGAATCGAATTGCTCCCGCTGCCGTTGGCGTAGAAACCACGCCTTGGTGGTACGAGAAGGACGTTTTCTTCGAGATAGCTTACGAATCCTACGGGGTAGCAGTTCCCTGGGCCGAGGAAAAGGGTAAGGAAGTCCGGCCGGTTGACTGGCAGGCTCGTGGGATTGAGTTAGTTAACGTGCTCGCCTGGCCCCGTATTGTACCCGATGCAAGCAGTGACCAAAGCCCGTCCAGTTCGTCTGAGGATGTCTCACTCGACTCCTGGGACATGCGTGAACTCCTCTTCGCCGATACATCGGAGTGGAGGGATGCGGTTAATCGGGAGTATGCCCACTCGACATTTGATCCCAACCCCGCGAATGAAGCGATGCGGCGCTATATGCTCCATCGCAATCTCATGATTGCGAGGGAGATCGTCAACTTGGCCGCTGACTATGAAGGGCAAAGGGTCGCCATTGTATTGGGCGCTGCCCATAAACCTGACCTTGATCTCATCCTCGCCTCTATTCCAAATATCGTCGTTCGGAACGCATCCGAGTGGGGAAGGGTGACCGAGGAAGAAGTGGCAGCCGAAGAACGCCGCCCGGACCAACTGGCAATCCTTTGGTTCAACATGGCCAGTGGGCGTATCGAACCCGGTGACGTTGAGATCGCCCGAATGGACACCCTTTTGTCTAGGTTGGAAAAGGACGAACCTAATGATCCCGAGGTTCGTTTCTTGCGTGCTCGATGGTATGAGGTCAAGGGAGAAACTGATCGGGCGTTACCCATCTATAGCCACTTGGCCTGGGGAATACAGTGGGCAGACCGGCCCTTTACGTATCCTGATCGTAGTCTGGCGCGGCGGGTGCATACCTGGAACACTGAAGAGCTGAGAGAGTTGATGGTGGGCGAGCCAGCGGAGTTTGGTCTCGGCAACGTTCTCTCACCTGTGGCTAATCTAACCATTCGGCAGAGAGTTCTCTACGAACTGGCCCAACAGCAGATCGATCAACCGGCCCGCCATCGGGCCCGAAAAGAGTTGATGGATGCGGGGTTGAACCCAACGCAGATTCAGCAACTGCAGGAATTGCTCTCGTCGACGCCAAAGTTGCCCTAGCAGTCTGCTTTTGGCGTGTATTTCCCGAGCTGAGCCGGGGTGTAGTCTTTTTCCAGGCAACAAGCAGTGCTTTGAACAGGATTATTGTCTGAATAGGGGGAGAGCATTAAAGAGAGCCAAGATCTAGCCTGGCTGAGTGAGTGGATTTTGATGTAGAGTTAGACCTTCGGATCCGGGTGGGAATCTTTCTGCTTAGTTGTGCGAGGGGTTGGCAGTGGTTCCGATCCCTTGTTTGAGATCGGTATCCTAGAAGTTCTAGTCCCCTAGCGGAGACTATCTTCTCTGCTAGGGGCTTTTTTATATCCAAAACAGGGAAGGTGGTGATGCTATAGATCCCATATCACTGTTTTACACGGGGGTGTTGGTAGGCATCTATTGTTGGCAGAAAGCAAGGGAAATAGGAGACCGCAGATTCCGCAGGAGGTGAGACTCAAACCTGGCTTATTGCCGGCTTCGCCGCCAGTGTGATGATTGCCATTGTAGCGGAACGTGTATCGGACTCAGTATGGATTGGTTGCTAGTATGGAATAAGGGAGGACACAGGAATGAACCCTGTCATGGAGATGGCGGTAAGCGGGCAGATCACGTTCTGTCTCTTGGACAACGGCTTCGACATCCTGGAACTTGATTAAAGCAAGCTGGATAGGATTCTCCAATGTAGCCAAGTTAGCGGGACACTCCGGGATCCAAACCACCGCTGCCTTCTATGTCAATACCGGTCGTCAAGACAAACAGGAAATTGTTGGATTGCTTTAACAATTGTGATACTGACCTGGATATACAGGTAAGCCGGGGGTTTTCGATTATCACCGGGGAGGGGACAGGGCGACGCAGGACCATTGGTATCCATAAGTACCGACGATATCGGAGATACCGACAGCCCAGGATACTGCATTATCGATACCGCCGGTACTGTCGATATTAGCGGTACTAATGGGGGAGGGGAGAGAGCGCTTGATAATCATACGAACTATCGATGGTGTGAGAAGATTGGGCCTAGAAGGATCATTACCAGGTTGGGCAGCTTGATCGGGTAGTAGAGAGGTGGTTGGAGGAACACTAGATTGGCCGGAAGCGTTCATCATCTAGAGCCCTAGTCTCTCCTAGTAGGGACTCGTCCGCATCTTCGATAATGAAGACCTTGACTACCAACGCATAGCTGTGGAACGTCCATTAGGACTTAACTTAGCTGGTGCCGATAAACGTCTAGAACGTGTCAAGTAAACAAGGCAATTCCAGTCATTGGCCGAAGCAAGAAAGGGGAAGGTGAGGGTGTGAAGCCTTCGATAGTCATGAGTGTGGGGAAAAGCTATTTAGCTTAATGTAGAAAATAGAATGTTCTACTGTTTGACGAGGGGTGATACATTCAAACACATTCCAACAGTGCGCTTGTCAGCAAAAACGAAAGGAAGCCAGAAACATGAACATAACGGTTCGGAACCTCAGCATGACCTATCCAACAGGTAAGAGGGCTTTGCAGGATGTATCCTTCGAAATGCAAAGCCCTGATCTGATCGGCCTCTTAGGGCCTAACGGTGCGGGAAAATCCACCTTGATGAAATTACTGGTGGCGGAGCTATTGCCCACCACAGGAGAAATCCGATTGGACGACGCACCACTGATCAAAAATGAACGGAGGCTGAAAGCCACTTTAGGTTATCTGCCCCAAAGCTTTGGGTTGTATGACGAATTGACAGTCTGGCAGTTCCTCGATTACATATCGGCTCTAAAAGGCATCAAGAACAGCCGGGCTGCCATTGAAGAGGCTATTTTGGAAACAAATCTTGTCGAACAGCAAAAGATGCGAATCAGCACTTTGTCCGGCGGGCAGCGTCAGCGTGTAGGTATTGCCCAGGCTCTCTTAGGCAGTCCGAAACTGCTGATCCTGGATGAACCCACTGTGGGACTTGACCCGGAGGAACGCGTCAATTTCCGCAACCTCTTCTCTAAGACGGCGGAGGATAAGATTGTGTTGCTGTCCACTCATATTATTGAGGATGTTCAGTCCGTCTGCAACCGCCTGATCGTGATAAACCAAGGGAAAATACTGTTTGACGGCACACCAGATGCGCTGATTCGGGTGGCGCAGGGCCATGTTGGGGTGTTTGAGGAGCAATCTGGAGATAGACGCGAACAAGGGTTTCAAGTGACTGCCCGCATCAATACTGCACGTGGCATTGCTTGCCGGATTGTGGCCGAGATGTTGCCTACCTTTGCCAATCCGGTGGAGCCTACATTGGAGGATGCCTATATATATCTAATTGAGAAGGGGGAGCGGCTGCCATGAGCTTCTTCTCCTGTCTAAGGGTAGAGGTAACCCGTATTTTTCGCTCCAAGATCACATGGCTGGTAATAGTACTGACATTGTGCTCGCTACTGGCGGGATATTCTTTATATCAGCCAGCGGTAACGGGGACACAAGCGAGCCACTTGATTGCCAATCCTGTTCTAGCGGGAGCGCTGATCGGCGCGGTACTTTTTGCTTTGCTCACTTTGTTTGAACTCAATCGGGTCCATGAGAGCCAAATGGCTTCCCTTACCGACACTATCGTCTCACCCATTATCCTCAATACTGCCCGTGTGGTGGCGGTACTTATGGTAGCTACTGCCGCCGGGCTGTTGACCATGGTAGCCTATTACCCCTACACGGCCACCAAGATGGGGCATATTTTTGAGCCTGAGCTATATTTTGCCAGTTTCCTTATCTTGATGCTCCCTTCTCTTTGGCTAGGTAGTCTTTTTGCAGCCGTCTTCTACCAGATCACCCGGCGAGTAGACATTAGCTTTATGCTCATAGCTGCGTGTATGCTGCTCAGCATGAGCCAGTTTTTTCACAAAGATTTTATCCTGCGTTGGGCAAATCCCAGTATCCCTGTCTATTCTGATGATTTCAGCAATGCATTAGCACTGCGCATGGCACTCTATAGTCGTCTTTTCTGGTTGATTGTACTGGCGGGGCTCTGGTTTCTATCTACACTATTCATCCGGCGGTACGAAAAAGGGGCTTTGGGATCATTGGTGTACAATATGCGAGAATTTCGTGTTATTCCTCTGTTGGTCGTGGTGTTTCTTGCCAGTGGAGTTGCCATGTATATGTATCAACCTTTCGTCAATCACAGTCCCTTTGAGCCAGAGTTCTTTGATTACGATTGCTATGAGGGACTCTTCATTATATCCACCCATGTTGATGCCACACCGGATGTTAGGCGCGGTACTCAGCACGGTACGGTGACCTACCGCATCCGCAACGAAAACACCGAACCAATGGAGCAGAAGTTGGAGCTTAACTGTGGTTATACTGTACACCGTATGATGGTCAACGGGCGGCCCATTGAGTTTAGGGATTTGAACAATGATCAATGGACAGTAAAGCAAATTACCTTTATGTTGCCACCGGAGGAAGACATCGAGCTAGTAGTTGAATATGGAGGTTTTCCGCAGCTCTGGAGTTTTCTGGAGACTAGTATGAACGGTGACCAGATCAGTAGGCATTATATTGATCTTAGCAAGGCTAGTTTTGCCCCTGTGCTCTACATCTTTTTGTACTACGAAGAGCCACCTATTATTACCGCTAATATCACTTTGCCCAGTAACCTAACACCTGTTGTCATGGGTGGTGATGTTGAGTTGCTCAAAGCAAACGCAGATGGAACCAAGACATGGCGGGCTTGGGAGGATTGTAGCCTGGGTTTGAGCCTATTTGCTGCTGATTATGTGCGCACCGATGTGCAGGCTAAAAGCATGTCTGCTGAATTTTATTACAGCCGCAAACATGAGGAGATCATGGAGCGGGCTAATATCAAGACCACCTTGGCCGAAGTTTTCGATTATTGCACAGAGCATATCGGTCCGCTTTTTATCGGAAAGGACGGCAAGCTCAAGCTGGTTCAGACGACTGCCTATATGTTTGGCGGCTATGCAGCCAAGGATATGAGTGCCATCAGTGAGACTTCTTTTTCTGAAGATGTTTTGCAAGATCCATGGCTGGGTGCTTCGGCTAGCGAGGTCATGGCCCACGAGATCATTCATCAGTGGTGGGGACTAGGTGCTATGTTCGATGATGATTATGAGGGTGAATGGTCGTCCGAGGGGTTGACTGTTTACACAACGTACCGGCTAATGAAGGAAAAATATGGGGACGAATATGCAAAAAAGAACTATATAGAAGTTTGGCAGAAAGCAGTTGAGGATCGAAATCGCAATTTCTACCACCGTCATCCCGAGTACCTTGATGTGCTGCCTGAGAAATATGCTACTAGTATTCGCATGAATGAAAGTTCCGTCAACCGCTATTGCGTGATGCCGCTGAAAATCCTCAAAGCGGAAAAGCTTGTGGGAGGCGAAGAGAGATTTGACGAACTCATGCAACAACTATATGTAAGCAAGGGTATGGAGAACCCGCCCCTCCTAACCTATAACGATTTTGTAAATATCTGTGGACTGAGCAAGGAGGCGCTGGAGCTTGATTAAGCTATTTGGCTATGAACTGCGACGGTTGCTATTCAATAAGTTCTTCATTGGACTGCTAGTGATTACAGGACTGTATAGCTATCAGATTCTGAGTGGTGACATCATAGTGGGAGTTGCCAATACTGCACCATTTTCC
>JAAYRF010000198.1 GCA_012518905.1 Bacillota bacterium | reverse complement strand
TAGGTGAGCTTAGGCTAGTTCAGGAGTTGAGACAGAAGGGTATTCCGGAGCCATTTATCGAAGACGCAGTGGCTCATTTTCATGATTTGGTGGACGAGGCAGCCCTTGCTCAAGAATTGGCCATCAAGCGGGCTAGGCACTATCGAGGAGAGGATCGAATTGCGGCGATTCGGAAGCTGACGGGCTATCTCAGACGGCGGGGCTTTAGCATGGAGAATATCCGTCCCGCGGTAGCCCAAGCTATCGACGATGAACAGGAGCTCTAGCTTGATTTCAGGGGGATTTGAGGCTTTGTATGTTCCTTGACAGGGGTCGCAAAACAAGCTAAAATTACACTGTGGAGCAGATGCCTAAAAGAAGACGTTGACAGGTAGTTATCGAGCTAGCCGAGTCTCTACTCGGCTTTCTTTAAAGGAGATGAGAGTCTCAATATGTCTGTATAGGAGGTGACAGCGATTACTCTGCTTTACTTTGTGCTCATAGCCGCCGTCGCTTTTGGCGCCGGTTATTTTATGCGTAAATCTCTAGCAGAAGCCAAGATACAATCAGCAGAAGAGGCTGCTCAGCGCATTCTCCAAGACGCTGAGAGAGAGGCTGAAGCAAGACAGCGTGAGGTGATGCTAGAGGCTAAGGAAGAAGCCCATAAGCTACGCTCAGAGCTTGAGCGGGAGAATCGAGATAGACGCCATGAGCTGCAGCAAGTAGAGCGACGTCTCCTTCAGAAGGAGGAGTCGCTAGATCGCCGCTCAGAGAACGTCGACAAAAAAGAAGTGCTTTTGGAGAAAGAGCGAAGAGAGCTAGCCGAGGCTAGGGAATCGATAGAGCAGCTTCTTAGCGAGCAACAGGCAGAGCTGCAGAGGATATCTGAGCTTTCCGTAGAGGAGGCAAAGGAGCTTCTTTTCCGGCAGGTGGAGGAAGCCGTCAGGCACGAAACTGCCATGCTGATCAAGGAAATAGAGACTCAAGCTAAAGAGGAAGCGGACAAACGCTCCCGAGAGGTTCTTTCTTTGGCTATTCAAAGGTGTGCAGCGGACCATGTTGCCGAGTCCACGGTTTCTGTGGTGAATTTGCCCAATGATGAAATGAAGGGACGGATCATTGGCCGCGAGGGACGTAATATCCGTACACTGGAGACACTCACTGGTATTGATCTTATCATCGATGATACACCGGAAGCAGTGATTCTTTCGGGCTTTGATCCCATAAGGCGGGAGATAGCTCGGATTGCCTTGGAGAAATTGGTATCAGATGGACGAATTCACCCAGCTCGCATTGAAGAAATGGTGGAAAAAGCGCAGCGGGAAGTAGAAGCCGTTATCAGAGAAGAGGGCGAACAGGCAACTTTCGAAGCCAGAGTCCATGGACTCCATCCAGAGGTCGTCAAGCTTTTGGGGCGGCTAAGATTTCGGACTAGCTATGGCCAGAATGTGCTAAAGCACTCTGTGGAAGTAGCCCATCTGGCAGCCATGATGGCTGCGGAATTGGGTGCTGATGAGAAGTTAGCTCGTCGGGCCGGTCTTCTCCACGATATTGGAAAAGCTGTGGATCATGAGATCGAAGGCACCCACGTCCAGATTGGTGTGGATCTCCTCCGACGCTATAGGGAGTCGCCAGAAGTCATCCACGCTATGCAGTGTCACCATGGAGACTGTGAGCCGGAGAGTGTGGAGGCAGTCTTGGTGGCTGCTGCTGACTCAATTTCAGCTGCTCGCCCGGGCGCTAGAAGGGAAACGCTTGAGTCCTATATTAAGCGCCTAGAGAGGTTAGAAAGCATAGCAGACTCCTTTGAAGGGGTCGAAAAAGCTTATGCCATTCAGGCCGGGCGGGAGATTAGAATCATGGTAAAGCCTGAGCGAGTCGATGATGCTGAAGCCATCTGGATTGCTCGGGAAATCGTTAAACGCATAGAGAATGAACTGGAGTATCCTGGACAAATCAAGGTTACCGTTATCCGGGAGACTAGAGCGGTAGAATATGCCAAGTGAGGGTGGGGCCCGGTTTACCGGGCCTTTTCCCATGTTGTCAGTTTGTTTTATGCCTGGTTGCGTAGTATGATGATTGTCCTAGCTTGAGGTGAGTGTTTTGCCAGAAAATCTGATGTATCCAGGAACAAGCCATGGTAATCTCTTGGCTTCCATACTGGCGCGTTATCCCCAGATTGGAACCCTTCAGGTGCTACCCGAGTCTCGCTGTATGCGACTGGGGTTCTTTGTTAAAAGCAGCAATGAAGCAGTGGAATTGCAGAATTTCTACCAGCATATCGTTGATAGCATCAGCAGTTTGGTGTTCTTGGCTGGCAGACGCCTAAAGCATTTTAATATTCAATTGACTCGGTGTGAGGATCTATCCATTATAGAGCTTGATCGCGACCTGGCCACTATTAGCCTCAGTGAGATCTCTTTGGTCGTCTCCTTGATGGAAGAACATTTCGGCGCGGAACTGCTTAGAAGTGAAGAGGCGGATGAGATCGAGGACCCGGCATGGTATGACGAACTCATCCAGCACATGCTAGAGGATATTGGCAGCGAGACTCATTTGCAGAGGTTGATAGGATTCCGAGAAGGGAACAGAATAATGGTTTTTGATAAGCCGCAAGCATCAGGGCAATAGTGGTCATAGCGTGCTTAACGGGGGAATGTTCATAATATTGAACGAAATTTTGGCCAAGAGAAAGGAATTGCCACTTTGACATCCAATATATAATGTAGCAGCAGTAGTATATGGCATGGATCGCAATATCGTCAAGGAGGCTAATAAAAGGTGCTAAAAGTATCCTCTAGATCTAATCCAAATTCTGTAGCCGGGGCTTTAGCAGGTGTTTTGCGTGAGCGAGGAGCAGCGGAGATGCAGGCCATCGGCGCTGGCGCCATCAATCAAGCAGTGAAGGCAGTGGCCATCGCCCGCGGTTTTGTTGCTCCGAGCGGTGTTGACCTTATTTGTATCCCTGCCTTCACTGACATTGAAATCGATGGGGAAGAAAGGACTGCCATCAAACTGATTGTGGAACCCCGTTAGGACGGTACTTACTCGTAGGATTGACTGCCTGCCTACATTGGAGCGTCTTCAATGTGGGCAGGTTTTTTGTCATGTATACAGACTAGGAGGCTCAATAGTATGAACCAGATGTCAAGACTCAACAGTTACGGGCTGATGGTAGATGCCCACTCGGATACCATATCTAGAAGTAGAGAGCTGGGCCTGGATTTTTGCTTGAGGCAGACGAGTACTCACGCAGATCTGCCTCGGCTATTGGAGGCTGGTATGGGAGTACAAGTGCTAGCCTTGTTTGCCCCACCGAACATGGATAAGAGCGTTACGCTATACAAGATTCTCTCGTATTTGGAGTACACTTGGCAGTGTGTGGACAGGGATCAGCGTCTTCGCATCGTCAAGACTAGAGACGATCTGCCCTCGCATCACACTGATGATGAGAAGCTCCGGGCGGTGATCGCGGTTGAAGGAGGAGACTGTCTAGGCGGTGAGCTTTGGGTCTTACGACTTCTTTTCCGGCTCGGTGTACGCCTGTTGACACTGACATGGAGCAATAGAAACCAATTGGCCGATGGCATCTGGGAAAAGGACAGTAAGGGGGGATTAACCCGGTTCGGACGCGAAGTGATCAAGGAGATGGAGAAATTGGGGATGATCATAGATGTCTCGCATATTGCCCCTGCTGGGTTTTGGGATGTTGCAGAGGTGGCAGTAGGCCCATTTATCGCATCGCATTCAAATGCTCAAGCTCTATGTGGACATCCCCGTAACCTGAGTGATGAGCAGATAAGGTGTATTGCTGACGCCGGCGGAGTCATCGGAGTGAATTTTTGCGGCCCCCATCTTACCTCTGTCGGCCAGAGCAGTATGGATGATGTAATCGCCCACGTGGAGCATTTTTGGAAGGTGGCAGGGGATGATCACGTGGGGTTAGGTACAGATTATGACGGGATAGATGGAACACCCATCGGTTTGGAGGATGTCACCCGCATCCCGGAGCTCATCGGGAGGCTAGAGCTCAGAGGTCATTCCGGCCAGCGGTTGGAGAAATTCGTGGGAGGCAATTTCCTGCGGGTGTTTCGTGATACGCTCCCTAGCTAGCAACTTGGCTTACGGCACACATCTAGCCATTACCCGATAATTCCGTCTCCTGCATGGAGGGTATGAAAACCACCACAGTGTAAAATAATATCCTCGAGAGTAGGGCCCAGGTTCCACCGGTGAAAGGAGGCATGTCTATGACTGTCGTGAAGGTGGTAGAACTGGTTGGCGAGTCGACCCGTGGATGGGATGATGCAGTACAGGTAGCTGTGAAGCAGGCTTCCCGGACCATAAGGAACATAAGTGGTATCCATGTGAAAAACATGACCGGGACAGTAGATTCCGAGGGTAATATCGTTGAATACAAGGCTAATGTTGAATTGGCCTTCGCGGTGGACGGTACATAACCGGAATCGCCTGGTTCCTATGGGGGCTCTGTAACCAGTGAAAAAGGGGTGACTTGAGATGGATTGGGTAGGTGCTGTCGTTCGTTTCATTGTATCAGCTCTGGTGCTGATGCTGGTAGGGTACATTGTACCTGGTTTTCGAACACTGAGCTTTTTCCATGCTTTGCTGGCGGCTGTAGTAATCGCTGCTATTGGGTGGGTTATCGAGGCCACCTTGGGCAAGGGGATTTCGCCTTATAGCCGGGGCATAGTAGGCTTCTTAGTATCGGCCGTGGTTATCTGGGCTGCCCAGTTTATCGTTCCAGGGATGGATGTCTCGATTCTGGGAGCCTTGCTGGCGGCTTTTGTCATCGGGATCATCGACTTGTTTGTGCCTACAGCAGTACGATGATTGGAAAATAGAATGAGCACTAGTGGTGAATTACCGCAACTTCTGAGGACTGGTAGGCGCTTCTTCAAGGGAGCGCCTTCTGTCTTGAACACCTGATTGAATAAGCCCAAGGAGTTTAACACATGCTTTTGGGTATGGGGCTGACTTCGAATTGGGGGTGAAAACTTGGAGGTTCATAAGGAGCTAAGCAAGAATCTAGAGTATCTCAATGAGAGGTTGGGCATAGATGTCAGTTTTGATGTCTTAGTACGGGAGATCAAAGTAGCAGGCAAAGATGCAGCTCTAGTTTTCCTTGATGGCTTGATCAAGGACAAAGAAACCCAGGCCCTCATGAGTCATTTGCTATCGATTGAGCGGGGTAGCCTTGCACCCAACATAGTTAAGAAACTGATGGAGCAGCAGCTTCCATACTTTGACGTTTCCGTTGTTGGCGATCTGGAAGAAGCGATAGAGGCGATTCTATCCGGTCCACTAATTCTTCTGATAGATGGCATGGATAAGGCAGTGGTGCTGGATGTGCGTCAGTATCCTACTCGCAGTATTGATGAGCCAGATCTGGAACGGGTTACCCGAGGTGCTCGAGATGGATTTGTGGAGACAGGTCTGCAGAATGTCAATCTCATCCGGCGTCGCTTGCGGGATCCGGGGCTACGATTTGAGGCAATGAAAATCGGGAGGCGTTCAGCAACTGATGTTTTCATAGGTTACGTTGATGATATCGCTGATCCGGACATGGTTGCTGAGCTAAAGAAACGCCTAACTGCCATTGAGACCTCGGCATTACCCATGGGTACCAAGAACCTCGAAGAGTACCTCTTCGGGACAAAGATTAATCCCTTCCCGGTAGTGCGATTCACTGAGCGCCCCGATGTGACGGTTGCTCACCTATTAGAGGGCCATGTTGTAGTGATTACTGATACTACGCCGGCAGTTATGATCGTACCAGCGACTGCCTGGCATTTTACTCAGCATGCAGAAGACTACTTTAATAATCCAGTGGTTGGTACCTATATTCGCTGGCTGCGCTTTGGAGCCCTAGCGATGTCATTTCTTCTAACCCCTGTCTGGTTGGCTTTAGCTCAAAACCGAAGTAATCTTCCCCCTAGTCTTCAATTCATCGGACCGAAGGGGACAGCTTCTGTACCTTTGTTTCTTCAGTTCGTTCTTCTGGAGTTAGCCGTAGATATTACCCGAATGGCATTTATCCATACACCCAATGCATTATCTACATCGCTAGGTTTGGTGGCGGCCATTTTGCTGGGTGATTTTGCCGTTCAGGTGGGCCTTTTTGTACCTGAGACCATTTTGTATCAGGCAATAACGGCTATCGCCTTCTTCGCCATACCAAATTATGAATTTGCTATGGCCATTCGGTTATTTCGTCTAATGATTCTACTTTTGACAGGCCTGTTTTCCTACTGGGGCCTCGCGTTAGGAACAGCTGTCACTTTCTTAGTGATGGTACTTACCAAATCCTTGGGGTTGCCATATATGTGGCCTCTTCTCCCGCTGCATTGGCCTAGCCTAAAAAGGTTACTGATTCGCTATCCCGTGCCCAATGTAGCTACTCGCCCGCCTTTTACTGTGGACTCTGATGCAAAACGGGTTAGAAGCAAGGAGTCAATGCCGCCGTCTAAAGATGAGGCGGCATTGCCGGCGGCGCTAGGCGTAGCATCCCAGACTAATAAGGTCCGCCGAGGTAGACGTGCTAGGCGCCTGGGCAAGAGCAAGACAGGTGATGACAACGCGTGAGCACTACTGTGGGGATCCCTAGAGCTTTGGCATATTACGATTACTACCCCTTTTGGCAGACATTTTTTTCCGGCATAGGGGTGGGTACGATGGTTTCGCCGTCAACGAATAAGTCTATTGTCAATGAGGGTGTTCGTCGGGCTGTAGACGGTACCTGTTTTCCAGTAAAGATTCTCTATGGTCATGTCCATTGGTTGATGGAGGCTGGAGTCGATGCCATCTTTTTGCCTCGCTTGGTGAGTGTTGCACCGAGGGAATACATCTGTCCGAAATTCATGGGGCTGCCGGACATGGTAGTGGCGGCATTTCCCGAAAGGAATAGAATTTTGAGCCCATTGGTCAATCTGAGAACTGACCGGAAACACGTTCTCAGCCAGATGCAGGAAATAGGATCGCGGTTAGGTTCATCTCAGATGGATGTTGTGTTGGCCCTTAAGGCCGCGAGTCAGGCGCAACGGGAACATGAAGCCAAACTCCAAAGAGATAGTTGGTTTGTCCCAAGGCAGGAATCGC
>JAAYRF010000197.1 GCA_012518905.1 Bacillota bacterium | reverse complement strand
GTCTGCCAGCTAGTGGCACCATCAATATGGGCGGCCTCCCTCACCTCTATGGGGATACCCTGCAAGCCAGCAAGGTAAATGACCATATAATAGCCGAAGGTCTTCCATATGGACATGATTGCCAATGCCCATGGCGCATAGGTTGAGCTGGTCAGCCAAGTGATAGGACCTGCACCCACATGGGAAAGCAGTTGGTTAATCAGCCCCCTATAGTTGAACAAAAGCTTCCAAATGACGGAGACAACTACCATAGACATCACTACTGGTGTAAAATATAGGCCCCGGAAGAACCCCCTGAACCGAAAATCCCGGTTCAAGGCCACAGCTAAAGCCAAGGCCAAGATCACGGTAGGCACGTATGTGGCCACTAGATAAAAAACGGTAGCTCTAAAAGACTGCCAAAATAGCGGATCAGTCAATAGCGATCTGTAATTCTCCAAACCGATAAACTTGGGGGCTACCAGCATATTATAATCAAAAAAGCTGAGATATATAGTGCGAACAATGGGAAAGACGGCAAACAGCAAAAACAAGCTCATAGCCGGTACTGCAAATAAAAACCCGGCCCAAGCCTCTCTCCTTTTGAATGAAGACCGGTTGCTTCGGGACAACATGCGTGTTCCTCCAAATGGGACCGAGTAGGCTGACCCCTAGGCCCCTGGGCCGAAAGTCAGCCTACTCGATGCGTTTTAGTTGGTTACTTCAAAATTGCATCGATTTCCTGTTTGGCCTGATCCAAGGAGGTTTGCGGTTCAACGCCATTCATGATGGAGCGCTCAATAGCCATTCGTACTGAGCTAGAGATCTCCGACCATTTGGAGGTCCTATCGCCAAACCAAGCGTTCTCCATCTCATCTAGCCATACATTCAAGAATGGGAACTCCTGGGCTTTGGGGCTGTCAGACCAACCTTTACGGGGCTGTACAAAGCTTACATCGATTAGCCACCGCTCGGGATGGGATGCTAGGAAGTTAACGAACTTCCAGGCTGCCTCCGCCTCTTTGGTGTCCTTATTTACCATCCAATAGTAGGCCCAGGCTAAACTTACAGGATTATCTGGGTCCATCTGTGGTAGCGGCACGATTATGGAGTCCTCCCAAACCGGGGTGTCTTCCAGCAAACCGATACTCCAAGGGAAAGCCAAGGACATAGAGACCGTCTCCTGGATATAATCGGTCATGATATTGGTAGAATCCATCATGCTAAGCTCCGGACCGGCGATCTTTTTGTCGTATACCAGATCATACCAGAACTTAAGTGCATTAACTCCAATCTCATTGTTAACTACTGCTTCCGTCTGCTCAGCATTGAGATAAGAGCCGCCGAGTTGGCCAAGGAGCATACCATAGTCCACCCAGTAGAAGTTGGGCACATAGAAGAAGTCAAAGCCTCTTCTTTGAACCTGGCCGCCCTTGCGGACTGTCAGCTTTTCACCATACTCAAGTACCTCGTCCCAGGTCTTGGGCGGTTTTGCAGGATCTAAACCAGCCTCTTCCATGTGACGCTTGTTCATGATAAGGCTGGTAATGTTAAACTCACTGGGAACACCGTAGATAACACCATTGTGCTCTACTCCGTCGAATGCTCCTGTTAGCCAAGCATCCTCCATTTCCGCCTGGTTGGCAAAGCCAAAGGCCTCCGGCATAACCGGCAGAACTACCTCGGATTCAATATAAGCTGGAATCTGAGAGCTGCTCATGTTCATTACATCGGGCCCGGTGCCGGTACTCATAGCTGTGAGTACCTTGGTGAAGAAATGGTTGTTGGGTATGACAGTATACTCGACTTTGATATCAGGGTTTGCCGCCTCGAACTCTTTGATCAACTCATAATTTAAGTCAACCATGGGAGGATGGGTGTGTGACCAAAAGGTAATAGTTGTCTTTGCACTTGCCATCGAGGAAACCACTAGCAGACAAAGCGTTGCGATGAGCATCAATCTTAGTTTGCCTTTCATTTTGCTACCTCCTTGAATATTCGTATCTGCCATAAGAATACCAGTGATGTGTCCCATCACCTCCCTAGCAACTCACTCTAAATAGCTCTTTGTATGTGATCGATAAAGTATCGGGTTATTCTGTCGGGCATAGTAATCACGGTACCCACAACAACTGATATGGCACCGTAGTTTAGGGCTTCCACCACCTGCTGAGGAGTATGGTATCTCCCTTCTGCAATTACCGGTATGCCTTTGTCGGCAATCTCCTTTACCAGCTCTAGATCTGGACCTTTGAGCTGCCGACTGTGGGGAGTATAACCAGATAGTGTAGTTGCCACAATATCGGCGCCTAGCTCCCTCGCAGCTATCGCTTCATCTAGGGTAGAGATATCCGCCATCACCCCTAGGCCAAGTTCTGAATGTATGCGGTCAATCATAGTCCCCAAATCGGTACAGTTCCCCTGTCGGGGATTCGTAGCCTGCAGAGCAATGATACTAGCCCCCGCCTCCTTGAGCTCTACTGCTTGCTCATAAAGGGGTGTTATGTAGATCGAGCTCCGATCCGCGGTCTTGTATATGCCAATAACGGGGATGGCCGATTCCTTGCGGATTGCTCTAATGTTAGCCCCTCCATCTATGCGAACAGCCGCTGCTCCAGCTAGCTCCACGGACTGGGCGATGGCCTTGATGATCTCAGGTTTATCTAGCGGAGTTTGTGGCAGTGCTTGGCAAGATACTATCAATCTGTTTTCTACGGTTGCTATAAAGTCGCTAACTGACATTACGTATCATCCCTTGTCTACTTCCGTACCTTTTGATGATCGTCGTGAAATCAGACACTGATTCCGACTGAGCTGCTCGAGGATTTCCTCTTTCCGGTTCATAGCGATGCCTAATG
>JAAYRF010000196.1 GCA_012518905.1 Bacillota bacterium | reverse complement strand
CTGTTGCTTGAGGCTGTCGGCCCAGAGGCTAAGTTAGTTGCTATTGATCAAGATGCTACTGCCATCGCTGCTGCTAGAGATGGCTTACAGGATGAAGCTCATAGGGTTACCTTTATTCATTCGAACTTTGTCCATCTTCGAGAAGTTCTAACTGAGCGCAACCTAGTGCCTATCGACGGTATTATCTTTGATCTGGGCGTATCGTCTTATCAATTGGATGAGATAGAAAGGGGCTTTAGCTATCGCCACGATGCCCCCTTAGATATGCGTATGGACCAGACTCTTACCACAACTGCCAGGGATTTGGTCTCGACTTTGTCCGAGGAAGAGCTGGCGGATATTATCTTCTCATACGGTGAAGAGCGTTGGGCGAAACGCATCGCCAGTTTTATAGTAGCAGAGAGGGAAGTCAATCCGATTTCAACTACCGGTGAGTTGGTAGCAATTATTAAGGCGGCGATACCTGCTGGTGCCCGCAGAGGTGGACCCCATCCTGCCCGGCGAACTTTCCAAGCACTGCGGATCGCAGTAAATCGAGAACTGGAGTATTTGGAGTGGGCACTTGATGATGCAGTTGAGCTGCTCAGACCCCGGGGTAGGATTGCAGTCATCAGTTTCCACTCTCTGGAAGATAGAATTGTCAAGCAGACATTCACCAGATTCGCTGCAGGATGTCAGTGTCCATCGGATCTGCCGGTGTGTGTCTGTGGTATACGCCCCAAGGTCAAGCTACTTACCCGCAGGCCAATAGTGCCGAAGCCTGCAGAGATTGCCCAAAACCCTCGAGCCCGCAGTGCCAAACTGAGAGTGGCACAGAAGGTTCTACGGGATGAAGGGGATGAATATTGATGGTACTGGCAGCGAAACGTCAAGTGAGTTATGAGGAGAGCTGGGAAACACCGGCTCCACCAAAACAGCCTGTCAAAAGGCATCGTCGATTGCGCCTTCATCCGATGCTTCTTCTGGTTCTTGCTAGCTTGATTGTGGTGGGACTGACAGCATTAGGCATAGGGCAGAAGATCAGGGCGATTGAGCTGGAGTACGAGCTGCAATCTCTGGAAACCGAACTCGAAGAGGTTCGTAGGGAAGGCCAACAGCTACAGCTTAAGGTGGAACAGCTTCAGTCTCTGGCAAATATCGAGGCAGTGGCCCGTGAACGCCTAGGTATGGTTGATCCCCAGGCAGTTCAGGTATTGGCAATGGATTGGGACCCTTCACCCGATACTCAATTGGCGACAGCGGAGCTTGGTTCCCGTATAGCATCGAGTAAGAAAAGCAAGAGCTTGTGGGTTGCCCTGGCCCATTGGGTGGGAGCGCGGATTCCTGCACTCGGTACCGCTGAAGCTGGGCTTCTTAAACGGTAGGATATCTGTTATGATAGGACTGGGGCCACCCCTTCGGCTAGCAGCCTGAGGTTTGGTGGCCTAGTTTGTCTATGGGGTTGGAGGGGTAGTCATTGGCCAAATTGACGGCAATGGAGGTGCGGAAGCGCATCGCCTTAGTTTTCCTCGGCGTTATGTTCTGCATAGCCGTACTGCTCGTCCGCTTGGCTTACCTACAGATCATCCAGAATAACTGGTATCAGGAAAAGGCTCTCAGTCAAAGGATGCGCCCCGTGCCAGTTGATGCAAAACGGGGCGTTGTTTATGACCGGAATTTACAGAAGCTGGCCATCAGTGTCAGTGCGGAGGCTGTATATGCTGTCCCTGCAGAGGTGAGAGACCCCAGGGCAACAGCAGAGGCTCTGGCGCCAATACTGGAGGAGACAGCTGCTTCGTTGGAGGAGAAGCTCGTTAAGAAGCAATCAACTGTCTGGTTAGCTCGCAAACTTGATACTCAAACAGCTCGCGCCGTGAGAGCACTAAACCTGCCAGGTATTGGCCTAGTGGAGCGCCCCCAAAGATATTATCCCCATGGTAAACTAGCCGCCCAGGTATTGGGCATAGCTGGTATTGACAACCAAGGGTTGGAGGGTCTGGAGTTCTTCTATGATGAGTATTTACGGGGAACACCAGGAAGAGTCGTAGCGGAAACAGATGCTACCGGTCGCCAAATTCCAGCAGGTGTGCGACGGTTTATCCCGCCGGAGGATGGCGCCAATCTGATCTTGACCCTTGATCATGTCATTCAGTACGCTGCTGAAAGAGAGCTGGCCCGTGCAGTAGAGGAGACCGGTTCTGAGAAGGGCGTATTTATGGCCATGGATCCTAAGACCGGTGGCATCCTGGCTTTGGCCATTTGCCCATCATATGATCCGAATGATTACCAAGCATACCCTGCTCAGCATCGGCGTAATATCGCAGTGGCCGACATATACGAACCAGGCTCCACTTTTAAGATTGTTACTGCGAGCGCTGCCCTGGATGAAGGGGTGGTGAGTCCTTCTACCCGCTTCTATGATCCTGGCTACATCAAGATTGGTGGAGTTACTATCAACTGCTGGCGAGCCGGGGGGCACGGTTCACAGAGCTTTCTTGAAGCTGTGGAGAATTCGTGTAACCCAGTTTTTGCAGAACTCGGTGCTCAAGGATTAGGCGGTGAACGTTTCTATAAATACATTCGAAACTACGGATTTGGTGAACCGACAGGAATAGATTTTCCTGGAGAGGCCAAGGGCCTGGTGCCTGTGCCCGGTAAGGTTCAATGGGGCGAAGTGGCCCGGTGGGCGAACGTTGGTTTTGGTCAAGGTATTGGTATTACCCCTTTGCAGTTGCTAAGTGCGACGGCGACTATTGCCAATAACGGTGTGCGGGTCACTCCTCATTTCATGAAGGAGATCCGTGATGGAAATGGCCGGATTATCGAGGAATTCGTAGGTACAGAGACCCGTGTGATCAAAGAGGAGACAGCGAGAGTGTTCTCCCAAATCCTGAGGTCTGTAGTGGTTAATGGCTCGGGCAGCCGGGCAGAGATCCCGGGCTATCGGGTGGCTGGAAAGACTGGGACTGCCCAAGTTCCGGAAGGTGGACGTTATACCGATCGCAGGATATCATCTTTTGCCGGGTTTGCCCCTGTTGATGATCCCCGCATTGCTGCTGTAGTAGTCTTGTATCATCCCAAGGGGCAGACCTATGGTGGAGTTATTGCAGCACCGGTCTTTAGTGCAGTTGTGGAAGACGCCTTACAAACTATGGGAGTGCCCCGTCGCCGAGAGCAAGAGCCTAAGTCCTCTGCCAGTCTATTTCAGATCCAGGATGTAGTCATCCCCAATGTACTGAATTATCCACGGGATGAAGCAGAATCCATTTTGCACAAGTCTGGGCTTAAGTATCAGTTCCATGGCGATGGAAGCATTGTATTTGAACAGGTACCTGCTCCCGGAACTAAGGTGCCATTAGGAACAATAATACAGTTGATGTCCCATGATGAAGTAGTATATACACCTGGTGATGAAAGCATAACCGTTCCCAGTGTAGTTGGACTCAGCATGCGGGAGGTTGCTTCCAAGCTTGCCTATGCCGGTTTGCGGCTGCAGATCTACGGATCCGGAATTGCCACCAGACAAGATCCGGCACCCGGGGCAAAGGTTGCTGCAGAGTCTGTTATCAGGGTGTATTTCGAATCACCCGTATCATAACGAGCAGCCAGCAGTTTACCATAAAAGAACTGTTTTTGGGAAAAACTACACAGAACAGGGAAGTCTGGCAGATATGTAGGAGATGGTGGAATGTGAGAATCGAGGAGTTGGCAAAGGCCCTACCACAGGCTTTCTTGCTGGGTGATCCCGATATTGAGATTCAGGGCATTAGCTATGACTCCCGACGGGTTGGTCCGGGGGATCTTTTTGTGTGTATCAAGGGATATCGTCACGATGGCCATTCCTTTATTCGGGATGCTTTGCTTAAGGGTGCAGTCGGGTTGGTGGTGGAAAGTGATAGAGTTGCGGAGCTTCCCCCTCTGGTTGTTCCGGTAATCTCCACACCGGATACTCGGAAGGCTCTGCCCTTTATTAGTGCCCATTTCTACGATTATCCTTCTCAGGAGCTGCGGCTTATCGGTGTTACCGGTACCAATGGGAAAACAACAACTACCTATCTAGTCAAGTCTATCTTGACAGCTGCCGGTCATAAGGTGGGGCTTATCGGAGGCATCGGGATTCACATCGGAGACTCTGTGTTGCCGGCGGAGCGAACGACTCCCGAATCTTTGGACTTGCAGCGTCTGTTTCGCAAGATGGTAGATAATGGTTGCGATTATGCAGTCATGGAGGTATCATCCCATGCAGTGGGACTCAATCGCATTGCCGCCACAGAATTCGATATCGCGATTTATACCAATCTTAGCCAGGATCATCTAGATTTTCACTCTAGTATGGAAGAATACTTGGAGACCAAGACACAGTTTTTTGCTGCCTTGGGGGTAGAATCCACTAAAGAAGGAAAGGCTGCAATCTTGAATTTAGATGACCGGCAGGCAAGCTATATAGCTCGCCGAGTATCAGTGCCTATTGCCACCTATGGCACCGGAAGCGATGCCGACTTTCGAGCGGACAACATAGAGGTCTGTCCTGGTGGATTGCGATACACGTTGATTTCTGACTATGGCTGCCACGCAGTGGAAATGCCCATAACCGGACACTTCAATGTATACAACTCCCTAGCTGCCCTTGCTGCCTGTGCAATAGCTGGCGTAGAGATGGATGAGGCTGTGAAAGGTCTGTCCCAAGCCCCGTCTGTGCCAGGCCGTTTGGAGGCAGTTAGAAGAGGTCAGGATTTTGCCGTACTTGTAGACTATGCTCACACCCCCGATGGCTTAGAAAATGCTATTAACACCATACGGGGCATTAGTGAAGGACGAAGCATAGTAGTTTTCGGATGTGGCGGCGACAGGGACAAGACTAAGCGCCCTTTGATGGGCGAGATCGCCGGTAGGCTAGCTGATATTGTGATCGTAACTTCCGATAATCCTCGGAGTGAAGATCCTGATGCTATATGTAGGGAAATTGTTGAGGGCGTAAAACGGACCATCGATCATAAACCCTACCAGATGATTATCGATCGACGGCAGGCCATAAACCGCGCGGTGGAGCTGGCTAGGACCGGCGATACCGTATTAATCGCCGGCAAGGGCCATGAGACCTATCAGATTCTAGCCGATCAGATCATACATTTTGACGATAGGGAGGAGGCTTCCAGGGCCCTAGAGGAACGCCTGGGTTGCAGATGAAACCAATGCCTTTATCGACTATAACCCTATGGACTCGAGGCAGGCTCTTGAGCAACGTCGGAGAGCTGTTAGTCAGTGGAGTCTCGACCGATAGCCGCAATATTCAGCCGGGAGATCTTTTCGTCGCACTGAAAGGAGAGCGGTTCGATGGCCATGATTTTGCCATCAAGGCGGCAGCTCAAGGTGCCGCCGCTCTGCTCTTGGAGGAAGATAAGGCCCAGGGCATATGTGAAGCTTTGAAGCATGAGGCGTCACCTAGTCCCAAGCAGGCGGTGATTGCGGTAGAGGATACACTCTCTGCTTTGCAGGCTATGGCTGGAAGCTACCGTAATATGTTTACTCTGCCCGTCATTGCAGTTACTGGCAGTACAGGCAAGACCACAACGAAGGATATGATCGCGGCCATATGCTCAAATCGGGGGCCGGTACTCAAATCCTGGGCTAATTTCAACAATGAGATCGGTTTGCCTTTGACTCTCCTAAAGCTTAACTCCCATCACCGTACAATGGTGGTGGAGATGGGCATGCGGGGACTAGGACAGATTAGAACTCTGGCAAAGGTTGCCCAACCGAGTGTAGGCGTGATCACCAATGTTGGGGCGGTACACATGGAGCTTTTGGGAAGCCAAAGCGCTATTCAGACTGCCAAGCGAGAGCTAGTGGAGACTATGGCACCTGGTAGCTTAGCCGTACTCAATGCTGATGATCCTTTGGTAAGGGATATGGCTGAGGCCTGCTTTGACAAGGAAGTGATTTTCTATGGCTGGCAGAGCAAACCAAGCTGGAATGAATGCGGAAGTGAGACGGCATACCTAGCCGCTACCGATGTTGTCACTCGGGGGGCAGAAGGGATTTCTTTCAGACTCCATTGGGGTGGGAGATCCGCAGCTATAGAGTTACCTGTTCCTGGAATTTACCAGGTCAGCAACGCCTTGGCTGCGGCAGCTGCCGCCTTGGGTGTGGGGGCTAGCCTTGATGATATTCAAGTAGGGTTGGCTGGCGTTAAGCTCTCTGACATGCGTATGGAACTCATTCCTTGGTTAGAAAATGGCTTAGTCATCAATGATGCCTATAATGCTAATCCCACCTCTATGGTCGCTGCTTTACAGACGGCCCATGAGATTGCAGCCGGTCGCCCCTTAGTTCTTGTGTTAGGTGACATGCTAGAGCTTGGGCCTTTATCGGAATCTGCCCACTATGAGATTGGTCGAAAAGCGGCTACTTACAACCCAGTCTATCTGATTACCGTTGGTCCTATGGCCAAAGATATCGCAGAAGGTGCCCGAGATGAGGGAATGGATCCGGCGCTGGTGGTGGAATGCAAGGATCGAGAGGTGGCCAGCCGAATGGCTCTGCAGCTGGCCAAACCGGGAGATGTGGTCCTGGTTAAAGCCTCCAGGGGACTGGCTCTGGAGCATGTTGTTCGGGCACTGGACACGATGTAGCAGCGTATATGGTAGGGGGGAAGGAGATTGTCAGTTACAGTATTCTATGCCGCTTTGCTGGCCTTCTTCATTGCACTATTGGTGGGGCCGCCACTTATCGAGTTTTTGCGTAGGCTCAAATTCGGACAGAGTATCAGGCAAGATGGACCGAAAACTCACCTGAGAAAAGCCGGAATACCGACAATGGGCGGCATCTTGATAGTGGCTGCCACTACAGTGAGTACTCTAGTTTTTACAAGAGGGCATGTCAAGGTGCTCTATGGTCTTCTGGCTATGCTAGGCTTTGCCTTGATTGGATTGATAGATGACTTTATCATCGTTGTCGCCAAACGATCCCTGGGCCTGCGGGCCCGCTATAAGCTCGTGGGTCAAATCATTTTGGGGCTAGCCGTTAGCCTTTATGCTCTGAGTTCGCCAGAACTAGGCTCAACTATCTTGATACCTTTTACTGGCAAAGCCTTAGGGTTGTCACCCTGGGTTTTCGTGGTTTTGGCCACCACCACCATAGTGGGTACCGCTAACGCTGTGAATTTCACCGATGGACTTGATGGATTAGCGGCGGGCACTACTGCCATTGCAGCAGTAGCGTACGCTCTCATGGCTATCGGTCTCAATGACTGGGAACTAGCAGCCTTTGCCGCTGCTATTGCCGGAGCTTGTCTTGGGTTTACATGGTTCAACGCCCATCCGGCTCAGGTGATTATGGGTGACACGGGTTCCTTGGGATTAGGGGCTGCCTTGGGAGTCTTGGCGATCTTGACTAGAACGGAACTTTTCTTGGTCATTATTGGTGGGGTCTTTGTCATTGAGACTTTATCTATTATACTGCAGGTTTCCTATTTTCGGCTAACCGGTGGACGCCGCATCTTTCGCATGGCCCCACTACATCATCATTTTGAACTAGCTGGCTGGCCAGAAACCAAAATAGTGTTCAGGTTCTGGATTTTGGCTTTTGTTTTTGCTGTCTTAGGCTTGGCTGGATTTCCCGCAGTAATGGGACTATAGGTAATAAGGGGGGGTTAGTGTGTCCCGGGAGAATCACCGCATGCCAGATTTTCTTCTGTTCGCCTCTGCACTGTTATTGGTGAGCCTGGGGCTTGTAATGGTCTACAGCGCTAGCTCTGTTATGGCTATGGCTGAGACCGGAGATCCACTGCATTATGTTAAGCGTCAGTTGGTGGGTGTAATCGTCGGTACTGTCGCTATGTTGTTCCTGATGCAGATAGACTATAGGATATATCAACGTTTGGCCAATGTGGGAGTTGCCCTCGCTTATTTACTCCTGGTGGTTGTTTTGATCCAGGGAGCAGAAATCGGTGGTTCTAGGCGGTGG
>JAAYRF010000195.1 GCA_012518905.1 Bacillota bacterium | reverse complement strand
TAGTAAACGAAGGCTGTGTAGTCTATGGCAAGGTAGACAACTCCGTACTATTCCCCGGGGTGCGCATTGGCACCAATTCCCAGATATTTGACTCTGTTTTGATGCCCAATGTGGAGGTTGGCGAAAATGTAATTATCCGCAAAGCTATCGTTGGCAACGAAACAGTCATCGCCGACCATGCCGTAATCGGCGAGGAACCACCCAGCACGGGATTGACCGTCATCGGCGAAAAGGTCGAGATTGCACCTTATCGCCGTATTCGGGGCATATATGATGGGGAGGTGTCATAATGCACCAGGTGATGGGAATCATTAACCTTGTGGAGCCAGTGGATAACATGCAGTATCTTACTGAACACCGCTCCTTAGGGGCTGTTCCCTTTGGAGGGCGATACCGGATTATTGATTTCACCTTATCGAGCATGGTAAATGCCGGGATCGTAAATGTTGGCATCTTCATGCAAGATCATTTCCGAGCATTGATGGATCACCTCGGCACAGGAAAGGAATGGGACCTAGATCGCCTCCGTGACGGCCTGTTTATCTTGCCCCCTGATGGGTATAGTCGCAGCCAACCCCGGGGAGATATAGAACTCATGCATCGCCACTTGGATTACCTAGAAAGAAGCCGTCAAGACACGGTGATTATGTCTGGTACCTCCATGATCTGCAACATTGATCTATACCAGGCATTGGCATATCATCGGGAGAAACAGGCGGATATGACCATCATCTACAAACCTGGTAGATTAGCAGACTACGAAGCCCGCTG
Organism: Bacillota bacterium; assembly: GCA_012518905.1. Taxonomy (GTDB): domain Bacteria; phylum Bacillota; class Limnochordia; order DTU087; family DTU087; genus JAAYRF01. Next base: position 5,361 of record JAAYRF010000195.1, on the reverse strand, counting down.
TACCCTGCTGGATGTCGCTGATGATCAGAGAATAACCGGAATCGAAGTAAACCCTGCACTGCCCCGCAGTCGTAACATGTCCATGAACATGTATATTATGGACAAGCGATTGCTAATGGAGATGCTCGATCAGTCGGTGTCCCGGGGCGAATCCGACTGGGTAAAAGACTGCCTCATTAGGAATCTCAGCCGTCTTAAAATCTATGGCTATCCCTTTACAGGATACTTAGGTAGTATCACCTCACTCAAGAGCTATTACCGCACTACTATGGAGCTCCTGCAGCCGGAAATCAGTCGGGAGTTGTTCTTTAGCGCCGGGCTCGTCTATACCAAAGTGAAAAACGAGGCGCCCACAAAATATGTGGATGGTGCCGATGTCAGGAACTCCCTTATTGCTAATGGCTGTGTTATTGAGGGAACGGTAGAAAACAGTGTGCTCTTCAGGGGTGTCAAGGTTAATAAGGGGGCAGTCATCAAGAATAGCGTTTTGATGCAAAAAAGCATAATCGGCTCAAACTGTCACTTCGAACACGTGATTTTGGACAAAGACGTAGTGGTAAGCACCGGAAAGCACTTAATCGGCGATCCCGATTACCCCTTAGTCATCCGTAAAGGAACCATACTCTAGATACAGAGAGGGGCATATCCAGTGAGGGTTGTCTTCATCGCTTCAGAAGGTGTACCTTTTTCCAAAAGTGGCGGACTAGCCGATGTGGTTGGGGCACTGCCTAAAGAACTGAAGCGACAGGGTATCGATATCTCAGTTGTATTGCCGAAACACCGCGGTATGCCCCAGGACCTGGAGCAAAGCCTTCAGCTAAGACAATCTTTTTCCGTACATTTGGGATGGCGACAACAATATTGTGGGATAGAGACAACAAACTACCAAGGGATCGACTTCTGCCTGATAGACAATGAGTATTATTTCGGGCGGGAGGGGCTCTATGGCTATGACGATGATGCGGAACGATATGCTTTCTTCAGTAAAGCAGTTTTGGATGCCCTTCCCCTCATCGGCCTGCAGCCAGATATCATTCATCTTCACGATTGGCAGACAGGCATAGTTAGCGCCCTGCTCAAAGCTAGCCACACCGGAAACCCATTCTACCGGAACACCAAGACGGTATTTACAGTCCATAATCTCAAGTACCAAGGAATTTTCCCAAAGACTATTCTCACTGACATGCTAAATTTGAGCTGGGATTTTTTCACTGCAGATGGCCTGGAGTTCTATGACAATGTCAACTTCATGAAAGCGGGACTCGCCTATTCACATAAACTCACAACTGTGAGTCCCACCTACGCCCAAGAGATTCAATATCCATTCTTTGGCGAGGGTCTCGACGGGTTCTTGCGAAAACGCAAGAATGATCTAGTAGGCATTGTTAATGGGATTGATTATGAAAAATACAACCCCCGCAACGATCCACACATTTTCCAGAGTTTCGGCGTTGACTCACTGCAAAATAAAGTCGACAATAAGCTTAGATTACAGGATGAGTTGGGCCTTCCTGTAGAGGGTCGAGTTCCAATGATAGGGATCATCTCCCGCCTAGTAAGCCAAAAGGGGCTAGATCTAGTCGCCCATATACTCGACGACATCTTGTCCCAGGATGTTCAGATGGTGGTTTTGGGCACAGGTGACGGGTACTATGAAGATATGTTTCGCATCAAAGCTTCTCAATATCCCACCAAACTATCAGCCAACATCCGCTTCGACAATACACTGGCCCATCGCATCTATGCCGGGGCAGACCTCTTTTTGATGCCATCGCTATTCGAACCGTGTGGGCTAAGTCAGCTAATCGCCATGCGTTATGGTTGCCTGCCCATTGTCCGGGAAACCGGCGGTTTGAATGATACCGTCAGATCGTACAATAGTGAGACCGGTGAAGGCCATGGCTTTAGTTTTACCAATTACAACGCCCACGACATGTTGTATACTATTAACCGAGCCCTAGAGCTCTTTCGCAGCGATCAACGTATCTGGACCGGGATCTGCAAGAAGGCCATGCTGATGGACTTCTCCTGGAAGAATTCTGCCCAAGAATATATTAAGCTTTACGCAGGACTACTAGATGCTTGATTAGAAAAGGTGTATCTATGTCTCATCCACATTTTGATAGCCTCGAATTCTACCAAAGATATCACTACCATGGAGAATTGGGGGCCATTTACCATCGAGATCATACGCTGTTTAGACTATGGGCACCAACAGCCCGTCAAGTATGGTTGGTAACTTATAGTGATGGTCTTACCGGGTCCGGCGTTGAATTGGCCATGGAGCCTGATATCAATGGCACGTGGATTACGGAATTACCCGGGGATCATCACGGCCTATACTACACCTATAAAGTCTTGGTGAATGGCGATATCAATGAAGCAGTTGATCCATATGCTAAAGCCTGTGGCGTCAATGGCTACAGAGGAATGGTTGTGGACTTGGAGAGGACCAATCCGCCTGGATGGGACAAGCTGGCAAGACCCCCACTTACTCGATTTGTCGACGCAATCATCTACGAACTCCATGTGCGGGATATATCGATACATCCCCTATCTGGGATCGCTCTACGAGGCAAATACCTGGGGCTAACAGAACAGAATACGAGAGGACCCCATAATGTAAAAACTGGGCTCAGCCATCTCGTAGAGCTCGGCATCACCCACGTCCAGCTAATGCCCTGCTCTGACTTTGCCACAATAGATGAATCTAACAAGGAGCCTTTAGAGTACAATTGGGGGTATGATCCCCTAAACTATAGCATCCCCGAAGGATCCTATTCTACTGATGCCTTCGATGGCACCCGTCGCATAGTGGAGTACAAGGAAATGATCAAAACCTTAAAAGAGGCCAGTATCAGGGTAAATATGGATGTGGTCTACAACCATACTTTTTACAGTCATGCTTCCCATCTAAACAAAATCGTACCTAGTTATTACTATCGCCAAGATCGTCAGGGACGCTTTTCCAATGGCTCTGGATGCGGCAATGAACTAGCTTCGGAACGTTCTATGGTGCGGAAGATGATCGTCGATTCGGTTCGATATTGGGCCGAGGAGTATAAGATAGACGGTTTTCGCTTTGACCTAATGGGACTATTGGACATCCCTACCATCAACGAGATCCGATCTACCCTAAATGCTGTTGATCGCAGTATTATGATGTATGGTGAAGGGTGGACCGGTGGCCATTCACCGCTGCTTGATGAGCTGAAAGCCCTGAAGACAAATGTCCGGCAATTGCCCGGCACAGGAGCCTTCAACGATGACTTGCGAGACGGCATAAGGGGCCATGTTTTCCACGCTGATCAACCCGGCTTTGTCAACGGGGGCGTTGGCCTGGAAGAAACCGTAGAATTCGGGATCGTAGGGTCCTGTGAACACGATCAGATCGACTATAACCAGGTTGTTTACTCCCGGTGGCCATGGGCCGGTGAACCAGCCCAAAGTATTAACTATGTCGAAGTCCATGATAACTTGACCCTGTGGGATAAGCTACAGGCAGTAGACCCAGATCAAAGCGAATCAGTACTGATGGACATGCACAAAATGTGCGGAGCTCTCATACTCACGTCCCAAGGTATTCCTCTACTTCATGCAGGTATGGAGTTTTTGCGGACCAAGTATGGGGATTATAATTCCTATCGTTCACCGGATAGCATTAATCAGATTGATTGGGAGCGAAAATACCGCTATCTTCCCATATTTCACTATTACCAAGGATTGATTACCCTGCGCAAGTGTCACCCGGCCTTTCGCATGGTGACGGCTGCCCAGATCCAGCGTCATCTACGTTTTCTGCCTGTACCCGACAGTCACATGATAGCCTATATTCTAAGGGAAAACGCCAATGATGATAGCTGGAAGAACATCGTGGTCATCTTTAACGCCAAGGCAACATCTAAAGAGATGGAGCTACCAGAAGAGGATTGGGTCGTTGTGGTCGACAAACACCGGGCAGGTATTATCATGCTCGATCAAATTGAGGGCCAAAGAGTAATCGTCCCACCCCGGACGTCTTTGGTGTTGGTAGATGCAGAGAGTTATCATGGAGCATGATTAACTATGGGGGAGAGATACTGTGGATAGCTGGAAATCTTCGCCATATAGTGAATACGACCGTTACTTGTTTCATGAGGGTAGCCACTATTATAGCTATCAGATGATGGGTGCCCACCCTACCGGTGAAGAGGGCGTGAGCGGAGTCCGCTTTGCTGTCTGGGCACCTAACGCCAGAGCTGTTCGGGTAGTGGGTGATTTTAATCGCTGGGACGGCAGCAATCATGCTATGGCCAAGATAGCCGATTCTGGTATCTGGGTATTGTTTGTTCCAGAGCTTGGTGAAGGTACCATCTACAAATACGAAGTCCACAGTGCCCAGGGTGTTAAGCACAAAAGCGATCCCTACGGGTTCTATGCAGAACTAAGGCCTCATACAGCATCAATAGTCTATCAGATCCAGGGCTACAAGTGGCAAGATCAAAAGTGGCAGCGGGAGAAAACTGCTAGCTATGAACGGCCAATGCTCATCTATGAAGTCCATCTAGGCTCGTGGAGACAGAGAGCTCTAGAGGAGTTTCTAACCTACAGAGAACTGGCCGATCAGTTAGTCGATTATGTCGTGGATATGGGTTACACCCATATCGAAATACTTCCCATAGTTGAACACCCTTTTGATGGCTCCTGGGGATACCAGGCTACCGGGTATTACGCTGTGACAAGCCGATATGGTACCCCCCATGACTTCATGTATCTAGTGGACCGTGCCCATCAACATGGCATTGGAGTGATCATGGATTGGGTGCCAAGCCACTTCTGTAAGGATGACCACGGACTGCGCTTCTTTGATGGAACGCCTACCTTTGAATATGCCGATCCCATGAAAGCTGAAAACCGCGGATGGGGGACCGCCAACTTCGATCTAGGTAAACCGGAGGTACATAGTTTTCTTATCTCCAATGCCTTTTTTTGGTTCAGAGAGTTCCACATCGATGGACTGCGGGTAGATGCTGTGGCCAATATGCTCTACCTAGATTATGGTAAGAAGCGCGGAGATTGGCGACCTAACCGATATGGCGGACGGGAAAATCTAGAGGCGATTGAGTTTATCAAAAAGCTAAATACGGCAGTCTTCAAAGAGTTCCGCCATCCACTGATGATGGCCGAAGAGTCAACGGCATGGCCCCTGGTTAGTCGGCCTGCTTACGTAGGCGGCCTCGGTTTCAACTATAAGTGGAACATGGGCTGGATGAATGACATCCTCGAATATATGGAGCTAGATCCCATTTACCGCCAATATCACCACAGCCTCTTGACCTTTTCCTTTATGTATGCCTTCTCAGAGAACTTCATCCTACCACT
>JAAYRF010000194.1 GCA_012518905.1 Bacillota bacterium | reverse complement strand
TCGTCGGTATTGATGATATCGATTGGGCGGCCCATACATATCCCCCCTTGACCACAGTTCATATCCCCAAGGAAGAGCTGGGTTTTAGAGCTGTGACAATGTTGAGAAAGCTCCTGAAGGGGCAGGAGTGCGAAGAGAGAGTCGTGCGAATTGCCACTCAGCTGATCATCCGAGATTCCACTGGTTCTATCTAGGCCCAGGAGACTAGGTGGCTGTCCCATACCAGGTTTGCTTTTGATTACCTAGGCTCCTAAAACACATGAGCCCGGGAGGTGATGGCCCAAAAGAGAAAGCACTGCCAGGTCCATTCATCTAGCACAATGGGAAAAATGGGAGGGTCGATTTATGTCCAAACGACTAATAGCGGTGGTGTTAACGGTAGGTTTGGTTCTATCGCTCACTGGGGTGTCCTTCGCTGCAGTCAAGCTCGTCTTCTGGGACATGTTCAGCGGGGGAGATGGCGAGTTCATGACCGCCATGATCAAAGAGTTCAACGAAACCCATCCAGATATCGAAGTAGAAGAGACTGTGATCACTTGGGGAGACTATTACAACCGCATAATGACTGCCTCTCTGGCTGGCAAAGGACCCGATGTGGGCGTTATGCACAGCAGCCATATTCCTGCTTATGCCAGCAAAGGTGCCCTGTTGGAACTCGACGCAGAGCTGGCGCGGCTCAATTTCCCAGCCGATGATTTTGCCCCGGGAGCTTGGGAAGGTGGCAAGTACAATGGCAAGCAGTATGCCATTCCCCTAGATGCTCATCCAGTGGTTATGTATTATAACAAGGATCTTTTGGCCCAGGCAGGTCTGCTTAAAGACGGCCTACCGGATCTGCCGGAGGATCCGGATGGCTTCTTAGCAGCCATGCAGAAGATCAAGGTGGCCACCGGCAAGACGCCGATAACCTTTGAATCCAACGGATTTGGCTCTTACCGAGTTTGGCATGCCACTTTGCATCAGGCCGGTGGGGATCTATTGACTAGTGATGCACAAAAAATCGCAGCCAACAGCGAGACCGGCCGCAAGACACTAGCTTTCTGGGTGGAACTTCTTAAGACCTTTGATAACGTCATCTCCTATGACGAATCGGTAGAGATGTTTGCCCAGGGCGATTGTGCCATCCACCTGAATGGAGCGTGGGTGACGGGCATGTTCGAGCAAACCGAAGGGCTGAACTTCGGAGCTGGTCCCTTCCCGAGCATCTTCGGCGGACGTCAATCTTGGGCCAATTCCCACAACTTCATTATTCCCCGGCCGAGGCAGGTCGAGCCTGAGAAGATCAATGCAACTTTGACCTTCATCGATTGGATGACGGCCAATAGCGATAAATGGTCTTTAGCTGGCCATATTCCGGTGCGTCGATCTGTGGCAGAATCGGCAGCTTTCAATGCTTTGAAGTATCAGCCGCAGTATGCTGCCCAAGCAGATAACCTCGCATACTTGCCGGGCTCTGTCCATATGTTGGAATTGGAGTCACTGGTAGCTGACGAGATCGTGGCTGCTTTCGCCGGAGCCAAGACTGTAGAAGAGGCTCTAGCAACCATAGAAGACAAGGGTAATGAGATTCTTGCTCAGTAAATGAAGGGTGCCGGTGTCACATCGGTATACCTATGTAACAGGTGCTTCTCCCCGCTTAGGGGAGAAGCACCTTCCAGAGGTGATTTAAATGACTGCCGCCTCCACTGGTATGGATTACAGAGACCGCTTTAAGCGATGGATAGATTCGGAGCTTGTGGTAGGCTATGTATTCCTAATGCCCTATGTTGTTTTCCTTTTGATCTTCTTACTCTACCCTATGGTGAAGGGACTATATATCAGTTTGCATGAATGGAACGTTTTCGGCAATCCGGAGTTTATCGGTCTTGCCAACTACACGAAGTTATTTGCCGACGACAAGTTTTGGAGCTCGCTTTCCCATACTCTTTATTTCGTCCTTCTGAGCACCATCCCCTTAGTCTGTCTTTCTCTGCTTTTTGCTTTGGGTTTGGATATGCCCATGTGTCTTAGAAATGCTCTTCGGGGGATGTTCTTCTTTCCGTATCTTTTGCCGGTATCTGTAGTGGCTACATTGTGGCGGTGGATACTACAGAAGGAATATGGCCTGCTAAACTACTATCTGAACCGGATTGGTATACAAGCACCCTACTGGTTGGGAGATGCCCGCTGGGCTATGCCCTCCATCGCGATTACAACTGTCTGGTGGACTATCGGTTTCAATATCGTGATCTTTTTGGCGGCTTTGCAGGACATTCCCCAGGAGCTGCAAGATGCCGCTAGAATAG
>JAAYRF010000193.1 GCA_012518905.1 Bacillota bacterium | reverse complement strand
CTTTGCAGGCTTATGGGGAAAGGAGAAGGGGCATGAGCCGAACAGTCATTGTGCTCAAAGGCGATCAAACAGGACAGGAGCTTTTGGAAGAGGCCCTTAGAGTGCTGGATCCTGCTGTAATCGGTCTAGATATTGAGTTTGAATACTTTGATTTGAGTCTTGAGCATCGGCGTAGGACGAAGAACCAGGTTGTTCTAGATGCAGCGAAGGCCATGGTGGAGGCGGGCCATGGGCTAAAGGCAGCCACCATTACTCCAGAGATCAAGGGCGATGTAGGTAGCCCTAACGCGCTTTTGCGTACTGCTATAGATGCCCAAGTCATCGTGAGAACCGGCCGGCTGTTACCGGGGGTGACCCCTTTAGGTGGTCTTGAAGCTCCCATAGCCGTTGTTCGCATGGCTGTAGGGGACGCGTACGGAGCCAAGGAATGGCGAGTAGAAGAAAATGGCGATGAAATAGCTTACCGTACCGAGTCCATATCCCGTCAGACTTGTCGGTATGTAGCTGAGTATGCATTTCGTCATGCTCGATCCATGGGAGCTAAGGTATTTGGCGGACCTAAGTATACGGTGAGTCCTGTGTATGAAGGTATGCTGAAGGAAGAGATGGATGCCGCAGCTCTGCGCTATCCGACGGTCCCATATGAACCGCAGCTGATCGATGCAACATATGCACTTCTGTGTAAGACTGATGGAGAGCCCTTGGTTATTCCCGCCTTGAATAGGGACGGCGACTGCCTATCTGATCTAGTACTGCAGATGTTTGGCTCCATCGCCGGTGCCGAATCTTTGCTGATTGGCTTTTACAGCGACTTGACCCCAAGAGTGGTCATGGCCGAGGCGCCCCATGGGACAGCACCTGCCTTGCAGGGGAAAGATATCGCCAATCCTCTAGCAATGATTTTGGCTGCTGCGGCCTTGCTTAAGAGCTTTCCTGATATCGAGGCACAGTCGGTGGGAAGTGCCGTGGAAGAGGCGGCCTTGGGCTGCGTAAAGGCTGGTATCCGTACACAGGATCTAGGAGGTACAGCGGGTACCCGGGAGTTTACTGCGGCTGTGATTAAGGCTTTGGGTTAGCTTTTTTCCCATATTGGCTAGGATGTTTATTCCTATGGCTATGGGTGTAGAAGTATAATAGGTGTACCGAGCATCTATAGGGAAGTGATATCAGTGAGAGATTGCGTGGGTAGAGGCAGATTAATGCCTTGGTTATTGGTATGGCTGTTTGTGATGTTGACATGGTTAGGTCTTCCCGTGGCCGCTGCTGGTCCCAAGTCGGGGGGGCACTTGGTGGTGGCGGTGCCCATCGATCCTGATACATTCGATCCACATAAAGCTGTGGCTGCCGCAACCCGAGAGATTGATTACAATATTTACCAAGGGTTAGTCAGCTTCGATACAGAAGGCAGGATTGTGCCATGTCTCGCAGAGAGTTGGGAGACTTCCGATGATGGGACAGTCTATACATTTACGCTGCGACCCAACGTTTTCTTTCATAATGGGCGCAGCCTATCCACGGAGGATGTGCTGTTTAGCTTGGAGCGAGTTCGAGACGATGCTACCGGCTATCCTATGATGTGGCCCAAGCAGATTGAGGAGATAGTGACTCTCGATGATAGCAGCATTCGGGTCCAGCTGAAAGCCCCTTATGCTCCTTTCCTCAGTGAGTTGGTTGATGCTGCTATCATCCCCAAGGAAGCAGTGGCCCAGCTGGCTACTAAGCCCGTGGGAACCGGTCCGTTTCGATTGGTAGAATGGGTAATGGGACAGCACGTGAAGCTGGCTCGCTTTGATGATTATTGGGAACAGGGTTTGCCCTATGTCGATACGGTGACTTTCCGGATTATTCCGGACCCGGCTACTGCCATCCTCAATCTCAAAGCCGGCGCAGTCCATGTTATCCCCAGGCTTTCTCCTGATGTTGCTTGGCAGGTTGAACAGGCCCCGGATCTGAAGTTGCTCAAAGGCCCCATGAATACAGTGCAGCTTATGGCTTACAATCTTGACCGGGAGCCTTTTTCCGACAAGAGGGTGCGTCAAGCCATTAACTATGCCATTGATAAGGACCTCTTGATCGAAGGGGCGGCCTGGGGCTATGGCACGAAAATCGGCAGCAACATGAGTCCGGTTGTGGATCTTTACTACGCCGATTTGGCTGATTACTATCCATACGATACAGCTAAGGCTCGGGAGCTTCTGGCTGCTGCGGGATATGGCCAAGGTGTATCCGTAACCCTATCACTACCTGCTGAGTACGATCTGCATGTTAAGAGTGGTGAAATGGTTGCCGCCATGCTAGGGGAAGTAGGCATCGAGGTCAACATCGAGCTGGTAGAATGGGGCACATGGCTAGATCGGATTTACACTAAGCGGGACTATGATATGACCATTGTGGGATTTACTGGAAAGCTTGATCCCCATACGGCTCTTAACCGATATACATCTGATTATGGCAGGAATTTCTCTAACTTCCGCCATGAAGAATATGATAAGCTCATTCTAGAAGGACTTCAGGCCACCGACATAGCTCGACGCCAGGCTATCTATAGTCGCTGTCAGGAGATTTTGGCGGAGGAAGCTGTGGCCGTATACATTATGGATCCCAATGATCTGGTGGCCATGCGAAGCGATGTGGCAGGCTGGCGCTATTATCCTAAATATGTTGATGATGTGGGCCACGTGTATTTTGACAAATAAACGAGAATTTGGTGGTTGCCTTGCAGTATCTGTCGCGGCGTACCGCTGCGCTCTTGGTCACATTGGTGATTGCTTGCACAATCACTTTTGTCGTATTTCACATCATACCAGGTGATCCAGCTCTATTAATGCTGGGCACAGAGGCAGATCCAGAAGTGCTAACCGGCCTACGGCAAGAACTAGGGCTGGATCTGCCTTTGCATGTTCAGTATCTTAATTGGCTGAAGGCTGTTTTGGCAGGCGATCTAGGCTTCTCTACTCGGCTAAAGCGTCCGGTAGCTGGATTAATCGGTGAGCGCTTGCCCGTTACCATTAGTCTTGCTGTACTATCTATGCTCCTTACTTTGGTAATCTCTATCCCGGCGGGAGCCTATGCCGCTACCCACCACGGACAGCCCATTGATTACATAATAGTCTTTGCATCTCAGATTGGTATGGCCATACCCCATTTTTGGCTGGGCATCCTTCTTATTCTGCTGTTTTCCATGTACTGGAAAGTGCTGCCCCCCGGCGGTTTTGTCCAGTGGAGTGCTGACCCCTGGAAGGCATTTTTGTCACTTGTCCTGCCAGCGTTCGCGTTGGCTACCCACCGTGTCGCCAGTCTTACCCGGATAACCCGGGCTTCTATGCTAGATGCTTTAACTCAAGATTACATTCGAACCGGCCAGAGCAAAGGGCTACCCAAGTTGTCCCTTATCTATAAGCATGCTCTTAAGAATAGCTTGATGCCCATTGTGACCGTGGCCGGTATGCAGTTTGCTAGCCTTTTGGCTGGTAGCATTGTGGCCGAGGAGGTGTTTGCCCTACCCGGGCTTGGCAGGCTACTGCTTCAGGCCATTGGATATCGGGATCTGCCTTTGGTACAGGGTATCGCTCTCTTCATCGCTATTGTGGTCGTTTTGGTCAATTTCGTCACAGATATTCTATATATGATACTAGATCCCAGGGTGCGCTATAAATAGCCAGGCACTGGTCTTTGGGCTAAAGTAGTTTGCTGGTTGGGGGATGACCCTCATTAGGAAGGAGAACGGAGCTGTGGCCGTAGTATGGAAAGAGAAGCAGCTAGAAGCAGAAGGCCGAGGTAAGGAGCGGGCCTCGCTTTTTCAACCGCCCTGTAAGCGAGCCTCTCGAGTCAATATTTGCGTTGGGGCTGTCATGCTTTTGGCCATAGCGGCTTTAGCTGTTATTAGCGCGCTGTCTATTGTCTCTCCCCCTAACGCCATGGATATCCGTGCTCGGCTTGTTCCGCCCAGTAAAGAACACCTCTTGGGTACTGACCATTTTGGTCGAGATCTTTTCAGCCGGGTGGCATATGGCGGGCGCGTTGCTTTAAAAGTCGGTTTGGGAAGCACCGTTATGGCTGCCTTGCTGGGTGTGTCTTTGGGAGGGTGGGCAGGCTATAGGGGTGGCTGGTGGGATGAAACGATCATGCGGATAGTGGACGGACTTATGGCTTTCCCTGGAGTTCTGTTTGCCATCATGTTAGTTACAGTCTTGGGGCCGGGGATGAAGAACACGATTCTAGCCATTGGTTTTGCCAACCTGCCACTGTTTGCCCGTATCACCAGGGCTTCTTTCTTAAGTGCCCGCAATACTCTCTATGTAGAGGCGGCCCGGGCCTTGGGAGCGAGGCCACGCCATATAGTCTGGCGACACGTTTTCCCCAACAGCATTGGGCCCATTGTAGTACAAGCTACCGTAACTTGTTCCACTGCCATCTTGACCGAAGCATCTTTAAGCTATCTCGGTCTCGGCATTCAGCCGCCATATCCTAGTTGGGGGCGCATGTTGAAAGAAGCCCAACCCTATATGGGTCGAGCTCCATGGCTAGTTTTGGTACCGGGGCTGGCAGTGTTTTTTACGGTTATTGCCCTCAACCTACTGGGGGATGGTCTTCGGGATTGGCTCGATCCCAACACCCGTTAAGGCTTCTTACACGAACAATCATCTATTAAGGCTCCCCGCCGCTTGGGGTAGGGAGGCTTTGCCTATTTAGGCTTTGGCAGATTTGATCAAGAGCTTGATGCAATTGCCCTTTTCTTTTTCAATTAAGTCGAAGGCTTGGTCTGCGTTGGCAAAATCCAAGCGATGGGTAACAAGGGGCAGTCCCTGAACCCTACCTTCGGAAAGCAACCTAATGGCCTCGGCGAAATCCTCCTTGGTGTACATCAATGTACCTAAGAGCCGCAATTCACGATCTTGCACAAGTCCCATATCTACCATGATAGGCTTAGAGAAGACACCGACTATGACTATTGTAGTACCCTTGCGATTGGATATGATGGCTTCTCGGACAGTAGTCTCTATGCCCACACACTCGAAGGCAAGGTCAATTCCTTCCGGTCCGAATCTGCTTTGCAGCCATTCCGATGGGGTCGCCGACGAAGGATCGATCACGTGATGGGCCCCCAGTTTCTGGGCGAGATCTCGTCGGAAATCATTGGGCTCGCTCACAATGACCTCTTTGGCACCGTAGGCTCTAACCACTTGCATGACCATAAGGCCAATAGTGCCGCCGCCGTAGATTACTACCCGCTGTTGGACGATATCTCCGGCAGTTCGTACCGCATGGACTGCAACTGCCAGCGGCTCTACTAAGGTTGCTTCTTCCCATGACATGGCATCGGGCAGTAGAAAGAGTTTGTCTGCAGGGGCTTTGACGAGCTCTGCCAAGGCTCCGTCGCTTTGGCAACCAATGACCTTGAGATCCTGACAGATATTAAATCTACCCGTGCGGCAGTTGTGGCACTTACTGCATACCAATGAAGGTAGAACAGTAACTCTTTGGCCCAGCCAAGCTTCATCGACGCCTTCACCCACCTGAGTAACTACCCCGGCGAATTCGTGGCCTGGGACTACCGGACAGCTAATATACGGGTGCTCTCCATAGTAGGCGTGGATGTCTGACCCGCAGATGCCGACGGTTTTTACGGAAATGATGACTTCTCCCGGTCCTGGCTGTGGCGATGGCACCTCTTCTTTAGCCAGCTTACGGGGCTGAATCAAATTGTAGCGGAGCATAGACCCTTCCTCCTTAATATTGTCCTGCTGCATGCCTACGTTCAGCTAGTCCCAGCAACTCCAGGTTGTTGATCAAAAGGCGGAACTCACAGCCTAAGTGAGCAGCGGCAGCCTTGCACATTTGCATTCGCTTGAGATAGATAGCGAAATAGTCCATGATCTCACAGCGACTTTGATCAAACTCTATGTGGAGAGTGATAGTGCGGGCATCTCTGTTGATCTCCACGTGGGAGTCGAGGATAGCCAGATTCACCCGGTCGTGTATGTCACTGGAATTCCTCCGGTGAACCCGGGTACGATGGGCATCGCTTTTGTCCGCGATGATGAGGGCAGCGGTAATGGGGCTGACGGCTTGGCCGATTTCCTCCTCGTGATTGGCAATGGCCATGGTGATGTCACAGATCTCATCGAGGGGCATCCCCATCTGGCGGAGCTCAGTATAGACGATGTTAGCACCGGAGACCCCGTGATGTTTGCGGTTAAACATGTTGCCGATATCATGTAGGTAGCCGGCAATGGCTCCTAATTCCACGGTGCGCTTATCATAGCCTAGTTCCTCTAGAATGCGGGCGGTGGTCCGACAAACGAAGGTCACGTGTCTAAATCCGTGTTCAGTATAGCCCCGTTCTGTCAAGTAATCGTGGGCTTTCTTGATCATCAGGCGGAAATTCGGATTGTTACGGATGTCTTCGAAGGTGATCATTGTCTATACTCCCTCTTTTAATCTTCCATGAGCAATATGTGCCCTCCACGTATTCTCGTCAAATAGCTTAAGTCCTGCCTTTTCGAGCAGAGCAGCAGTTACTCCTGGTCCCTGCTGTAGCCGGCCACCAAAGCTTCCGTCATAAATACTGTACAGTCCGCAAGAGGGGCTCTTAGATTTGAGAATGGCTCCCCCTATCTGCCATTTTTCGGCTAAGCGCTCTGCCTCCTGAGCCCCCTCGATGAAGGCTGTCGTCACATCCTCACCGGAGCTATTAATAACCCGGGCTTTGCCATCCAGCACATCCCCGCCATGGCCGCCGATAATCTCCGCGGGGAGGCGAGGCGTCGTAAGCCCTCCTAGTTGCTCGGGACATATGGGAATAGCTCGTCCTTCGCGAACAAGACTGAGTATATCCTGCTCAGGACTGGCTTGACCGTCGAATCTAGTACTGGCACCTGCCAGGCAGGCACTGACGAGATATAAGGTTTTCAATGGACAACCACATCCCTTACTGACTATTGTCCTTTGCTCTTGCTTAGTATCTATTGTAGGGCAAG
>JAAYRF010000192.1 GCA_012518905.1 Bacillota bacterium | reverse complement strand
TCAGTTGTCCCTAGCTCCTCCACGATACCTTCCTGCATAAGCTCTTTAATCAGACCATGCACGGTAGGTATAGTAAGCCCTGTTATGGAAGCGAGCTCAACACGGGATACCGGTTCATGTATGAGTAAGAGATTGAGCAACAGAGCTCTGTTATGTGATCTAATTGTGCTACTGCTATGTCCTCGATACATGTAAGTTATCTCTCCTTGACCTCGCTTGGCACAACTAGTGCCTGTCCACTGCCCGGACTATACCGTACGAGACGGATGGGTCCAATTTTCTGTCAAGACCTGGCAATCAACCTCTTTACATATGCCGCAGACTCCCTCAGCTCATCAATGCTATCGGGAGCCTTGCACTCAAAGCCAAGGGCTCCTTTATAACCGACTTCTTTCAGCGCCTGTAAGAAAGCATGGTAGTCTATATCATCCGGTCTAGGCAACCGCCGGTCCGAACTAGACATGTGGACGTGGACAATG
The DNA here is from genome assembly GCA_012518905.1 of Bacillota bacterium. Classification (GTDB taxonomy): domain Bacteria; phylum Bacillota; class Limnochordia; order DTU087; family DTU087; genus JAAYRF01. The sequence goes on along the minus strand of JAAYRF010000192.1, from coordinate 6,264 downwards.
CGACCTCCCGCCATATGAACAGAGTCGACAATGCTTTCCTCCATATTCATGTGATAGACATCAGCCACCAACCCTATGGAGGAGCTGCCCACTCTCTCACAGACCCCTAAGCCCTGGGCCAGTGTATTGATAAAATGGGTTTCCCCCTTGTTGATTGGCTCCAGGATCACATAGACCCCCTTTTCTTCCGCGTAGGGAGCGACTTCCTTGAGAAGAGCTACCAAAAACTCCATCTCAAGCTGCCAGGCACTACATAGAGGGCTGAGATCGGGTAGAAGAGGATCTCCAAAAACAGGGACCAGTATGACCCCTACTGCACCGACCAAAGCAGCTGCGTCCAAGCGATCCTTTAGAGCAAGGATGGCCTTCTCTCTAAGATCAGGCTCAGGATGAAGTATGGAGTTGGGCAATCTGCTATAGATAGCCCCTGGTCGTACGCCTGTTGCGTCCACAGCCTGACGTACTATCTCCGCTTTTTCCTTCAGGCCAAGCCCGATAAGATCAAGGCTTTCGAAACCCAGTTCAGCCGCCAATTTGAACTTGGACTGGATGCTATCGCCCGGGATTAGTTGTTCTGCACACCCTAGAATCATCTAAAATCACCTCCATCCAAGTAACTCTCTATCAAAGCCGCGCTATCAGACTTACCTAGATAGCAGGCACCTCTTCCCCTTCCCCCGCTCTACGGATTAGTTCATCTGGGGACACAATCTGACCGGTTTTTGCCGAGAGGTTTGCAGCGGTTGTGGTTGCCAAACTTTTCACGGAATCAGCAGGTGGTGACTTGACGAGAGCTCTATCCTGTGTGGCTACCGCCTTCACAAAATTCCCCATGATATCTGATTGGGCAGTGAAGCCTTCCATATCTGATCCCAACTCTTGTCTGCCATCGGGAGTTATCACAATGATTTTCTCACCCAGAACTTTGACCAAGATCTCGGAACCTACAATATCCAAAGTCACCGGTTCTCCATGGCCGAGGAAAAGTGCATAAGTGCTGCCAAAGCTTCCTACGGCACCGGATTCGTAGTTCATTGTTACAGCGTACCCGTCCCAATTGTCATAGTTATCGAAGTCGGCTTTCGAGCGAGCATTGAGGGTATAAGCCGCATAGAGTGAGGTGACATCGCCGGCAAAAACTCTAGCCAAATCGATAATATGTGTGGACTGATCGAATATCTGTCCACCACCTGTGCTGACATCTCTGATTGACTCCACCAGAGGAACAGTATGATACCAAACACCCCTGACTAACGCGATGCCGGAATCACCCAAGTGCTCCATGGCTACTGGCAATAGCGGATTATGACGCCACTGGTACCCCGTTTCGCAAATCTGACCCGTCCTTTTGGCAGCTTCCACTATTCGCAGAGCATCCTTTAAGGACCATGCCAATGGCTTTTCACACATCACTGCCATTCCAGCCTCTAGGGCTAAGACAGTAGGATCTGCATGGACTGGTGCCGGTGTAGCCACTACCACTGCATCCAGCTCTTCTTTGTCTAGCATCTCACGGTAGTCCAGATAGGAACGGGAATTCGCTATCTTGGCCGCTTCAGCAGCCACATCTGGAAGAATATCACATATGGCCGGTACTTCTACATCCTGCTTCTTAGCCAGTTGACGCAAATGCTGCTTGCCACGTCTACCTGTGCCGATAACACCTACTCTCACCTTCATCTCACTCCACCTTTCTCACGCTACAGGAATTCATTAACTAAGCCAATAAATAAGTGCTCCGTTAAACTGATTCGCATTACCTTCAAAGGACATGTACAGCTTGCAAAGGCCGATAAACACCCCAAAATACTCTGTTACGTGTTTGTTAATTCTTTATCGTAATTTATTTATTCGGTACTCGTTTCCAGAGTCCTTCCTCCACAAAGCAATTCTTTGGACATTTTTACACCGCTTCCACTAAAAACTACTCTTGGTTCAGTCCTAAATAACGAAATGCCCGCACGATGGTGCCTATACTTCGTTCTCCTTTATTATCTGTGGTTAACGCATGTTATGCGATAGAAATTCCCGTAGTTTCTCAAAGTTAGTTACCGAAAAGACCCCTCTATCTAGCTGCCAGTACTGAACGTCTCCATTATTGAGTTCCCCGATCATCTCCACTAGCTCCGGATGACAGGTAAGGACGAATATCTGATTTCTCTTAGATAGCTTGTTTATACCTTGCATGGCTTGGTAAGCATGTTGCGGGTCAAAGTTGACCAGGCAATCATCTAGGATCACTGGCAAAGGTGGGTCGATCTCCCTGATCCTGCCGAGCCGCACTGCCAAGAAAAGTTGCTCAGTTGTCCCACGGCTCAAGGCTTCTGGCAGCCACCTTTCCCCCCTGGCCCCCGTCAGTTGAAAACCTGCTTTATCAATTTCATCGAGGGGCATAATCCTCTGATACTCACCATCGGTCATATCCCGCAGTACACGGCTGGCTTGGTCTAGCAAATCACCCTTAATTTCCTCAATAACCTGTTTCTGCAGCGTTTCCAGAAGCAGACTGGCTACCCTATTTGTGCTGTATTCAAAAGCTAAGGGCTCAAGCTCGCTCCTTGCCCGGTCGATGGCCCTTTGGGCATTCACTAGAGTCTCATCGGCATTTAGATCATTAATCTCCCGTTGGAGAATATCCCGACTGGCTTCTAGATCTCTTATGCCTTCATCTAGCGCACTCATTCTCTCCGTCGCTGCCCTTAATGCTTCTTCAAGATCAGCCGCAGCTCCGTAATCCTCATATAAAGATACCAATAGGCTGAGCCAAGGATCCTCGCCAATGCCGTCGGGTGCAGGATAAGAAGAAGGCTCGTGCCCAAGTGCCTTTAAGGCAGCCATATCCCTACGGCCCAGAGAATGAACTATCCGATGCTCTAGAGTCTCGCATTCGCTAGCGGTAGCTTTGTATCTAGCATGTTTTTCCCCGGCAAGAATGATTTGTTCTAGCCACCTTACGGGATCATAGACATCATCGGCTGTGGCTGCCACTTCTTGAACGTAATCATCCCCGTCGATTATGGCATTAATCTCCTCCTCTACTCCTTCAAGTCTCCCCTTGGCTCCTTCTAACTCCCTGGCTAGCTGTAGGTGGGACCAGATGTTTTCCACCTGGATAGATAGTTTTCCAAAGGAATGGGTATCAATCTCTAGAGACTCCCTGCCATAGCCAAGGCGAGCTACTAGGTGATAGAGCTCTGATACGATTGGGCTTAGCTCATCTAGATCCCTGGCAAGCTCCTTGGCTTGCCTAGATAGATCATGAGCCCTTGCTGACAGCTTCTCGATTGCTTCCAGGCGCTTCCCATAGCTTTCTAAACTGGCAGTCTCGTCTAGGCCTAGAAGTATGCGGTACTCTTCTAGCTCGGCTTTTACCTCTACTAGCCGCTCTTGCACCGCACCGAGATATCCATCTGGATCTCTATCATCAAAGACCAATCCCGCCTGCCGCCCGATGTCTAGCAGTTGGCCCTTTAGATTCCGCGCTTCTGCTCGAGTCTCACCATCGGCAAGGGTGCGGTGCACAAGATAAAGTCCAACGCCCACAACACCGGCTGCGGCCAGTCCAATTCCGATGAAAGGCTGGATAATGCCGATTATCGCCCCGACAATAATCGTGAGCACTGCCACCTTAGCATAGCTGCGAAACTGCTGGGCAAAATCAATGGCGGTAGTCTGCATTAGCTCTTGGCCAAGGCCTACAGCTTTGACCAATAGTCCATGGTTATGAATAGCCCGCTCCAACTGATCTTTCTTTACGCTCCGGCGGATGTCGTCCAAATCCTCTATTTTGAGATTCCTATTCAAAGCGTCAATATCCCACTCAAGCCTTCGTTTTTCAGTCTCCAAAGCCAGCGATTTAGCTTCATAGACCTCAATCTTGGCCCCCACGCCTGATAGGTTCCTGAGAGCGAACTCGATCTCATTGCCTCTTAGCAAGAGATTTCGCTGCCAGATGGAAGGATCTGCATCTTGGCCTACCTTCCCGTAAATCTCTTGGGAAAAAGCCGAAAGCCTCTCTCCATAGCTATCCAGGGCTTCATGATAGGTATCCTGAAGGTACCTTGCCTTCTCCAATAAGCCTGCGGGGTACTGAGTCAGCAGGGCTCGAGCCCCAGGCTCGGCCAGGATAGATACAAGCCTCACCCATTTCACATAGTCATCATGGTTATGGAGGAGGATCTCTAGTCTGATTATCTCTTCTTTGAGCTTATCCAAAGCAGCAGTTTTTTCTTGTAGCTCAGCGTGTATCCCACTTAATTCCTCTATCTTGGCCCGATACTCGTCCATGCGGGCCAGTGCCTTGTCCCTTTCTCTTACCGCTTCTTTGATAGCAAGGTGACGGGGTTTAAATTGAGCTACGTTTGGGCGACCCATAGAGGCACCTATCTTGTACGCTGCATCGTCCAGCTCCTTAACCAGCTGTGGGATTCTGGCAATATCAGATAAGCCCGCTCCTAACAGCACCGATTGCAGCCTGCTCTCTTCCTTTTCATCGATGCCTTCGGGTAGAAGTCTCAGCTCATCTAGGCTAATAGTAAACAGCTGATGGTAAGTAAACATATCAACGCAACCATAGGGCTCTAGAGCCACATCTTCCGCATCAGTCCGGCTCAACTTGGGCTTGCCATAACCCTGTAACTGAAGATCCCATCGCTCCTTACCAAAGTCCACGGTAGCTTCTACGTAGTAGTCATGGGTCGCTGGTGGAAGACTCACTCCCTTAGGAAAGCCATAGCCCAAATACCTTAGTACCTGCATAAAGGAGGTCTTCCCTGCCCGGTTAGGACCACCGATGACCACCAGTCCTCCACCTATGTCAGAAAGAAGCTGATTGCGAATTATGCCGAAATCGCCGATATAAAGCCGGCGGATCTTCATGATAGCCCGCCTCCTTCCAGCAATTTCTCATAGGCCAGCTGCCTTGCTCTTTTCACAATGGTCCTTACCACCTCGGGAGTTGCCGGGAGTGTGTCATCACCTAAATGCTCAGGATCGTAGTCCATGTCCCATATCCTACCCATAGCTTCAGCTAGCTCCCCTTCTAGCTCACCAGAAAGAATGCTTTCAACAATATCATCGAGTTTCCGAGCTAAAGGCCAGGATGTCACCGCATCCTGCCACTCGGGTAAAGGTCGGCCCGTCTGCATCTGAACTGACTCCGTCCAAAGAAAAGGCTTCCGATACTGCAGCCGCTCAATGGAGCGAAGGAGATCAGAATGATCATTTTCGGGATTAACCAACGCATCATGGACTATCCCCCTACCAGTCAAGACCCAGCGCACTAGATAGCCTTCCGGTTTCCAGGAAGTGTCCGCTAGAGGAACACCCGCCACGGAAGTAAGGCTCGATGGGCCCTCCCAGAGTTCTTCTGCCCTTGCTCTTAGGAGTCTTTCAACATCGGATATGGTCAAGATGGCTTCATCCCCATGGTCATCAATAGACACCTCTATCTCTTTCCATACCAGGGGTGAAATAGGAACGAACTGAATATCCGGAGCCTTGCCTAAGGCTAGCTCTACCAAAAGACACCCCCCTACTCCCTTTTCTTTGGGATGACGACCCTGGGGAGTGCCAGGAAAGGCAACAGTGGGCTGTTCATAGCGCACGATCCTGGGTTGATGGATATGCCCCAAGGCCCAATAGTGGATATGCTTTTGGTTGACTAGATCCCCCACACTGCAGGGACAATAGTTGGGATTATTGGGATCTAGCTGAGTATGCAAAAGCCCAATATTCACCACTCCCCCATCAGATGGCTGCAGCATAGTATGAAGGGCTCTAGAATCCCCCCGGGAGCGGTAGGAGATGCCATGGATCCGAGCTAGGAGCATATCGGATTCGTCCCTAATCTCTATAAAACCCGGCTTCACCGCCGAAAAGGCATGGAAATTGTCCGGCATGTCCATAAGCTCTTCGCCTTCGCCTAAGGGATCATGGTTGCCATAGACGACATAGACCCCGATCCCTGCCCTAGCTAATCGCTCTACGCCTTCCTGCACACAGCGGGCTGCCTTCACTGATCTAGCTTCCCGATGGTACAAATCCCCCGCCACCAAAACACAGTCTACATCATAGGCCAAAGCAGCATCACAAACCCTTCGCCAAGCCTCAAAACTAGCTTCCATTAATTGAGACTCAATATGGGAAGGGGCGTCAAAAAACCCCTGCAAAGGAGTACCTAAATGAACATCTGCAACATGGAGGAACCTAACTGGTCTAGACATATAACCACCTTACATATCACTACAAGATCATGACTATCTT
>JAAYRF010000191.1 GCA_012518905.1 Bacillota bacterium | reverse complement strand
GCCACCACCTGCTGGGAGACATTTCCCGGATTTCAAAAGGATCGATGGACTCGAAGCCATTGTCACGCTTGGTCAGCAGCACCGGGCTACTTCCTCCCCGCCTATCAGCTGGGAGTGAGGCCTTTAGAGCCCGGGTTTGCTTCGGTCCTGATCCAGCCGGAAACCGCCGGTCTTTCCTGGTGCAAGGGCGTTGTCCCTAGCCCCAAGGGAGATATCACTGTCTATTGGCAGCAAGCAAAGAGATTTACCATCGAGGTAAAGCTACCGCCGGAGGTTACAGGACTTATCAGGCTGCCGGACTATACCCATGATCCGGAGATTATTACTGGCAAAGCTGATATCATACAGGAGACTGATGGCCATTGGCAGGCCGAAGCTGTAGGTGGTCAAGCTGTGGTGATCAGGGCAGAGATTAGAGAGGCGTAAGATGGTGTGAGTCCGAGGGTTCAATTCGGGCTAATATCGGACTAATGAAGGAGCGCTCAAACAATAATGGCCTAGATTGACTTTCAGAACTGCTATATAATGGGAGTTAGGGACAAGGGCATCATAGCCTAAGCGTCTCACTTGAATACTACAGGGGAGGAATTCCATGGAAACCATTCGAGTCGGTGTTATCGGAGCTGGTGGTATAGCTCAGCAGTCTCACATTCCCGCCTATCTAAGTACCCCCGGCGTGGAACTAGTTGCTGTCGCGGACATAAACGAGAAAAAACTGAACTACGTAGCAGACAAATTCGGTATCCCCCGCAAGTTTACTAACTATCATGACCTGTTAGAACAAGGCGACATTGACGCAGTTAGTGTATGTACCCCCAACTACTTGCATAAGGAAATGAGTGTTAATGCCCTCAAAGCTGGCAAGAACGTGCTGTGCGAAAAGCCAGTTGCCGTAAGGGGCGCCGATGCCAGGGAAATCCTCGAGGCGGCTGAAGCGAGTGGCAAGGTTTTTATGGGTGCCATGGCTCAGCGATTCAAGAGCGCTTCTCAGGTGCTTAAGCGCTATATCGAAGATGGCAAGTTCGGCGACATCTATTACGTCAAAGGCGGCTTTATTCGGCGACGGGGCATCCCCGGCTTGGGTGGTTGGTTCACAACTAAAGAGAAATCCTTCGGTGGATGTATGCTAGACATCGGTGTCCATGCCCTAGACCGAATATATTGGCTCATGGGGGCCCCTGAACCGGTATCTGTATCCGGGGCTACCTTCCAGGCCTTCAAAGATGACGCCGTAGATGGTGGATGGCCACCCCTAGAGACCAGAGTTGGGGACGTCTATCCCGGCATCAATGATGTAGAAGATCTGGCTTCCGGGTATGTTACATTTGCCAATGGCGCTGCTTTGTTCATTGAATCCAGCTGGGCCGGCAACTGTGAGACAACGTACTATATGCAGCTTCTAGGTACCAAAGCCGGTGCACTGGAGGATCCACGTGGTCTTAAGATCTTCGGCGAAGACTCCGGGGACCTCTTAGACATCGAGCCCCAGATCGCCACAGGGGTTAATACCGTTAAAGCTGAAATAGCTCACTTTATGGATTGTATCCGTTCTGGCAAACAGCCCATAACAAAGCCACATGAGATCATCAATGTGGCCAAGATCATTGAGGGTATTTATAAGTCTGCGGAAAACGGCGGCAAGCAGGTCATGCTAGCGGATCTATAGACTCAGAAGGAATCCACCCGCACGCCCGGGTTAGGAATTCATTCGACACCATAACTCGCCTGGCGGAGTACTCTTCCAGGCGAGTTTGTCCCATCAAATGTGCCTTACCGATATCTGCTTCACCTTATGCCAAACATGCGCTCCTTCAGATCCAGATAGTAGAGGTAATCTTCCGGTGTGACGTTGGGCGGACAGCGGTGATCGCAGAAGGGAATATACCCTCCCCGCTCCACCAAGGGAACTAGCGTCTCTAAGTATTTTTTGATGGCCACTTTGCCTTTGCCTAGCTCTAGCTTATCTACTCCGCCCATGATGCGCAGCTCCTTACCGTATTCAGCCAAGAGCTCTCCGGGGTGACTGCAGCTATTTACCTCATAGGGAAAAAGGCAATTGATACCACCCTCCAGAAGATAAGGCAAGATGGGCCGTACATCGCCATCGCAATCAGTATACCAAAGCTCAATGCCGTAGGCTTTGAGTTTTTGGTTGATCCTTTTGTAGCGTGGGGTGACGACATCCCTAAAGAACCCTACAGAGACAATGGGTCCTCCCTTAAAGCAGATATCCTCCCAACCTGCGGCGAAATCAAAATCTATATGGGGCAGTACTTGGTCCAGCCAATCTTCCACCAAGAGGCAGCAAGTTTCCACCATATCTTCTACCATGTCAGGATAGTCATAGGTTGCGTAGGCCAAGCCTTCAAAGGTAAGCATGTTGCGAATCTTCCCAATCATGGAACCACAATCTACACCTAAAGGATAATCTCTATCCATAGGATGGGTTCTCTTAAGAGCTTCTATATCCACGATGCGTGCGGGATCATCCCTGCGAAATCTCTCTTCTTTGACCTTCCTCCAATCATCCGGCGTGACTATCGAAGCCTTTATGTAATGGGGAATTGTATCATGGCCATCCTTTGGGACTTCTGCCAGTAAGCCATCTTCGTTGATTAGAAGTTTGGTCGTCTCCGTTTCTCCAACAACCTCATGGGGGAAAGGCGGGCTCATCCATACGTTGCCACTGAGTACTTTCAAGGTATCGAAATTAAAGAATAGATCAGCCTCAGCATTGTTGGTGATGCCGTTTTCCCGAAAGATATCCCAGGCTTGAAAGTTCTCATCCCAATAACCAAACTCCATGTTGAAGCATCGATCAACTGGCTCATAGAACATCTGGTTGTTAAACCGTTCTCTATCAGTCATAGTACCCTTCCATTTAGGCCTATACGGCTCAATCCGCCGCTTGGACACAAAGATCATCCCCTCTAGGTTTGGTGTCTCCCCGTATATGACTTCTGCGGATTCTCGTACTTCCTTGCTTCAGGCTTCAACAATATTCTGGCTAAGCCAGTATTGCCTCCGAGCTTTCCATCATGTCAACGAAGATGTCGACCAAATCAGGGTCAAACTGAGTGCCGGCACACCGCCGCAGCTCCGCCAGGGCTTCTTGACTGGATACCGCTGGTCTGTAGGGGCGCCCATGGATCATCACATCGTAAGCATCCACTAGTGCAATAATCCTGGCTGTCAAAGGAATGCGATCACCCTCGAGACCCCGGGGATACCCGGTGCCATCCCACCACTCATGGTGAGCCAAAATCGCCTCGGAAATGGGCGCCAAATCCGGTGAAGCATGGGTGATGCGGTACCCGATTTCCGGGTGCTTCTTGATGGCCTCCCATT
>JAAYRF010000190.1 GCA_012518905.1 Bacillota bacterium | reverse complement strand
GATGCTTGGGCTATGGTTTGCCCCGGTGATCCGGAGCTAGCAGCGGATTTTGCCCGCAGAGCTGGTTCCGTTAGTCACGATGGCGAGGCTATCTATGGGGCTCAGGTTCTGGCAGCCATGGAGGCCCAGGCCTTTGTTGAGTCTGACATGAACAAGTTGCTTGATACAGCGGTTACCTTAATCCCTACAGACTCAGTAATCTACCGAATGATTGGCGATATTAGAAGCTGGCACGCTAAGGAGCCCGATTGGCGCAAAGCCCGGGAGCTTCTGGAAACTAGCTATGGCTACGATAAGTACGGCGGCAACTGCCATATGGTCCCCAACCACGGCCTCATAGTCTTGAGCTTGCTCTATGGTGATGATGACTTTCAAAAGAGTCTGATGATAGTCAATACCGCCGGTTGGGATACCGACTGCAACTCTGCCAATGTAGGGTGTCTTTTGGGCATCAAGAATGGGCTGGAGGGCATAGAAGCTGGCCCGGACTTTCGGGGACCAGTAGCCGATCGTTTGTACCTGCCCACGGCTGACGGGGGTAGGGCCATTAGTGATGCCGTTATCGAGACGTATCATATTGTCAATACTGCTAGAATCTCTCTTGGCCAAGAGCCTATAGCACCCAAAGGCGGAGCCCGCTTCCATTTTGAGCTTCCCGGCTCGGTACAGGGATTCTTACCAGAAGATAGCATAGAGTCCAGGGGGACGGTGAATGTGGAGAACGTTCTGGGCCACAGCCGATTGGGGGAAAGGAGCTTAGCTCTACGCTACCGATCCGTGGCCACGGGGCGGCCGGCACGAGTAGCTACAGCGACTTTCATACCCTCTGATGCCTTGGGGCCCAGCCATTATTCATTGATCGCATCTCCTACCATTTATCCCGGCCAGACTGTGAGGGCGCGAGTCAGTACTGATAGGGCCAGTAGCTCTAGTGTCAGCTGTTCTTTGTATCTTCGGGTGTATGACTGTAACGATGAGCTGCAGATGGTCAAAGGTCCCAGCGCTATCTTGGATCCTGGGGCCGAACATGAGTACAGCTGGCAGGTGCCGGACATGGGAGGGCAGCCGATTGCCGAGATCGGTATTGAGATCTCATCGAAGCACCGGGCTGATGGCACGGTTTACCTAGATTACCTCACTTGGGAGGGGGTGCCGACGGTTACATGGAGTCGGCCTTCCAGCGGAGGTACAGTATGGCAGCGAGCCTGGGTCGATGGAATGGACCAGCTCTTGTTTACCGATGAACCATACCGGTTGATCCAAAACGCTGGCACGGGACTTATCATCCAGGGTACCCGGGAGTGGACGGACTATCAAATGACGGCAGATTTCACCCCCCATATGTGTGAGTCCACGGGTGTGGCAGCTCGAGTACAGGGTATGCGTCGCTACTATGCCCTCTTACTCAGCAGGGGCGGATGTGTCAAGTTAGTGAAGGAGCTCGATGGAACAAAGGTGCTGGGCGAAGTACCTTTCCACTGGGAATTCGGCAAAACCTATTTCCTCAGGCTGCAGGTGGAAGGAAGCAGACTTAAGGGCTGGGTAGGAGACAGATGTCTCTTTGACATCACCGACTCCGATAGACCATTGACATCTGGGGCAGTAGCTTTAGTGTGTCAAGAAGGCCGGGCAGCGTGTAATGCTGTGACAGTAGAACCGGTGTAGCTCTCACCAAGAGGGTGGACAATAAAGGACCGAAGGTAGGCTGCTGAAGAGCATGTCCTTTCCACGAGGTAGAATTAGTGATATCACCGGCGGGGCTAACAAAAACAGGGACAGCGCTTAGCTTAGCTACCGCCGCTGTCCCTGTCTTTATTGGCATAGAATATGCTCTAGCCCCAATAGGCCTGGCCCATGGCATCGGCAGCCAGAATCGCATCCCGCACCATAGTGGCAGTGACCTTGAAGGGCATGTTGTGAATAGTCTCCCCCTCTTGGGTTGCCGCTTCAGCTACCTGCATGATGCGGTGGGGGTCAATTTGACTTACTCCCAATTGCCCCAGAGTTACAGGTAGTCCTACGGCCATGCAGAATTCTATGACTTCTTCTATCTCGTGCGTAGACCGGCCTTCCAGCACCAGTTGGACTATGGTGGCAAAGGCCACCTTCTCGCCGTGGTAGGCACTGTGGGTTTCTTCTAGTGCTGTAAGGCCATTATGGATGGCATGGGCAGCCGCTAGCCCACTGCTTTCAAAACCTAGACCAGATAGCAGGGTATTGGCCTCAACTACATACTCTAAGGCAGGAGTAACTACTTTGTGTTCTGTTGCCCACATGGCTTGTTCTCCGTATTCCAGCAGCGTATCATAGCAAAGGCGAGCCAGATTGCGGGCTGCTAGGGTAGTACTGCCCCCTGCCATACTTTGAGCCGATGATTGGGCACATGCTTCCGCTTCGAAGTAAGTGGCCAGTGCATCGCCCATGCCACTAGCCAAGAAGCGAGGCGGCGCTGCAGCAATGACTGCAGTATCTAAAAGGACCAGATCTGGGTTACGGGGTAGGAAGAGGTATTCCTCAAAGATTCCTTCCTCGGTATAGATAACCGATAAGGCACTGGTAGGGGCATCGGTGGCGGCGATGGTGGGTACGACTGCCACCGGTACCTTAAGATAATAGGCTACGGCTTTGGCTGTATCTATGGTCTTTCCACCGCCGATTCCTACGATGGTATCGACGCTATCTCCCGCTTTCTGTTGAAGGCGGGCTATTTCCGTCCGGGAACACTCGCCGCCAAATGATTCTATCAACGAGGTTACATGACCCGCAAGAACAGCGGTGATCTGCTCACCCAGGAAATCCATGACTGTCCTATCTACAATGACTAAAGGTTTACCACCTAAGTCCGCTACGTATTCCCCTAGCCTCTCCAAGGCACCGGGGCCTTGTACATATCTACCCGGTGCAATTAAAACCCTATCCATTGCTTATCCCTCCTACCAGATTTGAATCGGGACTCTTATCTAGTATGTCCCCATTATTGGCAGGGGCTAATCGCAAAATATCGGACTTTTCGCTATTACCAAACTGCTGACACCATTATCTATGAAAGACTTAGGCCGTCAAGTCGTCTGTCTTTTGCTTTGATGCTTTCGTTCTGGGCAGAACCAACAGGGCGTAGAAGGCTGCACAAAGTGCGAATAGACCTTGATAGCGGTACATGGCGGCAGGGCCTATTCGATCAAACATAAAGCCTGCCAAGGCATTACCGGTGGTAGCCCCGAGCCCCCAGAAAACGGCAGTGAAGAGAGTCTGGCCTGTGCTGCGTAGCTCGGAGGGAACCTGCTCGTTGACGTAATTCACTGCTGCTGTGACAAAGAAAGCCCAGCAGGCCCCGTGGAGCAGTTGGGGCATGAGAGCCATCCAGGGTGTTGCTGCTAAGGAGTAAAGGATCAAACGGAGACTATAGGCAAAAACAGCGACTACCAGGAGCGGCTTGACTCCCCACATTGCCAGGATCCTGTCGGCTAGCAGGAAGAAGGGTATTTCACTAATACCTTCTAGGGTAAAGGCTAAACCAATGGTACGGTGGCTGGCTCCCAGTTCCTTGAGGTACAAAGGAAGCATGGATAGAATGGAGGCAGCTGATAGCTGCACCATAAAAGCTAGGACTAGGAACTTGATCAGGTTCCTGTTTTGCAAAATGGCTTTGAAACCGGTAGAGGCTCGGCCTTCAAAGTGTTTTGTTTCTCCGGGAGGGACAAAGCGCCAAAGAAGCAGGTAGACAACTCCTAGCCCCATTGCTCCAAAGATGAAGGCTGATCTTATGCCATAAGCTTGGGTTATCTGGCCGATAACCAAAGCCATGGAAGACCACCCAACTGCTCCCCAGAGGCGGTAGCGGGCATATCGGCCACCGGTGGAGTCTAAGTGATCTAAGACAATGCTATCTAGAATCGGCCCACTGGAGCTGCGGAAAAAGGAGAGTATTAGTGCCAAGGCAGCCAAGAGCCATACATTGACGGGGGCCGTGTAACCTAACGTGAGGAAGGCGGATATTGCTATGAGCATGAGCAGCACCCGCCTGCGACCGTATGTATCACTTGCCATCCCCCAAAAAGGCTGAGATACAAGCATAACAGCTGGCTCGAGGGCAGCTATCAAACCTATGTGGGTAGCTGTGAGGCCCTGCTGCTGGAAGTAAATATTTCGAAAGCTTGAAACCCCGACGGCACTGCCATAGAAGCAGAAATATAAGAGCCGAAGGGTGATAGAAGTTGCCTCCATTAGTAGTTCCTCCCATCATGTTCAACTTGCTCAATAATTTCTTCTATTTGGATGGCTATTAATCCTCTGATGACAAATCTCACCGGCTTGCTTATGGTATCACTAGTGCGAACTGATGCTTAACGGAATGCCTCGTACGGGGCAGTCCGCTGCTGTCGATTTCCCCAAGCTATAAAGAAACGTAAGTTGTTTATTTTTCAAAGAATCCGTGGTATGCTTGAAGCATCATAGAAATGGCAATGCAGGCAGTTCAGTTTCTGAATATTTGAAAAGCAGTAGCTATAGCAACAGTCCCCCTTACCCACGTCTGGCTATATGACAGGGAGGTGATGAACCAAAAGAACCTCTGCAGCTTGGCAAAGGAGGTAACAAAGGCGGGCAACCTGAGGGGGTTAAGAAATGGCTGGATTTAAGAATAAAAGGTCTTTCCACTTATTTTTGCTAACAATGATCATTACGTTGCTGGCTGGGATGAGGGTCGGTGTTGCAGCCAGCGCTGAAACAACCTACATAGAATTTATTTTCGACGCTTCCTTTAGTATGAAAGAGGATGTAGAAAAGGGAAAGTCCCGTATGGATGTGGCCAAGGAAGTCATGATTGATCTTATTCAGAACCTAGAAGACAGGCCAGGTCTAGAGGTGGGCTTAAGGGTATATGGTTCTAGAAATACCGAATGTGATGATTCCATCTTGGTCCAGGACTTCGGGCCGGTAAATGCTGTGAGGGGCAACATCCTGGATGTTGTACGCTCACTCAAGCCCAAGGGCAAGACTCCCATAGCGTATTCATTGGAGCAAGCGGCCCATGATTTTCCCAATCGAGATAGCCGCAACATTATTGTGCTAATTACTGACGGCCAGGAGAGCTGTGGAGGCGATCCCTGCGCCGTTTCGTACTATTTGCAGGCCCAGGGGATTATCTACAAGCCCCATGTGGTGGGGTTCGCCATGTCTGCTTCTGAAGAAGCAAAGGTGAGCTGTATCGGCACGTACTACAGTGCCAAGGATCGAAAGAGCCTCAGCGAGGCACTAGGATCGATTATGCGCAAAGTTGTACAACCTTCCACTTTGGAGATAGAGGCTTGGGCGGGGGGCCAAAACGTCACATCCCAGACGGTGTTTCAAATTACCGATGCCTCTGGGGACGTGGCAGGCGGTGATCTTAAGTCCAAGGGTGACTCTTTAACGAGAAGCTTTACAGAAGGGGTTTATACCGTCAAAGGTACGTTCAAGACGGGGACTATGGTGCTAGAGGCTGTGCAATCCGGCATAAAGTTAGGTGAAGGCGAGTCGAAGCGGGTGCGCCTAGACTTCGGCGATTTGGTGGCCAAACTAGAGGTTGATGTCACCTATCGAGGTGCAAACATTATAAAGGATACGAGGCTCCAGATAACCCGGCGGGGTGAGAAGGAAGCATCCTATGGTACAGGCAGTGACATATTTCGCCACGAAGGCGCCGCTGGCGAAGTGGATCTTAAAGTCACGTATATGGGTCCTGTCAGTGTCGATAAGAATATCCGCAATGTGAACTTAGATCAGGGCAAGACGACTAGGGTCACGGTGAATTTCGATGATATTCTTGGGACTTTGCGGGTCAAGGTTAAGGCTGGTAACAAGGACGTCACGCTTCAGGCAGAAACAACAGCGGAAAGCAGTGAGCATAAGCTGCAG
>JAAYRF010000189.1 GCA_012518905.1 Bacillota bacterium | reverse complement strand
TAGCTCTAGGTGGCAACAACTGAGCAGAAGGCTCGATGGCCTAGAAGCCGGGCTCAGGGCCTTACAAGGGGCAAACGAATCTCAGATGCCCTCGATGAATGACACAACTGAACCCATGGGCATAGAGCCCGAGGCGAAGGAAGATTCGCGACATTCGCGGCCTTCTATGTATTCTCCAGCCAGTCAGCAACCGGGAGACTTTCAGCCAATACTAGGCCGTTGGGACGAGGTTGCCGAGATGCTCCGCCAGGAGCGTCAAGCACCGGTAGAAGCCTTCTTGAGGGAGGCCACTCCAGTAGGACTAAACGAAGCCGGCAGTTTGATATTGGCTTTTCCCAAGGATAGGGGATTTCACAAGGTCAGCCTTGAACATCCTAAGAATAGGGAGGTCTTAGAGAAGGTTCTGGCCCGTCTAATGGGCAGAGCTATGGGAGTGGTATGTTGCTTTGAAGAAGAAGCTTCTAATTATGTGTCGGCAGATAGCTCACCAGCGCATGAGGCAGAGATAAGCGAGACGGACCCCTCCACCGTGTCGTCCATATCTGGAACGAAAAACCGGGAGCCTGGGGGAAAGGCTCCTGAACCTACGGGCAGTACGGTAGAAGAAGGTACGGTAGCGGAGCAGAGCGTTGAGGACACCGGTAATCCCGCTTTGAATGCAGCTATTAGGTTGTTCGGTGGCAAGGTTCGTGAGGTAGAAAACCGCAGTGGAGAGGGGTTTGAGCAATGAAGAACATGCAGAAAATGATGAAACAAGTGCAGAAGATGCAGGCCGAGATGGCGCGGGTCCAGGAAGAACTGGGCAACAAAACGGTGGAGGCTAGTGTGGGTGGTGGCGCAGTTCGGGTAGTAATCAGTGGTCATTTGGAAGTTAAGGAGATTGGCATTGAGCCCGCCGCAGTTGACCCCGATGATTTGGAGATGCTACAGGACTTGGTTGTAGCAGCTGTCAACGAAGCTATCCGCATGGCCCAAGAGATGAGTGCTGAGGAGATGGAGAAGGTTGCTGGAGGCCTGAATATCCCCGGTTTGCCTAGCGGCCTATTCTAGTTCTTCCCAGTTTGGTGGTTGTAACAAAGGAGATAGGGGAAAATGTCTTTATATGCAAGACCTATGGCCCTCCTGGTAGAGGAACTGGCCAAGCTCCCCGGTATTGGGCCGAAAACCGCTCAGAGATTGGCTTTTTATATTATTAGTGGGAGTAAAACAGATGCTGAGAGTTTGGCTGAAGCTATCGTTCAAGCTAAGGAGAAGATCATATACTGCTCTATCTGCTATAACCTCACGGAAGAAACCCCCTGCCGCCTGTGTACTTCAGTGGGAAGAGACAGTAGCATGATATGCGTGGTAGAAGAGCCCAAAGATGTAATAGCAATCGAACGAACCAGGGAATTCAAAGGGCTCTATCATGTGTTGCACGGAGCGATTTCACCTATTGATGGCATTGGGCCTAATGATATTAAGGTGAAGGAACTGCTAGAGAGGCTGAGAGATGATACAGTCCAGGAGATTATCTTGGCCACAGACCCCAATGTTGAGGGGGAGGCGACAGCCATGTATCTTGCCCGTCTTCTCAAGCCGTTGGGTGTTAAGGTTACTCGGATGGCTCACGGCATGCCGGTGGGCGGCGACTTGGAATATGTGGATGAGGTTACCCTTGCCAAGGCCTTAGAAGGCAGGCGTGAAGTCTGATACTTGCCTCACGTCGCGATTGTTTTGCTCAAGAGCATTGGCAGATACTGGCAAGACGACTAACCACGCAACGTCACCAGGATTTGGCAAATTCCCTATAGATTAGTAGATTTTGGCATAAAGCTGTACAGCTAGGGATAGACTTTACCATAGTAATGTTGTTATCTATGGAGGGATATCCTGTGGCTAGGGATTTCTTGCAAAGCCTCTGGAAAACTGTTCATACCCAGTTTTCTTTGGTGGATAGCGATGATATGGTTGAGGTTCATCCTGTGGATGATCTGGAGGCAGTAATCGAGCAGGCCAGGCAAGAGTGGGTAAATGCCAGGACGTTCTTCGATAACGTAGTGGACCCGGATCTAGTGGACTATGCCATCTACTCCATCGAGGCGGCAGAAAGAAAGTACATGTACCTATTGAGAAAAGCCCGCAAACAGAACGCTGGGGTCTAGGATGCCTCAGTAGTCATGGAGCCCCATGCTATTTTTGCATAGGGGTAGGTCTGCTTGTTGCGGAGGATGGAGCGAGAACTATCGTAAACTGGCTATTCTGGTTTACGGATATCGGGGTTCAAGTTCGGTAAGGCTGCATCTAGGGCTAGCAGGAAACCACAGAGGAACCAGAATGCTCCTGCAAGATTGGCTCCGTGGATAGTATTATCTACCTGCTGGTGTATCAAGGTGCCTATCACCGCGGCGAGTACCCCTGATGCCAATGGCCATTTCTTGGTCCTTACTAACAGACATCCAGTCCATATGATCATTCCTACCATTGCCAAGATGAGAACAAAGCCAGGAATGCCATATTCCGCTAATGCCTGGAGGAAGAAGTTGTGGGCAAAGGCCATGGCATTACCTCTAGGTGAGTAGTCTTGATATACATGGGGGAAAACGGCGGTTCCTACACCAAAGAGCAGATGATCTGGGATGAGCTTCGTAGTGACAGACCATAACT
This sequence comes from Bacillota bacterium, assembly GCA_012518905.1. Taxonomy (GTDB): domain Bacteria; phylum Bacillota; class Limnochordia; order DTU087; family DTU087; genus JAAYRF01. Next base: position 1,200 of record JAAYRF010000189.1, on the reverse strand, counting down.
CCACCCGATCCATGTTCCGCTTAATACTGAAGATGTTCCTAGCCCTTTGCTCTAAACGGGGATTAAGGGCTACCACTGAGGCAATGATGAGTAGCCCGATAAGTATCCATATGATGTTGCTACGTTTGCTCAGCACAAGAGATGTGGCACCTCCGGCAAAACCAAGCCAAGCCCCACGGCTATATGTAAAAAGAAGGCTCGGTATGGCAGCTAGGGCGGTTAGACGAGTCCCGGCTTTCAACCAAGGGTTTGCCAGGAGATCAGCGTAGCTCCAGGCCAGGAGAATGGAGATTAGTAGTGCAGTACCACTACCATTAGGGCCGTGACCGATAAGCCGCAGACGGGCAATACCTTTGACTTGACTAGCATATATCCCGTATAAGGCCGCAGTGAGCAATCCCAGAACCAGAAATGGCATGGTGCGTTTCAGTAGCCAGCCATCGTTCCAAAGTATATCACCGGCTCTAAACAAAAAGATTACCATAACTAGGGCTAGTCCAAATGTGGCGGGTAAAGCGATATCGGGTCTTTTGGATACGATGCCGCCGGCGGAGGCCCATACCACAAGCAACAAGAACATTACGAGGGTGTACCGTGTCTTGCTATGGTGTATATTGATGGATACGGTGGGGCCAGGAACTGATTGATGGAGTAGGTAGATTCGGACCAGCACTATGACCAAGTCCAGCAATAGGAGCAGTGTACCAATGATTGTCGAAGCCAGTGGAATTCCGAAGAAGAACAAAGCCCAGCCCAAGAGAAGTAGGGGCCGCTGCTTCATGAGAAGAACCAAGGTGCTCTTGCTTTTTATAGTGGCGCCCTGAGAACGCTGAAGTGATTCCATATCTTCTGTGGAGGGTGTGTTGACATCGATTACTGACATGATGGGTCTGACTCCTTCGAGTGGGTAGTTTTGCCAAGGGGGTTGCAGACCCTTGAACGAATAACGCATGTCGAGTATTTCCACGTTAATTGCTAGATTCCTCTCTTCCGAAGATTGCTTTCGATTTTTCTGCTGTAGAACGGGTTGACATAAGGGGACATACCTGCTATAATCAATCCTTGCCGGGCGTTTGAGCCGGCGACGGACCTTGAACCTTGAAAACTGAACAGCGTAAATGAAAGCTTGTGCAGCCAAGTTTGAATTTAGCCAGAATCTAATCCCGCTAGGGATTGGTATAAATCTTTAACGGAGAGTTT
>JAAYRF010000188.1 GCA_012518905.1 Bacillota bacterium | reverse complement strand
CCTACCTGGTTCCAATTCATCTTGAAATGTCCGTAACCCAGGTAGCACGGTTGCAGGAGTGGGCACCGAGGTTAGCTAGCCTTGGATTTGAGATCGAGGAGTTCGGTACCAAGGATTGTTTGGTCAGGGCAGTTCCAACTGAGCTGTCCCAGATAAGCCACGATGAGTTAAGCCAGCTTCTGCTGGGGATCATGGAAAATAGAGAAACTGATGATTACTACGAGGCGGCCTTGGTACTGATGTCTTGCAAGGGAGCTGTCAAGGCGGGAGAAAGCTTGGCTACACCAGTAATGGAGCAACTAATAAAGAACTTACTCGCCACAGCTAATCCCTTCACTTGTCCCCACGGCAGACCGATAATTGTAAGGTTAGCACTAGAAGACATACACCGCCGTTTTGGTCGAAGCTAGTGCCATTGACGATGCACAAGGAGTGATGGGACTTGGTACCCATACTAGTTATTGTTGGCCCCACAGCCGTTGGTAAAACACAGCTGTCTATTGAAGTTGCTCAGCGGGTTGATGGAGAGATCATCTCTGCCGATTCCATGCAAATCTATCGTGGGCTCGATATCGGAACCGCCAAACCTACCGAGGAAGAGCGAGAAGGAATTCCCCATCATATGATGGATATTGTGGAGCCGTGGGAGGAATATAGTGTTGCAGAATACCAAGCCATGGTGGAAGACATCCTACAAGAAGTAGCGTTAAGAGACAAAGTGCCTATCCTGACAGGGGGCACCGGACTATACATCAGAGCAGTCTTGGAGGGCTTTATCTTCGATGGTGAAGGGAAAGATGAGGCCTTCCGAACCCGGATGCAGCTAATAGCGGAGACCCAAGGCAATGAAGCACTCCATTCTCGACTCCAAGCCATTGACCCGCAAACCGCCAATCGATTGCACCCCAATGATTTACGCAGAGTCATCCGAGCTCTGGAAGTCTACGAGACCACCGGTGTTCCTTTATCACGCCATCTGCAAATGCAGTCCGAGCAACCTCCCAGGCATAAATCGATTAAGTTTGGACTGATGCGGGACCGCAAAAGATTATATGAGCGCATCGATGCCCGAGTCGACATGATGCTCGAGAAGGGACTCCTTGCCGAAGTGCAACACCTCTTGGATCGGGGTTTATCCAACGAATCCACTGCTATGCAGGCCCTAGGATACAAAGAACTCGTGGCGTATCTTAGAGGTGAATATGACCGACAAGAAGCTGTTCGCCTACTCAAACGGGATACTCGTCGGTATGCCAAGCGTCAGTTGACGTGGTTTAGGCGAGATAGAAACATCATCTGGCTCAACCTCGACAAGTTATCCACGGAAGAAGCTGTTGAACAAATTACTTCCATTTATTGGAGGAATTGCGAGCAGAACAACGAAATATGATTTGTAAAGTATTGTCCCACTCACATAGAGCCAGCATAGGAGGAGCGGGATGGGTAAACCACCGACCAGTATTCAGGATGTTTATCTTAACCAGGTCCGCAAAGAGCACGTTCCTGTCATCATTTACTTGGTCAATGGAGTGCAGCTCCGCGGACTGATCCGGGCCTTCGACAACTTCACCGTCCTCTTGGAAAACGAAGGCAAGAGTGATCTTATCTACAAGCACGCCATATCCACAATTACTCCCCAAAAAACCTTTGAGCTTCCGTTAACGCCTGAGGAATGAGGGCCGCAGAGGCCCCTTTTTTATACCTGTTTTCCCCTGGGCCAAACACATTTCTCTAGTTTTTTACATATATATGTTAAGGTACGAATATGGCCTCCGTGGGGTGGGAGGATGCACTATAACAATTTAGGGCCCATGACCGTCGACGAAGTGTTGCAATGCTTGGAAGGAGGCAAGATCTCGCCGGCAGAAGCCTTCACTCTGTTTCGCAACCTGAACAAGTCGGTGGAACCCATCAGTGTGGCAAAAGAAGATAGCCAAGAGCAGCTACAAGATGTCTTAGCAGAACTAGACAGTCTAATCGGCCTTCGGGGAGTCAAGGAGCTTGTCCGAGAGATCCAAGCCTTCGTTCGGATTCAGAAGCGCAGGGCGGTGGAGCAATTGGCCACTGAACCCTTAGTTTTGCATACGGTCTTCAAAGGCAATCCAGGAACTGGCAAGACTACTGTAGCACGGATTCTAGGTAGGATGTACCGGCATATGGAGGTATTGCCCCGAGGTCATCTTGTAGAAGTAGAACGTGCCGATCTCGTGGGAGAGTATATTGGCCATACGGCACAAAAAACCAGAGAGCAGATCAAGAAAGCCATTGGGGGCATCTTGTTCATAGATGAAGCCTATTCCCTTGCCCGGGGTGGAGAGAAGGATTTCGGTAAAGAAGCTATTGATGCTCTAGTTAAGGCCATGGAGGATCACAAAGATGAGTTTGTCTTGATCCTGGCCGGTTATACCAATGAGATGGAGTTTTTCTTGCAGAGTAATCCAGGTCTGCGATCACGCTTCCCTCTACATATTGATTTTCCTGATTACAATAGCAGTGAGCTCTTAGCCATCGCTGAGTTGATGCTGGAAAGGCGCCAGTACCGCCTAACTGAACAGGCCCGCCGTAGATTAGTACTTTTAATTCAAAAGGGACTTCGAATGGAGGCTTATAATTTCGGCAATGCCCGCACAGTACGCAACTGGATCGAATTGGCCATCCGCCGCCAGGCCGTGCGACTGGTGCAAAAGCCCGGTGATATGACCCGAAGAGACCTGCTATACATCGAATCCGAGGATTTCGGGGAGGGATGGTGAGATTGAGAGAATGCATCGTCATAGGCAAAGCCAATGTAGGCAAAACCCTTTTTGCCATCAATTTCGCCGATTATCTGAAGGTTACACGGCTTAACATAGAGTTTGCCACCCCTAGTGGGGAGTCCTATCGAAGGGTACTGAGCGTGCCTCTTGCCTTACAGGAACTCATCAGTGACCAACCCCACCATACCCTAGGACTCCAGCGCATTGAGATTCAAATGCCAGGAGTTAAGGGACGTAAGTATTTTGCCTTAGTGGATACCAGCGGCCTCACTGAAGGTATCCATGGGGAGACACTGATTCGCCGAGCCATGGCTCAAACTCTGGCAAAGGTCCGTGATGCCCATGTGATTCTTCACTTGATCGACGCTAGCCGTTCGGGCCAAGTTGGCGCCATAGAAGCCCTGGGAGAGGTAGATTGGCAGGTGGCGCAATTTGGAGCGATGCGAACCGGCTATGCCATCCTGGCTAATAAAATGGACCTAAAAGAAGCCCAAAATGGGCTAGTTCAGATACGGAGAGAATTCCCCGGCCATGTGATCTTTCCCGTTTCAGCCCTACTGAAAACCGGATTTGAAGAGGTGAAGCAATTTGTCTGGCGTCACCTTTAGTGGAGTGATAGCCAGTTACCTGCGGCCCTTCTTGGCTTGCTTTTTTACAGGTCTTGCCATCAAGATCATGGATGATTATCTTGACACAGCCTTTGAGTCTACCCTGGGAGTGACCTGGGCCATCCAGCTGAAAGAGGCCGCCTTACCCTACGCATTGCTCTTTTTTAGCCTCGGTTGCTTGGCTGAGCAGCAATGGTCCATAACACTTTTTTGGGCCAGCTATGCCGTGGGTATGCGGGGTGATCTAAGGCGACCGTTGGCGCTAGGCCTTACTGGCTGGCAAGAGACATTTGCTTTAGGTGTCATATTGTCCCTAGTCTGGGATTGTCAGAATGTGTTCACTTCCTGGGCCGCAATCTTTTCCCTACAAGGCATTGATGATCTAGTCGACCGCAAAATTGATAAACTAGTGGGGAGCGATAACTGGGCTTTGCGGTGGGGGGTGGTGGAGACTAGCATGATGGTTATCATCGTTCTCACTCTGCTTGCCTATCTAGACATAGCAAAGCTCATACTTGTGTTTCTCAGCAGTTTCTTGGTGATAGCCACCCAGGACTGGGGGACTGCAAAAGGAGGCAACAGTCTTGATACGGATTGTCATATTGGTCCTAGCTAGTATCCTTTTGGGTTTCGCGGCTGGTCGTCGCTTCGGCATAGGACAAGGTCTTAAACTTGGCATGGCGTATGGTGCTTTGGATCTCCGTCGACGGAGCCTGGAGGAGGGTCAGTGCCCTATTTGCTCCCTACAAATCCAAAGGCAAGACGAAGTAGGGTCTTTTGCCAATGGTGGCTATCTTAGTGTTTCACAGAAAAGCCTTGATGTGACACCTTTGACTTCCCGGGATAATACATGCGATGGGGACTGAGATCTCAGATGCTTGCAGGATGTTACCTCCTGATATTGAATTTGCTAAATAGGGTTCTGTAGGTTTGGATTGACGAGATATTCTCGAAGGGGGCGTAGAGGCGGCTGAAGAGAGTGAAACTCTATAGACGACTCTCCTTTGGCCGCTGCGGTTCTATGAAGACAGCTCAACGCATCAGAGAGTTACCACCATATCTATTTGCTGAGATTGATAAGAAGATAGCTAAAGCAAAGGCGGCAGGAGTCGACGTAATCAACCTAGGGATAGGAGATCCGGACCGTCCCACACCTCCTCACATTGTGGAGCGTCTTCAAAGGGCCGTGGAAGACCCGAAGACCCATCGCTATCCTGTTTATGAAGGAACATTGGCTTTTCGCCAAGCAGTGGCAAATTGGTATCAAAGGCTCCACCAAGTGGAGGTAGACCCTATTAACGAAGTAGTGGCACTAATCGGCTCCAAGGAAGGGTTAGCCCACATATCGCTGTGCTATGTTGATCCCGGAGATATCAACCTTATTCCCGATCCCGGCTACCCCGCCTATAGTATTGGCACCATGCTAGCTGGGGGGGAGATGTATCGAATGCCCCTGCTTGCATCCAACGGATTTTTGCCTGATTTTTCTAATATCCCTCAAGATGTGGCCAAGCGGGCCAAACTCATGTTTTTGAACTACCCCAATAACCCTACCGGAGCCGTGGCTCCTGAGGAGTTTTATGCCGATGCAGTAGCCTTTGCCCAAAAGTATGATATAATCATATGTCATGATGCCGCCTACAGTGAAGTTGCTTTTGATGGTTACCGGCCCCTGAGTTTTCTAAAGATAGAGGGTGCTAAGAAGGTTGGTATCGAATTTCATTCCCTTTCCAAGACCTATAATATGACGGGATGGCGTCTAGGCTGGGCTGCCGGTAACCCCGAAGTGATTGAAGCTTTAGCCCGAGTAAAGAGCAATATTGACTCTGGCGTCTTTTCCGCTGTGCAAGTGGCCGGGGTTGAAGCTCTAAGTGGTTCACAAGACTCCGTAGCAAAGATGCAGGAAGTATATCAAGAGCGCAGGGATCTTGTGGTCGAAGGCCTTCGGGATCTAGGGTGGGATATAGAAAAACCCAGGGCCGCCATTTATGTTTGGGTCCCAGTACCCCCAGAATATTCGGCAACAGAATTCGCCACTGTTGTCTTGGAAAAAGCTGGTGTCGTGGTTACACCAGGTATTGGTTATGGCCAATACGGTGAAGGGTTTGTCAGAATATCCCTGTGTGTCGAGAAGGAGCGCATCGTCACAGCGCTGGAGCGGCTCAAAAATGCCCGTATTACATACAGATGAAGGGCATTCGCATATTGATCTAAACATGTTAAGGAGGTAGGGGGCCACCGTTTCTCACGAGAAAGCATCATGTGGCCCAAATTTTGATGAATTCACCAATTCCCCAGTCGTACGAGCTAAATCAGCTAATAGCCGAAGCAAAGAACTCCATTAAAGACAAGTGGCAAGCAATCGATGAACTCAAACTCACTAACCAATCCAGAGTGCTAGGTGCATTTCGCCGGCATCACGTGGGCGAACACCATTTTGCCGGTTCTACTGGCTATGGATACAATGATAGTGGGCGAGAGGTCATTGAAGAGTTGTATGCTCAAATCTTTGGCGCTGAGGATGCCCTTGTTAGACCTCAGTTGGTATCCGGCACTCACGCCATCGCAACTTGCCTTGCAGCTCTCTTGGGACGAGGCGATGAGTTGGTGTCAGTTACCGGCGCCCCCTATGATACCTTGCAGCAGGTGATTGGCGTGAAAGGCAATCTCTCCAGGAGCCTCTTGGCCAGCGGCATCCATTACAAAGAGGTCCCACTAGACGGTGATGGCAGATGGGACAAACAGGGAATTCAAGATATCGTCAGCGCTAGAACCAAAATGGTGCTGATCCAGCGTTCCCGGGGATATAGCTGGCGTCCTGCACTATCTATAGAAGATATCAAAGAGATAGCATCTTTGGTTCGTTCAATAGACCGGAGTATCATCATTTTCGTGGACAACTGCTACGGTGAATTTGTGGAAGCTTGGGAGCCTTGCCATGTAGGTGCGGATCTAATCGCCGGATCACTGATAAAAAATCCCGGTGGTGGGTTAGTGGCTGGTGGTGGGTATGTAGCAGGCAACCACCATCTTGTTGAGATAGTAGCTGACCGCATGACGGCACCGGGGCTGGGCCGTAGATTGGGACCAACTTATGGCCTAAACCGGTGGATTCTCCACGGACTTTGGTTGGCGCCCCATATTGTTGGCGAAGCATTGGCCGGTGCCACCCTAGTAGCCAAAGTTATGGCGGACTTGGGGTACAGTGTTTCTCCCCGCTGGGATGAAATCCGAGGAGACATAGTGCAAGCTATTATGCTATCTTCAGAGCAGGAACTGGCGTCTTTCTGTCACGGTATCCAAGCGGCATCTCCCGTTGACAGCTTTGTACAGCCGATAGCGGGAGACATGCCTGGCTATGAAGACCTTGTGATCATGGCTGGCGGAACTTTTATCCAAGGTTCCTCCATTGAGCTCAGTGCCGATGGTCCATTGCGGGAACCGTACATAGCCTACCTACAGGGAGGATTGTGCAAAGAACACGTAGAATTGGCCCTCTATTCCGCTATTCGGTCTCTAAGAGCCGCAACAGAGCCCAGTAAGAAGCTGTGACCGCCTTTAGCTTGACTTTTGGGTCTGATCTGCTAGAATTGTATCTGTCAAAAGCAAATTGTGGTACTAAATCAAGAGAAGGGTGGAGAGATAGGCGAAAGGGGGCAACGAATGGAATGAAAAATGCTTTGGGCCGTCATATCCTATGCGAAGCATATGGATGTGATCCTAAGGTATTGGACGACAGAAACATGGTCGAATCGCTCATGGTAGAGGCGGCGCTGGTTGCAGGAGCAGAGGTGAGAGAGGTTGCTTTTCACCAGTTCAGTCCCCAGGGTGTCAGTGGTGTTGTGGTGATATCTGAGTCCCACCTAACCATTCACACTTGGCCGGAACTCGGGTATGCCGCAATTGATGTTTTCACTTGTGGCGACACAGTAGACCCCTGGAAGGCATTGGAATACCTGACACAAGGATTCCGTGCCCAAAACAGAGCCTGTTCCGAAATAAAAAGGGGTGTGATGCAGCATGAGATGGTCAAAATCTCGTAGGTTGAAAAATGAGGAGGCGAAGCTAGTCTCGTATGTGTTACTTTAGAGTAAGCTGTGCCTAAAAGGCCCTTGCCGTAGACAACAACGGTCAAGGGCTTTATTGTTTTCTGGTCAATAATGGAAGGATTTACGCTCTCAATGTTGAAATGTATATTTTGGTAGATATTCAGAACACGGAAACGTTTATGTGATTCAGAAGGGGTGGTCGTGTTCATGGGTAGCGCATTACCACTGAATCAAGTAGATGGGTTTAGGGCCTTCCGGGACATGGCTGACGAGGACGTTGTCCAGGAAGCCCAAGCCGGCCGTCAAGACGCCACAGACTACTTGCTTTACAAGTACCAAAAGTTAGTTTACATCTGGACGAGACCCTACTTCTTGCAGGGAGCCGAAGATGACGATCTTCTTCAGGAAGGCATGATCGGATTGTATAAAGCGATCCGTGATTTTTGTCCGGGCTCCTCATCTTTTTGGTCTTTTGCTAAGTTGTGCATTACCCGCAACATCATTAGTGCTATTAAGGGCACTACCCGGCAGAAGCATATTCCGCTCAACTCTTACACTTCGCTGCACAAGCCTATCTATGACGCCGAAGGTGACCGTACCCTCATGGAGGTCCTATCTAACAACAGAGTTGATGATCCCGAGACTTTAGTAATCGATCGAGAAAGGTTGCAGCATACCCAAAGGTATATCAAGGAAGTTCTGAGCGAATTTGAGTACAAAGTATTTAGGCTGTATATCAACGGGCTGTCCTATAAAGAGATGGCACATGAGCTGGACACGCATACTAAGTCCATCGATAACGCCCTCTGTCGAATCAAGACTAAAATGGAGAAGGAGTTCTAGGCAGACGTTCCAAGAGCCTCCCTGTTGCCTTTGGGCAGGGCCGTTTGCCAGCCCGTTGTTTAATGGTACCACCATTTTGGCAAAACCTTTAACCTGGCCACTGGCAGGAGTTTTGCGCTCTAATGAAGAATTACATTCCGCGTGGCTGCTGGTCGTATGGGTTGTGTTTATGACAGGATTTTACTAAATACCCAAAGAATGGGGTACCGTTAACATGGACTGGAGAGTAATCGCCATAAATCTGGCAGTTGCGGCTCCTGCCGCATATTTCATATATCGAGATTCAAGGGGTCGAGATGCCAATTTTGTGATCTGGACAGCTACCGTTATTATAGCTGGCCTTTTTTTTCTAGGACCATTTGGTCCCATAGGGACAGGCATCATCTTACTCATCTACATGCTAGCTCGGCCCAAAGGAGCAATGCGGACATGTCCCCACTGCAACAAGCGGGCCCTGTCATGGCTCGCCTTCTGCCCGCATTGCAAGGGAGCGTTGAAGCGTGATTGCTATCGATGCTTTGAAGCAGTCGATGTAGAAAAAGAGCACTGCCCCCACTGTGGAACCAAGCTAGGGTAGG
>JAAYRF010000187.1 GCA_012518905.1 Bacillota bacterium | reverse complement strand
GTCCCAAAGGGACGGCAGCTATAGGGTATCATGAATTAGGCTCCCAGTGCAAGTCTAGGTGCTTTTGGCTTTTCTGTATAAAGGGCTTTCACTATATCCATTCGCTCAACTGTGCGAAATCTTTCCGTACGGTATAAGGATCCACCCGCTCCCAACCAGCTTTGGATCTTGCTGTTGCTTCCGCTTCTTCTAAGCGCTTATAGCGGATTTCCACTGTGGCAGGACTATCAAAGGAGAATATCTGCATATCATTAAGCCGTACCATAGCTCGCTTTACTCCTGTATAGATCTCGTCCGCTGCCTGAAGAGGATGTTTGCTGATGGCGAGGTTACGCCCCAATCCCTGCTTCGTGGCGACTGTCTCTACCCAGGGCATGAAATGCTTCGCCTCAGCTGTGCCCTGATCATCGCTAGCTACGAAGATTAGGGGAACGCCTTTTTCCCCAGCTGAAGCGGCATCAACGGCCATCTCCCCCACCTCAACACCGTTGACTTTAACATGCTGGTAGCTTACAGAACTGTACGTATGAGCCAAAACACCGTCTATTGTGTTATCCATGGGGTGGTATCCGATCAATAGCACTCCGCTAAAAGAGCTATCCAGGCCCGGCCATCGCTGCTTACCACCTACTCCCACGGCAATCTTACAGCGCTGGTCCAGTTGATCATAGAACAGATTAAGACTCGAACCATGATTATCCCAAATTACAACCTCATGGGCACCCATGTCAAATAGGGCTCTTGCCGCGGCATTGGCCTCTCGAACCGCTTGTTTTCTAGCGAAATCATAGTCAGGCGAGTCCGTCAAGGTCTTGCCCGGTGAACCAACTACGCAAGCCAATCCCTCTAAATCGACTCCGATTATGAACTTTAGCAAAAACTCACCACCCTAACCTCAGTATCATCATCGAGCTAACTACCCCAAGTGCTTACGCAGCCACTCTAAGCCTTTCCGGTAGCCTTCCCGGGAATCAGTTTTGCCCTCATATTCCACACACCATGCACCTTGATAGTTGACCTTCTTTAGGCATTTGACTGCCCATTCAAGGTCAATCTCTCCTTCGCCTAGAGCCGTCCCTTCGTATTCAGCCAGACAGTTTCGGCCGTCTTTCATATGAACATGGAGCACCCACGGGGCAATTTTTTCATAGAATCCGTTGACTACCTCCAGGGAGTGACCGGCCCATCGATAATTCATAGTATCTAGATTGGCCCCCATATTTTTGCTATCAACAGCTTTAAATAGGGCTATCTGCCGATCAGCATCATTGGTCACCAAACCGTGGTTATCTAGGGCTAACTGGAAGTTTTCATTCTCTATGAAATCTTTGCAGTGGCTAAACCCATCAATCATCAGTTCCATCCATTTCTCTTCCGGAACCCCATCCTTAGCCCAGCCACCATCGACTCGAAGTAGCCGGGTCCCTGCCATTTCCGCTAAGCGACAAACTTGCTTAAGTCGCTCCACCTGGGATTCCATTGCCCTTTGACTGGTGACAAGAAAATCATTTTGCGCCGCCACTGCCGATACCTTGAGTCCTCGGGCATCTAGCATGGCTTTCACCCGCCGAGTGTTGTCCACAGCGGCTTCATAGTCTGTGCCCTTTTCCCAGAGATCTTGAGCAATGATTTCCGCATAGGCAAATCCTGTTTCAGCTGCATAATCCAGAAATTCCTCTAAAGTACCGGGGAAGTTGTAGTGTACTAGACCGAACCCAACCATGCCAAGTCTCCCTTCTTGGAAATTGTTTCATACATGATGATTTCGGCATGGTTGCCAAGGTACCCTTTTCCAATCAAGCAGGATAATGCCATCCATATGATAAAGGTCTATTTAGGTAGGATATACCTACTCATTATAGAATTCTTCGGAGGTGCTTACTATGAGAATCTGGGTATTCAACCCACCCACCGATGCTCTGAGTCTAAAGGCCCTACAAGAAGCAGGGGTAAGTACCGTTGTGACCAGTAGGATAAAAGATATCCCCCCGAAGCCCCCTTTCACCACTTATGCCATGATTCATGTCTTTCCCACAACTGGCAGTCCTGAAGATCTAGCGATGGACATCCATGGCCAACCCGTAGAATGGTTCAGCTCAGGTTGCCCTAACTCACCAGCAATCCGCAGCGCTTTCTATGCCGAAATGGAGCGGCTCTTAGCCCAGCCAATTAGAGGTATTTTTCTGGATGGTATCCGTTTTTCTTCACCGGCCTCTTCGACAATCAAGACTAGTTTTCTAACCTGCTTTTGCCCTCGCTGTCAAAGGGACATGGCCAAGCACGGATATGATGCCGAAAAGATAAGGCAGGATATAAACACAGCTATGGAGTTGCTCTCCTCCCCCGGTACCAAGAGATCCTGGCTAAGAGCCCTGTACTCCCCTTCTGGCTGGTTTAGCCTTATGGCTGCCTATCCCGGCATTCTAGACTGGCTTCAGTATAGAGCAGAGTGTGTTACCGTCTTTGTCAAGGAGCTTCGGGCGTGGATGAAGGAACATTCGCCGGATAAAAAGTTAGCGGCCTTTCTCTTTCAGCCTTGCCTATCTTATTTAGTAGGGCAGAACTACCTGGCACTGGCACCCCACCTAGATATCGTCTCCCCCATGATTTACCGTAACTACCCTCATCAGCCGGGCCCTGCTACCATAAACCAAGAGATGATGACCATGGCTGACTTCCTAGAGGAAGCAGGCATACCCTTTGGCCAGGGATTTAAGGATCTGTTGGCCATTTTCGGGCTGGAGATCGATGGTTCATTTCCCAATAGCATCGAAGATAGCGCAGGGATTTCAATACCCCATGTGATAGGGGAAGTCAAAGCAGCAAGGGCCATGGCGGGATCCCAAGGGAAAGTAGCCCCCATCATCTGGGCAGGAGACCCTCAGCTCGAAGAAACCCTTAGGCAGCTAAAAAACATTAGTTTGCAGAGCTGCATTCTCTTTACCTATGAAGCAGGCTTTACTGCCCATAAGGATCAGTTCCTGGATATCCTGGGCAGATAGGCCCAATGGAGACCGAAAATATCCGTCCACTTGAGCCGTTTTTCCATATCCCAGTCAGCACTCAGGACAGATAAGAGGACCTCGTCCTACTCTCCACCGATAGTCATGGGCTCAAGAGAGAGGCGAGGTCCCTTATTGCTTCTTTGGCGTTGGGCCAAGATTATGCCCTTTACGGAGCAATTACGTTGTTTTCCTCAGTCACTTGATCTCTGCCAACCATTTCGTCAAAGCAACCTTGGCATTGGCAATCTCCTGTAGGCGCACCTTTTCATCTAGCTCACATTCAATACAAAGCGGCTGGGAGTAGCCCAGTTCTTTTAGTTTAGCAAGGAGTACCGGAAAGTCCACCTGGCCCTTGCCCACCGGCATCTCCTGACCCAGATTGCGGCCATCGGTGGGATAAGTACCATCTTTGATGTGGACACCTTTGACGTGGTGACCAAAAACCCATAAAGCATCAACGGGGTTGCCCTTGCCATAAAGGATGAGATTCGCAGGGTCAAGGTTAATTCCGATATTGTCTGCACCAATGTCTTCAATGGTACGGAGGAGAGTAACAGGAGTCTCCTGACCAGTCTCGAAGAGGAAATCCTGACCGTTTTTCTTACAATAGGCGGCAATATCCTGCAGCACTGGGATGAGATCGATGTATTTTTCATCCTTCATATCCTCAGGGACAAAACCCAAGTGGGTGATAATCCGCTTGACTCCCAGCTTAGCTGCAAAATCGGAACCCTCCTTGATGACCTGAGCCCGTTCCCTTCGAAGATGGGGCGGCACCAAACCGACAGTCTCCGGCCCCTCTGTGAAGTTCCAAGCTAGATATCCCGGCCAGCCAGTCCAGATCCCATCGATGGCAACACCGTACCGGGTGCACTGCTCCTTGAGCGTTGCTGCCATTTCGTCAGTATAGAGGGAAGTATCATATACCGAGATCTGACAGACGCTAAATCCCAGCTCATGCACCTTTTGAATAGTCCTTTCCCGTTCCTCTTCCAACTTGATTACGATGCCTATATCCAGTTTGTAAGCCACTACCATCGATACTCCTTTCCCAACATCATTATCTATTATGGGGTTTAGCCCTTGACAGCGCCCATGGTTAGACCCCGCACTAGCGCTTTCTGCACAAATCCGTAGAAGATAATCACCGGAATCATGGCTATAACAGAGGCAGCCGTCAACTCGCCCCACATAATCTCCTCATAGGCCACCCAGTTGTAGACTCCTAAAGGCAGTGTCTTAGCTTCAACGGTAGTCATGACCATGGCATAGAGAAATTCATTCCAAGAAAAAATAAAGGAAAAGATGGCTGACGTCCCTAGACCCGGCGCACTGATAGGCAGCACTATCCGAGTGAAGGTCTGCCAGACGCTGCACCCATCGACTAACGCAGCTTCCTCTATCTCCTTGGGAATATCCATGAAATAGCTGCGCATCATCCATATTACATAGCCAAGGATGATCGTTAGATGCATGATGATAACGGCCGTATGGGTATCATTTAGGGAAAGGCGAGTAAAGATAATAAAAAACGGGATAACAAATGCAACCGGCGGAATCATCCTCGTAGATAGAATACCCAAGAGCAGGGCTCTCTGCCCCTTAAACCGGTGTCGTGCCAAGGAGTAAGCTGCTGGAACGCCTAGTACAAGGCCAAGGCCTGTAGATGCAGCAGCTATGATCAGGCTGTTCTTGGTATACTTTAGAAATCTCCCGTCTCCCCACACTGCCTTGTAGTTGGCCATGGTTGGTTTGAAAACCCACTTGGGCGGCATGGCCAAAGCATCTACCCGGGTCTTAAATGACATCAAACAAGCCCATACAATGGGGAGAAAGAAGAGGATGGTGATAATCAGCAAAATTGACGTGTTCAGAATCGACCCCAGTCTCTTCCGCTGCGCAGCGTCTAGGCTGAATAGTCTCATTCGAAATCCACCTCTCCCCAGCGCACTATGATAAAGGACATTAACAAGATGATGGCAAATAGAATCATGCCCAACGCCGATGCGTAACCCATTCTCAGGAAGCTAAATCCCATGGTATATGTGTATAAGGACAACGTCTCTGTGGAGATACCCGGGCCCCCACGGGTGAGAATGTAAATCACATCAAACACCTTGGAAAGGTCTATGACTCGAAACAGAATGCCAACCATAAGTATTGGTTTGATTAATGGTACTTTTACATTCCAAAAGAGCTGCCAAGGGGAGGCGCCGTCTACCGCAGCAGCTTCTATAACATCCTGTGGTATGGCAAGCAACCCCGTGAATATTATAAGGACCAATTCCGGCGTCCTTTGCCATATGTCGATTATGATTAGGGAAGGCAGCGCCTGCTGTGGACTATAGATCCATTCGTAGGGACCAAGGCCAAAAAAGGCCAGAAAGTAATTCAAAAGACCAAGGGAAGGGCTGAACAACAGCCGCCACAAAAACGCTACGACAATAGGAGTCAAGAAGATGGGTAAGAGCAAGACGCCTCGGATAAACCCAACACCCTTTGTTTGCTTCGCCAGCAAGAGTGCTATGCAAAAGGCAAGGATCAGTTCAATGGTCAAGCAGCCTGCCACATAGGTTAGCGTGAGCCCTAGGGAGTTCCAGAACCGGCTATCTTGAAGGATAGAGATATAATTGCCCAAGCCAATAAATTTGTTTCTGCCTGGATAGGCCAGATGCAGTGACTGAAAACTAGTGGCGATTGTGTAGAAAACCGGCAATATGTTAACTGCGACAAGAACAATCAAAGCTGGAGACAGAAACGCCAGCTGCTGCATGAGCGGTCGCCTAGTTTTCGCCGGTCGACTGTCCGAGAGACGTCCCATGGAAAGTGGTCACACCTTTCTGTGGCACCATCATCTAGTAATTGTGTAATCGGTGGGCACTGCCAAACGCAGTGCCCACCAGATTGTTTATAGAGCTGAAGCCGCCTGTTACTGACTTTCAGAAAGAATCTTATTCATCTGAGCAGCTGCTCGCTCTAAATTAGTCTTAGCATCCCTTTGTCCGAGAATAGTAGCATTAACTGCTCCGCCATAGATATCAAGCCATTCATCGATCTCTGTAATCCTGGGGAAGCCTGCTTCAGGTTTTGGGGCCTCGAGGGACGATAGCACAGCTTCAGACCAAGCCCGAGGATACTTGTTCCGAACAGCGTCTGACTCTAGAACTGACTTGCGGCCAAAAACACCGGTAGCAACGCCTAGCTCTAGGCTGGTTTCTTTGCCCGTAGCCCAAGCTAAAAACAACGCAGCGCCCTTCTTATTCTTGGAAGATGAGCTCATGCTAAGAAGCCACGAAAGAGAGTTGGCAATATTTCCGGCAGGACCTGCAGGCATCGGTGCATAGCCCACCTTACCTGCTACCAGGGACTTCTCGGGATTCTCGATATCACCCATGAAGACGGAGGCATCGAGGTACATAGCGGCCTTACCCTGCTGGAAGTCGGATACAGCCTCATACCAAGTGTAGTTGCCAGCTCCTAGGGGACCGGCATCCTGCAAGAGTTTTGCGTACATGGTAATGGCTTCAGCTGCTTCGGGGCTGTCAAAGGCAGCTTTGGTGGGATTCATTGGATCGTCTGAGATGCGACCACCATATGACCAGACAAAACCAGAGCTGTTCCACGCGGTGTGGATCTTCTGCCCTCTCAAGAGGATACCAGCCATGTTGGGACGATCGTTTAGTGCTACAGCAGTCTCATATAACTCATCAAATGTCTTGGGAACCTGAATACCTTTCTCTTCGAAAACGTCCGTGCGATAGTACAAAACCTGGGTCTCACCGGCTACCGGAATAGCATAGATCTTGCCATCTACAGTGCCCTCATCCAATAAGGACGGGAAGAAATCGTCTAGAGCGTACGCCTCCTGATTGAACAGCGTCGGATCATTGATGTACCCATCTAGGGGCTCAATCCATCCAGCCCGAGCATACTGGACAACAGCTTGGTCCATCATGACTATGTCGAAGACGCCAGCTCTTGAGGAAAGATCCACTAATCGCTTGTTCATGTACTCATCTTGTGAGTAGACCTCACTGACCACCTTGATACCAGTCAGTTCTTCGAATTCGGGAATCAGCTGCTGTAATGCATCGGCGTAGACATGCTTATTCAGGGCCACAAAGAGTGAGGTACCCTCCGCTTGACGCCAGTCGATATCCCCAGCCAATACCAAGCCTGAGCAAGCACCCACGAGGGCAACAACCAAGAATACAAATAAAGCTCTCTTCGTCAGATTATGTTTCTTCATGATGCTCCTCCTTTGTGTGTGTTTTCCCGAAAACTGCCTTCCTTAAACTTATTGCTAGGCGCCACCCCCTCTGTGAAACTGATAATACCATCTGCCCATTGATACAAGCCGCCTGCCCACGGAGCACATGGATAGTTGATGATTCGCAGCTTTCGTGCATTTCTATCGACGTTGTGAACCTATCCACTCGGCGTCGGTATCGGAACATGCATCGGGGCGAAACACGAAGCGATCCAAAGCAATCGTTGCGCTTCCCAGAAGTGGTAGATTGGGGCTGCCGTCTACAATAATCTCTGGGAAGATCTGCTCCGTGGAAAAATGCGAGCGCACATCCTGTTTAGTCAGATCTGCAGCGAACTTGCTCCTTCGGAAAATATCGCCAGATATGATCAAAGCCTGGGGATCGTATATCTTGATGAGATTGCTGAGGCCAATACCAAGATAGCGGCTCAGCCTGCGATAGGCTCCCCTAGCTGCCTCGTCTCCCTTTTCGATCAACTCATATAATCTGGCCATCTTCACCCGTCCTGCGTGAACTCCATGCAGATCAAGGGAGGATATGGCTCCGTTTTGAATTTCCTCAGCAATCATCTCCAGTAAACGATTGATTGAGACCATGGCTTCGAAGCATCCCCGTTGCCCACAATCGCATTTTGGGCCATTGGGATCGAGAATGGAGTGGCCTATCTGCCCTGCTGCTCCGGAATTACCTGCCCATATGCGTCCTTCCCTTACAGAACAACAAGCTATCCCGTTACCGACATGTACCATTAGGAACTGCCCATGAGCTTGTTCTTGAAACCAGTACCAAGCCAATGCCATGCCGCGAATATCATTGTCCATCATAAGGGGATAGGGTATCTGGCTCTGCAGCCTCTCCACCAGCTTGACATCCTGCCAGTTTAGAACGGAGGAATGTCGGATTGCGCCATTAGCCGGTACCACTATACCTGGTATGGAGACACCCATGCCCACCACTGGCCTATCCGCGGATTCTGCAAAAGCAATGGCTTCATCGGCTAACTGAATGAGCAAATTCTGAGCTGTCAGAACCGATGAGCAGTCTGCTTGCATTTCTCTAGAGAAGACGAGGTGGCCCGCAAGGTTACTTATCCCCACGGCAACCTGCTCCCGCTGCACTAAGGCTCCCATAGCCCAGACTGCATTCTCCCTAATGGCCAAGCCCACGGGACTTCGACCGACTCTTTTGTCTTCAAGAGAGCTTGAGGCTGCTTCTGCCACCAACCCTTCGTTGATCAATTCCCTGGTTATGTCACTTACCGCAGCCGCGGTCAAGCCTGTCTCATGTACAATATCCCGTCTACAGATGCCTGGCTCCCTTAGAATAAGCTCTAGAATCATCGAGCGGTTGCGACGCCTTACTTGGGTAATATTGTCTCCTCTTAGGGTCAGTCTCGCACCATTCTTCGCCACGGCCATCGACTCCCATTCCGATCACATTAGTTCGGTATAAAAAATAAAACTCCTCTTCATGTACAAACCTGTAACCCACCCAGATCTTGGCATTATGGTTCGAAGATATATAACAAAGCGCTATAAAGCTTTACCGAGCACGTCCCTTCATTCACTTCCTTTATTTGGTTAGTATGGTATAAAAACCAATGGTGTAAATTGACATTGCTACATTAGCGGTGCAAACAGACGGCAAATGCCTTCGGAGAATCGTTGCCATAATCCACGCCTGCGATACTCATCGAGGGTAAGCTCATTGGACGATGCGATGTCCTTAAGGAAAATATCGGAGTATTCTGCGGCCTTCATATTATCATAGATAAAAGCATTTACCTCGAAGTTTAGGGCAAAACTCCGTACGTCTAGGTTGGTCGTACCAATGGTAAGCACTCGCCTGTCCGCCACAAGACATTTGCTGTGCAGGAATCCGCCGTATTCATAGATCCTCACTCCCGCCTGCAAGAGCTCACCGGCGTAAGCCATAGTCACTCTGTGCACAAATCGGTTATTGGAAATACCCGGAATCATCACCCGTACATCCACACCGGAATATGCAGCAACCCTCAAGGCCTCCAGAATACTCTCATCCGGTACAAGATACGGGGTTTGCAGATAGAGGCTCTCCCGTGCAGAGTTAATCATTTTGAAAAAACACTGCCTTACATGCTGCTCCTTAGAATCGGGGCCACTGGAGATGATTTGCACAGCACTTGTACCATGCTCTAAGCCAAGGGCCGGCAGATAACGCTCCTCTAGAGCTACTTTCTTGCCGGAGGCGAAGAAATAATCCATAAAAAACCGCGCCTGCAAGTGGGCAACTGCCGGTCCCACAATTCGAATATGGGTGTCCCGCCAAGGCGAGGCGCTAGGTCGCAATCCCAGGTATTCATCGCCGACGTTCATCCCACCGGTGTAGCCGATAGCTCCGTCGATGACCACTATCTTGCGGTGATTGCGGTAGTTGGCATTAAAGCTCCACGCAAGGCTAACAGGCAAGAACCAGTATACCTCGCCCCCTGCCTCTAGTAGGGGTCTAAAAAATCGCTTGGGGGTGAGTTTGCATCCCCAATCATCCAAGACAACCCGAACCTCAACCCCCTCCTTAGCCCTCTCAGTCAAAGCATCAATGAGCCGGCGCCCAAGATCGTTACCCCGCCAAATAAAGTATTCCAAATGGATGGAATCCTTGGCCAGGCGGATATCTTCAAATAAGTGCTGGAACTTCTCATTGCCGTGGTTAAAAATGGTGACATCGTTATATGGGGTAAGAGGAGCCGCTGCCTGGACCAACCCCATGCGGATGAGGCCGAGATCCTCCATCAAAGGTTCAATGAAAGCACCCTCTCCAAGCTGAGTTAGCCCTTTGTACTGCCCCTCGAGGGCCTTTACTAGCTTCTGGTCGTCCTCTTGCTTGAGCTTAAGCTTTCTTAGACGGTTAAATATCTTCTGTCCAAAGAACATATAAAATAGAAAACCCACCACTGGCAAGAAAGCAAACAACAGCAGCCAAGCCAACATTTCAGCAGGCCGCTTTCGCTCGAAGAAAACAACAATGATGGCAAACACAATGTTCGCAACCAATATAGAGCTTAGGATAATACTGGTTAAATCAATGGCCAAGTGAGCAACTCCCTTAGAAGAGAACAGCAAGGGGCTAACGGCTATAAGCCCGCCCAGACTCTGCCAGCAAGGTTTTTGGTTTACTGCAAAAGGTGAAGCAGCCCCCAATTGCCAACACCTAGGGGCTGCCCAACATGCTTCACATGCTTCCTCTACATCACGTATCAGCTATTTTGCAGCTGACTGCATTTTCTTTAGGCCCTTAAGAGATCTCTCCACAGCCTCTAGGGGCGGGTAGGCATCACTTTCATATTCGATAATATACCACTCTGTCCCCCCTGCCTCACAAAGAGAGAAGACCTCGGCCCAAGGCACGCTGTCTTCACCAATCAAGGGGCGATACCCGTCCTGGGGGTTCTCCTTGCCCGCCTCAATGGAGTAAGGCTTCATATGGATAGTGGTAGCTCGTCCAGGATACTTCTGCAGAATTGGAATTACCTTTGCTCCACCCACCATAGCATTACCCAAGTCGAGCTGCATAACCACTTGTGATTTGGTATTTTGGAAGAACGTATCCCAAGGTTTCTCCCCGTCCAGCTCAGCAAACTCAACACTATGGTTATGGTATCCTGTCACCATTCCGTGGGGGGCGAGCTTATTACTAAGGCTATTGAAAAACTCAGCCAGTTTGAGCCAGTCAGCCCTCGTTTTCCGTAGCTCCTCAGGAATACCCGGTACGATGATGTACTTATTGCCCAGCTCTTTATTGAAGGTTATTGTCTCTTCCAGTTTATCATCCTGCACCAGCTCGAAGGGCGTATGCCAGCCGCAACAGGCTAAATCAAATTCATCTAGAAGCCCCCGCAGTTCTTGGGCTCCATGCTTGGGAAAACCAAAGAACTCTAC
>JAAYRF010000186.1 GCA_012518905.1 Bacillota bacterium | reverse complement strand
GTAGTGGCGACGATTGCGCTGTTTCTGTAGTACTTGTCAAAGGGTGCATACCGAAAAGCTTGCACATAATTGCTAAACTGGAGTTTGGCGGGAAACCAGCGAACAGGAATCAAAAAGATCTCCTTTTCCTGTTTGAGCGATGATAAAACCATCCACACAACTGGCAGCAAAACAATGGCAGCACCTGCAACGAGCAGCAAGTGGATCACTATGAGCCCGGCATTTTTTCGCCATGATCTAATACTTTTAGGCACATGCACTCTTGTGTCCATGGTAGAAACCTCCAAATCCTAGTAAATATCTGTTTTAAGTAACCGCATTTGTATGACAGTCAGAAGAAGAATGATGACAAACAAAAGGATAGCCATAGTACTGGCCCACCCCATCCTCAAATATTGGAAGGCGTTTTGGTAAATCAACAATGTCAGAACTCTAGTGGCGTTACCCGGCCCACCTTCAGTCATAATATATTGCTCAGTGAACGCCTGAAAACTTGATATTAGCGACATGACCATAACCAATACGACGGTAGGTCTAAGAAGAGGTAAAGTTATGCTAACAAAAGTGCGCCAGGGACTTGCTCCATCGATCTTCGCCGCTTCTATGAGCTCTATGGGTATGCCCTCCAAACCTGCCAGGTAAAGCAGCGTATAGTACCCCAGGTTCTTCCATAGGGCCATGATAATCAACGCCAAGGGTGCAATAGTCTTGTCAGTCAGCCAGTTGAGCGTAAACCCAAAACGATACCAGAGGAAGACGTTAAGAAGCCCCTGGGGATGGTATAAGAGCTTAAAGATTACGGCTACAATGGCAACGCTCATGATCAATGGAAGAAAATACGCTGCTAAAAGCCCTTGACGAAATACGATTTCGCGATTGAACAAGATGGCTACCGCAAGCGCCAATACCCACAGTGGAATAGTACTGCCGATTACATACTTGAAGGTAGCTATCAATGATTCCTTAAGATCAGTGTTAGAGAACAGTTGGGCATAGTTTTGCAGCCCGATGAATTTCGGCGCAGTCAGCAGGTTCCATTCATGGAGACTTACATAAAGCGCCTGAATCATCGGCCAAAACCGAAAGACACAAAAGAATATCAGCCCGGGCAATACGAACAGCAATCCCACATAGTCTCTTTTAAAGTGTTTCTTGAAAAACGTCGCAATCATATTGCTCACCCATCCTACCGTATTATGACTAAAGGAGCCATGCCGCGCCTAGCAAAAACAGCGCGGCATGGCCGTTCACTGAGATTATTATCTGCTCAGTACTTTGTCCATTTCGGCCTTCGCTTTATCTAGTTCAGCCTGTACGTCACCATTGTTTAGTAGGACCTCGTCTTGCGCTTTCATCATGATATTGCTGATCTCATTGATCCTAGCTGATTGGATATGGTAAGTGCCTTTGCCAAGCTCTTGCATCCAATAGTCAAAGTAGGGGAAGCTCTGTGCTTCCGGTGTATCGAACCATCCTTTGACAGGCTGGAAGATACCCAGCTTAATAAGCTCCTGTGGCTGAGAGTGGAGGTACTTGACCAATTCCCACGACAGTTCTTTATGCTTAGAACTGGTGAAAACAACTTTACCATATCCATAGGTGATTGCACCGGTATCTACCTTAGCATCAGCCCAGCGTGGATAAGGGACGAGCGTGTAGTCTACATCTGGATAGTCTCGGTCGAGTATTGGAATCGCCCATGAGCCACCATAGTCAATCATGGAAGCTTGATCGGTACCGAATAGCTCAAGGGGATCGATTTTCACAGCCGGATCGCTGATCTTGTACTTATAAACGAAGTCTTTCCGCATCTGCAGACCCCGGACCGCTGCAGGGCTGTTGATATACGATTCGGTCTGATCCTCACTAAGAATGCTACTTCCCATTTGGTTGATCATCGCTTGCCAGCCGACCGTTCCCCAAATGCCGTACATGGTAAGTGGACAATATCCCTGCCGGGAAATCCGTCCAATTTGCTGTCGAGTCAGTTTCTGACCAACAGCGGCAACTTCCGACCAAGTTTTGGGATAGTTGGTCTCGGGATCTATTCCCGCTTCTCTAAAGTGGTCCCTGTTAATCCAGAACCCATAGGCACTCAACTCAAATGGAATTCCATAAACTTTACCGTGATAGGAGTAACCATCGAGGGATCCCGGTAGGAATGCCTCTTTCAGATCGCCCATTGACCCATACCCCAGCGCGAAGGGATCGACGGGACTGAGGACACCGCTATCGGCTAGGGTGATGAAATCAGATGAAGTTATGTTAACAACGTCCGGTGCCATACCACCGACAACAGCTGTCAGCACTTTCTCCATCAGCTTTGGAGAATCAGGAGCAGTAACAAGTTCGACCTTAACTCCAGGATGGTCTGCTTCAAATCTCTTGATCGCATCGAGATCAAGACTGATCTGATTTACTCCCTCTACATTCGGATCCCCGTGGCGCCAATACTGCAGCACAATGTCATTAGCTGCAGTCGGCAGAGTTGCCAGGACCATCAGTGCGATTACGCAAAGTATGGTGAATCTCATTCGTTTCATAGTAGCCTATACTCCCTTCGGTTGCTCAATAGCACCATTTCCCATATGCCAAACTCGGTCTGCTCCTTTGGGCGTTACCAACCTCCTTACTATTCATTTTGCCTGGTACAAATGCGGCCAGGCGATATGCCTCAACAGAATTTTGCAGCTGCAACTTGGCTTTTGGGCGATCACTTTGTTGGAATTCTCCACGTCCATGACCCCAAAAAAGAGCTAAGTTACATAGGGTGCTTCTATAAGCTTCCCGCTTTCTCCTTCTCGAATCTAGAACTCCCTAGTGATAATTTCATAGAATAGGACGAGACCTGGACTGTTAGCTAGACTGTTAGGGCAAAATCACTGTGGAGTGGCTGGTAGGGAAGAAGTGGATAAAAAAAGAGAGCCCACTACCCTTCTAAGCAGCAGAGCACTAGGTGCCCTAAGAAGTGAGATCTCATATAAGATTGATTTCCCGTGGCTTGGTATTAAGCCGGATCCATAGCCGGATATCGTGTCTTTAAGAAAGCTATCGACCCGTTTATCGTGATCAGAAAGTCTCTACTTTAGCAATATCTCCATAAACCCACCGAAGTCCTCAGCCATTTTAGCATAGAGCGCCTTGCCCAACAGGCTCATATAGATCTCGTCTGCTTTTTCCGCTGGGTCAATATCTCTAAACTCATCAGGATAAAGCACTTTGCCGATATAGTAGGCGTTGGCTATGGCCGTATCGATGTTAGTGCTATAGTAATTATAGGGCAGCTGCGCGTAGAGCTTGCCATTTCTAACGGCAGATAGCACATTATAGAATCTTGGGTTTTTCGCATAATCCTGAAGAACCGCATCCAAACCGCCTTGGTCTAGAAATATGATATCGGGATTCCAGAGAATGAGTTGCTCCTTATCAATCATGAGTGAGCCGGTCTTGCCTAGCTCATCAACTACATTTTTGGCATTGACCGCGTTAAATAGTGCATAATTGCCCCGGGTGCTCTCTATACCGTGGGACCCTTTCATGTTGACCGCGCCCATATAAACGGTTGGTTTCTTGGCGTCATCTATATCCTGCGTCTTCTCATCCAGATCCTGCCTGCAGCTTTCCATGTAACCCACGATGGCTTCGGCTCGTTCTTCATGGCCTATAACTCTACCAATCAGCCTAATGGAATCGTACAACGCAGGATCAAACACTCCGATGGGGCCATAACTAACGCCTACAACTGGGATACCGGTTTTGCTCTGCAAATTATCTGCAGCTGAGCTCTCGGCTCCATATGTGCTGAAGATGACATCGGCCTTGACTGCCAGAAGTTTCTCTGGATCCGGCGCGTTATTGGGCCCACCGGCTCCGATCACGGGTAGGTCTTTATAAGACGGATTGGCCATCACATATGGCTTACCAATGGCACTATCTTTATCCATTTGCTCGATGCCCACGATGATGTCCGGATCTTGAAAATAAGTACAGAGCCGTAAGGCACCGGGCCCTATGGCGACAACTCGCCGGGCTGGTGCATCAAAGATTACTTCTCTCCCCGTCATGTCTGTCACCTTAAAAGTACCCGATGATGCCAGTGTGCCCTGGGCAGCTACAGCCACACTAACCCCCACTACGAGCACCGCGCAAAGATAAATAACCCTTCGCAGCGACTCTTTACCTTGCAACATGGCTAGTCCATCTCCTTATCATTTGTTATCTATCGAACTTCGTCTCCTTCAAGCTGGTATTACCACAGGCACATCGCCAAACCGCCTGATACTCACCGGCACCGAGTAGACACTCTCAATATTCTCCGGTATCATAACCTCTTGGCCCCCTGCTGCAAAAATTTCGCCATCCTTAAGCAAAATAAACCGGTTAGCAAAGCGCATAGCCAAATTCAGATCATGCATCGCCACAAGGGCAGCCAGTCCTTGCTCTTCCACTACCTTTTTAATCAACCTAGCTACATCCAGCTGATTCTTTAGATCCAGATTACTGGTTGGCTCATCTAAAAGCAGCAGCTTTGGCTCTTGGGCTAGGGCCCTAGCGATAACTACTTTCTGCCGCTCCCCGCCGCTTAGCTGATCAACGTACCTGAGCGCGTAATCATCTAGTTTCAAGGCTCTTAAGACGTCCTGGACAATCTTCAGATCAATCGTTGCTGCCTCCCAGCGAATGTAAGGCTTTCTACCAAGCAAGACAGCATCAAAGACGGTAGTTCTTAGACCATCATGGTGCTGGGCCACATAACCAATCCTTTTGGCCAGCTCTCGCCTACTTAGGCCAAAGGCATCATCACCGCCAATCAGTACCGTGCCTGACTGGGGTTTTAAGATTCTGTTGATACACTTAAGGAGTGTGGATTTACCGGCCCCATTGACACCTAAGACAGCAAGGAAATCCCCTTGGGAAATGGTAAACTGGATATCCTTGATAACCGGGCGACTTGGATACTCGAATTCCAGACCGTTAACCTTTAGAATCACTGCTTACGATACCCCCTTGCCAAAAGATAGAGAAAAAGTGGGGCACCAAAAAACGAGGTGATCGCGCCTACCGGTAGAACCACCGGTGCCACCAGTGTTCTAGCCAATGTATCGGAGATGAGTAAAAGCAGTGCTCCCATGAGTGCTGAAGCGGGTATTAGGTGTCTGTGGTCTCCACCCATGACCCTGCGCATCATATGGGGGGCAACAAGGCCAATAAACCCGATGATCCCCAAAAACGAGACAGCTACAGCGGTGATCAGGGATGATACCAGCATACCTCCCATGCGCACACGCTCCACGTTGACTCCCAGGCTCTTAGCGGTCTCTTCGCCACTGGCCAGGGCATTATAGTCCCATCTTCTCAGGAGAAAATAGACCATGGCCAAACCTACAATACAGGTCAAGATGATAACTTCGCTCCAAGCTATTCTACCTAGATCGCCAAAGGTCCAAAAGACCGCCGCGGCTACTTGCACATCTTGGGCAAAGTATTGGATCAAGATGGTGCCTGCTGAAAAGAGCGAACTAAGTGCCACCCCGGATAACACTATGGCCTCCGGTGAAAAGCCGCCGGTCCTAGCCAAAAGTAAGATAACCACTGTGGCCACCATGGACCAGGCAAAGGCGAAGAGAGTTACAAAATACGGGTTATTGATATTAACGGCATCGGCTCCGGTACTGCGGATTGTTCCGGCACCAAATACGATGATCGCTAGATTCGCGCCAAAGGCAGCAGCATTGGATATCCCCAATGTCGAAGGGGAGGCCAATGGGTTTCTTAGGTTATTTTGCATTACACACCCAGCAACTGATAGCCCCACCCCAGCTACAATAGCTGCCAATATCCTAGGCAGGCGGATCTGCCAGATGACTATCTCTGCCACATCAGCGCCCTGACCCATCATCGCTTTGATGACCTGGTATGGATTTAGCTTGATGGAACCAGCATTAAGGGCGATGAGGGCAGCTAGAAAGATCAAGAGGACTAATACGAGTATGACAAGACCTTTACGGGCTGTGTATTTTTGGTAAGCATCCATCTGCTGTGGCGTGTTTGTAAGAG
Source organism: Bacillota bacterium (assembly GCA_012518905.1). Lineage (GTDB taxonomy): Bacteria > Bacillota > Limnochordia > DTU087 > DTU087 > JAAYRF01. The sequence continues at coordinate 657 of JAAYRF010000186.1, read as the reverse complement.
ACATCGAAGCTTACCAGCCCCTAGAGTAGTCCACAAAGCAGTCTAGGCATACCGTCTTCCCGCCACTTAGTCGCATTTTATGCTCCGGTGCACCCTCGCCGCATTCCTGGCAGATAACGGTGTCAAAAAGTCTCGCCCTTTCGGGAAGATCAAAGGTAGGTCTGCTAAAGGTAAATATCTCATCCACCGGGGCATTTAGTAGATACTCTAGCCGCTGTTTGCGATCCATTTCCCTTTCAGATGGCTTTAGAATCATCCGCAGACTCTCGCCATTACTGCGGTTAAAAAAGCTAAAGGCCATCTTGCCCGTAGGCCTGTATATCAGGTTACCCTTGCCAAATGTACAACCGGTAAGTACCTGCACAGCGTCAACACCGCAAGCATCGTTTTCGGTGACACAAACAACCTGCTCATCCGGTGAGAAATCAAGTCCCAGTTTCTCCTTAGCTGCCTCACAGGCTTTAACACCTATGGCAAGACCAGGGCACTCATGCCCATGGAAAGCAACAGCTTTTTCCCATATCTGTCTATTCATGGCGCTCCTCCTTCTGGCGTGACACCTAAGTTATGTATGTAGGCGCTGGATGGGTGCTGCACCACCCACCAGAAGCCATATATACTGCATCGGACTATTTCTATCGTGTCACGATTGCTTCG
>JAAYRF010000185.1 GCA_012518905.1 Bacillota bacterium | reverse complement strand
CACCGCCAGCAATGCGGATACTGATGAACAAGCTCCTCTTCTTTAAGCAACAGGCCCATGTCCTTCAGATCTCCTACGATAACTTCGTTGGCAGCTTCCAGCTTCAAACCAGCGTATTTACCAGCCGCCTCCGTAAACCGACCCTGGGAATCTACCGGGGCGAAAACCGGCAAACCATACTTGACGCCCACGGCATAGTCTTCTAGCCCATGGCCAGGAGCAGTATGAACGCAGCCTGAGCCCTGCTCCAGTGTGACATGATCACCCAAAATTACAGGGCACGTCTTGTCCTTGAGGGGATGACGATATAGCACACCTTCTAACTCAGTACCGGACCAGCGTTGGAGAATATCTAGTTTCTCCAGATCGGCTGCTTCAGCCACCGCCGCCAGGCGCTCTTCCGCCACTATGAGCCTACCGACATCGCTTTCTACCAACACATATTTATACTGAGGATTCACTGCTACTGCTTCGTTGGCCGGTAAGGTCCAAGGAGTAGTAGTCCAAACCACTAGATATGCCTCGGCACTGTTGGGAACTCTCCCCTGGCCATCTACCACGGGAAATCTCACATAGATAGAATGGGAAGTATGATCTTTGTAGTCTACCTCTGCCTCAGCCAAGGACGATTCGCAATCCGCACACCAGTAGACCGGTTTTAGGCCCTTGTAAATGTAGCCTTTATTTACCATATTGCCAAAGATCTCAATCTGCTTGGCCTCGTACTTAGGATCCATGGTGATATAGGGTTCCTCCCATTCACCCCAGATGCCCAACCGCTCGAACTCATCTCTCTGCACGTCAAGCCATTGCATGGCAAAATCTCGACACTTCCTGCGGAAATCAACGGGGGATAGAGAATGGCGATCCACGTCCAATGCTCGAATCAAAGCAAACTCAATGGGTAATCCGTGGACATCCCAGCCCGGGACATACGGACAATCATACCCGGACATGGAACGGGACCTGATCACTATGTCCTTTAGCACTTTGTTGACGGCAGTACCCAGATGAATATGCCCGTTGGCATAGGGTGGGCCATCGTGTAGGATAAACTGAGGCTGGCCTTGTCGCCTTTGTCGCAGCTGTCCGTAGAAATCCGCTTCCTTCCAATGCTTTTGTATCTTTGGCTCCCTCTTGGGTAGGTTGCCCCGCATGGGAAACTCTGTTTTTGGTAGTTGAACCGTATCCTGATAATCCATGAAAATGACCTCCTCCCGGCAAAACCACATTTGCCGTGCTGCTGCGTGCAAAACAAAAATCCTCTCATCCCATAGGGACGAGAGGACCCGCGGTACCACCCCAATTGACCCAGGTCGCCCAAATAGCGACCTGCGTCCACTCTACGATGGCTATAACGGGCATCATACCGACCCTGGTTATTAGGCAGCTTCCTACCGTTCACCGGGCAGCTCCAGGGTGATCTTCGGTTATGCCCATGGGACCGGGCTTTCACTAATCCCGATTCGCTGAACCCACTTCCGGCTTCCTACTTTCCCCTTCATAGCTTTTTCTATAGTAGGCCACTTAGCGCAGCCTGGATCGAATATATTATAAGGTAAACTGCCCAAGAGATCAATGGCAAGGACCGGATGCATGAAATACACCTAGACCTCTTCAGTCTCCTCCGAGTCTTCCTCACTGACCACTCCCGTCAGCCGGGGTCGACCAGCAGCAACCCCGGTCTCACTATCCTCATCACCGGGTGCTAGTTGCCTAACTTCATCCAGCAAACGTCGCAACTGCATCTCCAGCTGTCGTACCATGCGTCTGCGAAACTCCAAGGCTTCTTGGGCCTTGCGAATCTCATCACCCATTTGGCTTCTGGCGTTTTCTAAAATATGTTCTGCCTCCAACTTGGCTTCTTCAATTGTGCGCCTCGCTGCTATCTCTGCGCTGTGTTTGATCTCACTAGAGGATTGCTTCACATAATCGAGGGTTTCCTGCAGAGTATCTTCCACATCAGAATAGCGATTGACTTGCGTTTTGAGCTCGTCAATCCGATCCCGCAGTTCCTGGTTTTGCTGATACAGGGATTCATATTCCGATACTATCTTGGATAGGAAATCATCTACCTGTTCTTTATTATATCCTCGAAAAACCTGCTTGAACTCCATGTGATGGATATCGATTGGCCGTAACATCCACCCACCCCCTTAGGTATATCGCTTGAGTAAAAGGCTTATGCGGCCTCGGCGGGTTACGCCGAGCTCTTCGGCAACTTCCACCCGCCCCCTGCCCCGAATAGATAATATGTCGCTCACCTTAATCCCATAGGCGGGACTGTCTACTGATTTCCAGTTGACCTTGACATGACCGGCTTTGATCTCCCGCAGCATTTGACTGCGAGATGTTCCAAAGCCAGCACTAGCCACAGCATCCAGCCGCAAGGAGGCAACAGTGGTCCGAATCTCTTTAACATGCAAAGGCGCAGCTTCCAGCTGCTCTAGGTCAATCTCCTCAACAACGACTGGCACTTTCTGTACCGCCTGCAACTGACTGGTTATCACCGGCATTATTTCCGGAGCCAAAATCACCTGCGCTCCCCGGTCAGTAGGGAGAATGTCTCCCGTTTTTTCCCGTCTTATACCACATCCCAGTACCGCCCCGAGGAAATCCCGGTGGCTAACTCCCACAAATTCGGTAGTACCCTCAATATTGACAGCACCCAAGGGTATATCCACTCGTTCTCCAGGGTAATAATCAGGGTAAACAGCCAGACGCTGCCTTTCCGCTCCTCGGTAACCCCCATCCAGCCGGTAAGCCAGAAAGCCCGTCCCTCGGACTATCCCTACGGCTATCTCTTGCCCCCGGGGATCAAGAAAATCCGAATAAGTGGGCTCATTCCTTTCATATGCCTGGGAGGCCAGATCGAGAATACGCAAACCCAGCTCCTTCTCAGAGCCTTCCAGGTGCCCGACAAAGCGAGACTTATCCAATATCGCCAACAGGTTCACATCCTATAATAAGTATAGTGCTTGGACTATGGCACCGCGGATAAAATCAATCACCAAAAACACCAAAATGGGTGAAAAGTCTATACCGCCTATGGTGGGCAGTATTCGGCGGAAGGGCGCCAAGATTGGCTCGGTTGCCGTATAAATAAACCTCACTGCCGGATGGTAATAATCTATGTTGGGCATCCAAGACATGATGAACCGAGCTATAATAATCCACCGATAAATGCTAAATCCAAGATTGATGAAATACGCAAGCCATCTCAAGGGTCTTGACCTCCCTACTCGCCTTGCAGCTCTTTGGAGCGGTCCCATGCGGCTAGAACCGCCTCGATGAGCGTACTGCGAAAATTGCCTTTCTCAAACTCCCGTAAAGCGGCAGCTGTTGTCCCCGCCGGAGAGGTAACCATGTTCCTTAGAACAGCGGGATGATCTTCAGTCTCCATCATCATCTGGATAGCCCCAATCGCTGTCTGTATTGCCAATTCTGTAGCAGTTGAATAGCTCAACCCAGCAGCAACGCCTCCATCAATCAGTGCCTCCAGGAAAAGATAAACATAAGCGGGCCCGCTGCCGGATACAGCCGTGACGGCATCCATCTGCTCTTCGGGGAGCAGCCACACCCTGCCTGTGGCCTCCAGAAGTCTTTGGGCCAGTTCTAACTGGGCTGCGCTCACGTTATTGTTGGAGCTAAGTACTATGGCCCCTTTGCCAATCAGACACGGCGTATTGGGCATAGCCCGGATAATGGGTTGGCTAAGACTAGTCGCGGCAGCCAGATCACCCAATGATATGCCCGCCGCAATGGAGATAAGTAGGTGCTCAGGCGTAAGGCTAGGTCTTAGTGCCGACAGTACTTGTCCTACCTGCCCAGGTTTCACTGCCAAGATTATGGTATCGGCAACCTGCCCAATAGCCTCTGTCTCAACAACACTCGAGCCAAGCTGATCCGCGAGGCTAGCAACATGTTCCCGCCGTACATCCGCCAAAAACACGGCCCGTTTTTGCACAACTTCAGACATAGCCATTCGCCGAGCCAGAGCACTGCCCATGGCTCCCAAACCGATTATTCCTAGACCTTTCACCAAACAAAGCCTCCCCTTACATCACCCTTTATACATGGGTAATGTTGCCCGTTACCCAAGACATCTTTTTTTCTCTTAGGTCGATGGACGGGTCTACCTCTACAAGAATGTGGGGTGGCGCAAAGAGGAATATCCCCTCCGAAATCCGCCGAATCGTACCTTCTAAAGCATACGCGGTGCCGCTCATAAAATCCACAATGCGCTTAGCTACATCCCGATCGATCTCATCTAGACAGGTGATAACAGCTCGTCCACCCTTTAGATAATTTGCCACATCCTCCACCGCTTCATAGCTGGCAGGAGCGACAACCATCACCCTGGTCTGAGTCTGCCTGCCGATGGCGACCAGCTGTCCTCGACGCTTGCCGGTTGGTATTTCCTCCAAGGGAGGTATCTCCACATGCTCTTCAGGTACACTCTCCAGCTCCACATCGGTCTGCTCCTCAAAGCCCATAAAGGATAACACTCTGTCCATAAACTTTGCGCTCATTTCGTATATCCCTCCCCCTAAACACGAACTATGACCACTCGACGAGCCCAGCTTCTATCCCAATGATAGCAAACACCTAGCTATAGTTGCCGTTCCCCGAAAATCGCTGTCCCGATTCTTAGGAGGTTAGCACCTTCCTCTACGGCTATCTCAAAATCGTTAGTCATGCCCATAGAAAGGTATTTCATCTCAAATCTTGGAAATCCTTTACTAGACAGCTCTTCTCCCAACATCCGCAACTGACGAAAGTAAGGGCGGGTATCCTCAGGGTCTTCTTCATAGGGTGCAATGGTCATGAGACCTTGAATGAGCACTCTCTTGTGCTCGCAGGCCTGCTCCAATGCCCGGGGCACTTCCTCCGGAGCAAAACCAAACTTGCTCTTTTCACCACTGACATTGACCTGGAGCAAAACCTTGATCTCATCGAGCTCCAAAGCGGCTGCCCGCCGATCAATCTCTGCCAAAAGTCTCAGGCTATCAACGGAATGTACCAAATCGGCAAAGCTTAGGCATTGGCGAACCTTGTTCCTTTGTAGGTGACCAATGAAGTGCCACTCTATCTCATCACGCCACGCCGCTGACTCATATTTGGCTATCGCCTCTTGCACCCGATTTTCTCCAACGGCTCTTATCCCTACCTCTACCAGAGGTTGAACGCGCTCGATAGCTACTCCCTTAGTGACTGCAACAACATGTATGTCTTCCGGTAAACGGCCAACTCTCGCGGCAGCCTGCCTGATTCTTGCCTGCACGCACTGCCAGTTGGCCAACACATCTGCCACCAACTGCCAACTCCTTTACTTACCAAGATCCATTCTAGCTTGGTATCATCGGTTCCTTCCAGTATTATGGCCCCAGCTAAACCATTGGGCTAGTGGGGCTAACCGAGGATACCTCATCACGCGCTCTCCACCTAATAAGCCCCTAACCAACACTTGCCGTCTTTTGGCATCTACCATCTCCACCTTGCGGAAGCAGACTTCGCCTTCACAAATGGTAAATACCCCTGATTCATTGCCCCGTATGACTATGGATCTTTTGGGCAATGAATATCCCTCCGGTCCTTTGGCCTTTAGGGTAATCTCTAGGTTCCTGATGTCTAGCCATCTCCAGGGGAAATCGGTTAGGTGAAGGTAGAGACTCTCTTCATTAGCCTGGGCGCTGGTAACCACAAACAGCTCCAAGCCAGCGGTACCCATCTTTGCTTCAGCTAGTTCAAGGCTAGTGTATTCTTGCGGCAAGGGCCCGAAGGGCAAACAAGGCAGAATCAAGCACAGTTTGCCTGGACGGATAATACCCGCCACCTCAGTGCCTGCTTCCAACCAGTCGCCGTCGGATATTCGCCGAATCTTTCCACGGGCTCCCGCTGAGTCACTATCCACCTGTAGGTTCACAATCCCTCCGGAGGGTGCATATAGGAGATGAGCCCCTCCTTCGGCAAGCTTGATCTCAGCCACAATGCCACCCGGGCTTACCCATTGACCGTGCTGCACCAAGAGAGTCAAAGAGCCTGATACGGGCGTCACAATGCCTTCGCTATCTGGCAATACTCGCACCTTTCCTTGCCACTCCCGGCTCCAGCTGGTAGGTGCTTTGACTAGGACAACGCAAGACCTTGCGACGCACAGTAGGGTAATAATAGCCAGCACCGCTAGGAGAAGGCAGACCTTCCAGGCAAAGGAATGTCGTATAGTTCCGTTCACCCGCCGGCGTTCAGGAATCATAGCACATTACCTGCCTTCCCCGCTAAAGACCCCACCACTATACAACTTTTGCCCATCGATAGAGGTAGATCCTCCTTTAACGTCTCCCACCGGCCAAAAACCCCACCGGGTAACCGGCGGGGTCATCTCGTGCCGCTCTTAGGCTCCCAAGTAAGCAGCCCGCACCTGAGCGTTGGCTGCTACCTCAGCAGCCCGACCTGACAAAACCACCCGGCCTGTCTCCATAACATAAGCGGTATCTGCTACAGATAGAGCCATGTGGGCATTTTGCTCAACCAGCAGGATGGTCACACCGGTGGAGTTGATTTCCCTGATAATCTCGAAAATCTCCTTGACCAATAGGGGGGCTAACCCCATGGATGGCTCATCCAACAGCAACAGCTTTGGGTGGGACATAAGCCCCCTACCTATGGCCAGCATCTGCTGTTCTCCCCCACTTAAGGTTCCCGCCATCTGCTGCTGCCGTTCTGCTAGCCGGGGAAAAAGCTGATACACCCATTCCAGGTCTGACTTTATGCTTATCGCCTCTTTGCGATGATAGGCGCCTAGGGTCAGGTTCTCCGCTACTGACATATCCGCAAACACCCTGCGGCCTTCCGGGACCTGGGACAGCCCTTTCCTGACAATTTGATGGGCCGGCATCGAAGCGATGTCCTCTCCATTATAGCGGATGCTGCCGCTACGCCCCCGGATCAAGCCGGAGATTGCCTTCAATGTAGTAGTCTTTCCAGCTCCATTGGCGCCGATTAAAGTCATGATCTCTCCTTCCTTTACCTGGAAGGAGACCTCTTTGAGAGCATGGATGCCGCCATAGAAAACGTTTAATTCCTCTACTATCAGCACCCTATAGCGCCTCCTCTCCCAGATAAGCCTGGACAACAACGGCATTGCTCTGGATCTCCCTGGGGGTGCCCTCGGCAATGGTTACGCCATAGTCCAAGACAAGGATCCTTTGACAAAGCCCCATCACTAGACGCATATCATGTTCGATAAGAAACACTGTCAGCTCAAACTCATCCTTGACCCACTGAATTAGCGTGGTCAATTCTTGGGTCTCATAGGGGTTCATCCCGGCCGCGGGTTCATCCAAGAGGAGAATCTTGGGGTTGGCCGCGAGAGCCCGGGCGATCTCCAATCGCCTTTGATCCCCATAGGGCAGACTACTGGCTATCTCATGGCGATGATCATAAAGACCAAATATCTCCAAAAGGGCATTGGTCTTCTCCGAAATGGACTGCTCTTCTCGCCTAAAGGTAGGCAAGCGCAAGATAGCACTGGCCAGATTGTACTGAGCTTGATAGTGAAAGGCTATGCGTATATTATCAAATACTGTTAGATCTTTAAACAGCCTGATGTTCTGAAAGGTACGAGCCATACCCAGCCGAGTGATCTGATGGGGGCTCAGTCCATCGACTCTTTTACCCAAAACGTGAATCTCACCACTGGTAGGCACGTACATGCCGGTTAGGCAGTTGAAAACAGTCGTTTTCCCGGCGCCATTGGGTCCAATCAGGCCCACTATGTCACCCTGGCTGAGGGTAAGATTGAACTGACTCACCGCGGTGAGGCCACCAAATTGCATCGTTAGATTCCTAGCCTCTAGCATAGTCACTGGCCTTCACCCCCGTCTGCCTGAGCCCTGCGGCCCTCATTTCCTTGTCTTTGGCCAAGTCTGAATAGATCCCCGATTTCCTTGGTCCCAAATAGTCCTTGGGGCCTAATTAGCATTAAACCAATCAAGAGCAAAGCATAGGCTATCATCCGATACTGGGCAATGCCCCGTAGAGCTTCCGGTAAAATAGTGAGTACAGTTGCAGCCACGATGGAACCTGAAATACTCCCTAGGCCTCCCAGGACAACCATGACAAGAATCTCAATGGACCGAGTGAAAGTAAAGGACCTAGGGTCGATGAACATCTGATGATGGGCAAAAAGAGCACCGGCAATCCCGGCGAAGGCTGCCCCTATGCTGAAAGCTAAGACCTTGTACTTGGTCGTGTCAATACCCATGGCTTCTGCAGCAATCTCGTCTTCGCGGATGGCTACAAAGGCCCGTCCATGGCTAGACTTGACAATGTTACTAAATATGATGACCGTCAAAATAGCGACGATCTCTGCTATGAAAAACGTCGTCTTGGGCGCAATGCCTCCTAGGCCACGGGGGCCGCCGGTGATCTTGAGGTTCAGGATTACTACCCTCACTATTTCACCAAAGCCCAACGTTGCAATGGCAAGATAATCTCCCCGCAATCGTAGAGTTGGAAGACCGATCAAAAAGCCAATCAAAGCCGATATGATCCCAGCACCGATGAGAACCACGGGAAACGGCCATTCCATATAGATCGTAAGTAAAGCAGAGGCATATGCCCCCACCGCCATAAATCCAGCGTGACCTAGAGAAAATTGTCCGGTAAAGCCGTTGATCAGGTTGAGGCTCACTGCCAGGATGATATTGATCATCACAACAACTAATATACCAGTGAAGTAGAAATCAATTCTATAGGTATAGACCCCCACATTCACCAAAGCCAGGCAAAGTACTGCTAGAGCACCGGCTATCCAAGCTGCAATCCGCGAGGAAGCTGGGGACAATGACCTTCCTCTTACCATTCCACCCTTCATCCTCTACACCTTCTCTCGCACGCGTCTACCCATGATACCCGCGGGTCTGACTAATAGTATGATGATCAATATGGCGAAAGCTACCGCATCTTTCCAGGTTGATTCAGTAAGCGCCACTACCATGACCTCGGCGACCCCCATGACAAGTCCACCCAGCATGGCGCCGGGAATGATCCCAATGCCTCCCAGCACAGCAGCGACAAATGCCTTAAGACCCGGCATGGTGCCCATCATGGGATCGATGCGATTATAATAGACTCCCACCAGAACTCCGCCAGCCGCAGCAAGAGCCGATCCGATGGCGAAGGTAAAGGATATCACCTTATCAACGTCGATGCCCATGAGGCGGGCAGCATCATCGTCTAAAGCTACAGCCCTCATGGCTCTTCCGATGTTAGTATAATGGACAACATAATGGAGCACTATCATAAGCAACACCGAGACCCCTAAAATCAGAAGCTGTCGGTTATCTATATATACACCCCATAGATCATAGCTCCGAAAGGGAAAAACATCGGGAAAGGCTCTGGGATTGGGTTGCCAGATAAGCAAAGCGACATTTTGGATCAAAAAGGAAACCCCGATAGCAGTGATCAAAGCAGCTATCCTTGTGGAGTTCCTAAGCGGCCGATAGGCTAACCGCTCAATGAGAATCCCTAGACAGGCTGCCACCACCATAGCTACCACCAGAGCTGGCAGAAAAGGCAAATGAAAGATCTTGATGGCGAAATAACCAGTAAAAGCACCGATCATATAAATATCGCCGTGGGCGAAATTGATCAGTTTAATGATACCGTAAACCATGGTATATCCCAATGCTACCAGGGCATATATGCTACCTAGAGAGATACCATTTACCAGCTGCTGCAATATCTCCTGAATCACCGGAGCCACATCCTCACCTTCCCCCAAAAAAGCCAATGCCGCCACTAAACGGCATAGCGATAGTAAGCCTACGGCCCACTACCATACACTTTCATCAAGCGTATACATCACATAGACAAACATACTAGAAACCTTGGCCGATGTCCAGCTCAACCAATGGCAAGGCCATGGACGGCCACTTGGGACCGTCCATGACCCAATAGCAAATGTTCGAAAGTATTTCTGTTTCGCCTAGGGCTCGACTCTTTCAACAAATTCGTAGCCACCGTCTACCACTTTGAGGATTACCGCACTCTTCACAGGATTGCGGTTTTCATCGAGGGTCAAGGTGCCAGTGACGGCCTTAAGGTCTTTAGTGTCAGCTATCGCGTCCCGGATAGCGGTCCTGGCCACAGCTAGGTTCTTGGAGAAAGCAGCATCTCCAGCCCGACCTACGGCGTCAAACAAAATCATAGCCGCATCATATGCTAAAGCTGCAAAACCATCAGGATCTGCGTTGTACTTGGCTCGGTACCCATTCAAGAAGTTCTGAGCGATCTCATCGTCGGTCTCCTTGGCATAGTGATTGGTGAAGTAGCTTCCCAAAATAGCGTCTCCACCGATTTCGAATAACTCCGGTGAATCAAAACCATCAGGACCGAGGATGGGCTGATCCATACCCAGCTGACGCATCTGGCGGGCGATGAGGCCTGCCTCAGTGTAATATCCAGGCACATAGACAGCCTCTGGCTTTCTTGCCCGTATTTTCGTAAGTTGAGCCTTGAAATCCTGGTCACCTTCACTATAGGACTCGGCAGCCACTACCTTACCTCCGAGCTCTGTAAATACCTTTGTGAAGACATCCTCGAGCCCTACGCTATAGTCATTGGTCTGGGCGGTGAGAATAGCAACTTCTCTTAGCTCCAAAGTGTTGTAGGCAAAATTCGCCATGATCACTGCTTGAACGGGGTCAATGAGACAAGAGCGGAAGATGTAATCACCCTCTTGCGTCACTTTCTCCGCGGTAGAGGTAGGTGTAATCATGGGTACTTTCATCATCTGAGCTACCTGGGCGCCTACGATACTATTGGCAGTGACCACAGCACCGATGATGGCGTGGACCTGATCTCGAGAAATCAACTTGCGGAACGCATTGTTAGTCTCAATAGCATCAGCCTTGTTATCTTCGATAATGAGCTCGATCTTTCGACCGGCAATGCCTCCAGCGCTGTTAACTTCTTCTACTGCTAATTCTACAGCGTGGATCACAGATAAGCCGTAGGTTGCCACTGGACCTGTTCTGGGCCCTACCACTCCGATCTTGAGCGCCTCTGCTGCTCCAACACCCATTGTCGCTGTCAGCACCATGAAGACTACCAAGAAAGCTGACAGCATCCGAAACCTGGTCATAAAAAACCCCTCTCCCTCTACCCCCAGGGGATGTTATTGGCTGCATTTGTTCCCTGGGAAGCGTGATATTTACTGCCGATTATAGCCTAGCATGAGCCAGGTGTCAAGGAGTTTATGGCGATTTTCTCACTTTTAGTGTAAAAAAAGTGGCAAAATCAACACGAGCAACCCAATAGTCCATGTATAGTAAGAGAAAATCCGCAAGGAATGATCTTTCACCAGCTGCAAGAGCACCCGAATAGCCACAAATCCTGTTGCAGCTGCAGCCACCGTACCTGCAAAGAGGGGTCCCCACGCACCGCTAGAGATTGCCAGCATAAGATCATCCATCTGCAGCACAACGGCTCCGGCTATGGCTGGCACTGACAAAAGAAAGGAGAAGCGAGCAGCGTCTACCCGGTTGAAGCCCCGAGTTAGGCCAGCGCTGATAGTAGAGCCAGAGCGAGAAATACCGGGAGCCAAAGCGATAATCTGCCAAATGCCAATCCATAGAGCATCCAGAGGCACCATTTCTTCCAAGGATCTACCGGTACGGGGCCTTCCCTCGGCCCACCATATCAAGGTTCCGGTAATCAATAGGGCCACACCTACAAAGGAGACCGAACCAAACAACCCTTCAACGAAGTCCTTAGCCACAAGACCAGCAATAGCTGCCGGTATAGTGCCCACCACGAGAAGCAAAATCAATCTACGGCCAGCTTTAATGCGCTCACCATCGATGCCTTTGGTCGACGGTTTAAGACCCATAAGAAGAAGGCTGATCTCTTCCCAAAGCGCTACCACAACTGCAAGAAGCGTTCCCAAATGCACCATTACATCGAAGGTGAGATCCGGTTCTTGCAGCCCAAACAACTGCTCCAGTAGAACTAAGTGGCCCGATGAACTAACCGGTAGAAATTCCGTTAGGCCCTGGAAGATTCCCAATACCGTTGCTTGCCAAATGTTCAATGCACGCGGCGGACCCATTACTAAGTACCGCCTTCGCTCCTTTCTCTCTTCCACTCATATTCCTCGCTGAAATAGCCCCGCATGTCACCAGACTTTGCCCGAGGACTCTCCCCCAATCACCTGGGAATCAATCTTCTGACCAGCGCTGCTAGGCAAGGGATCATGGGCAAAGCCACCATTGCCGTCAACACATTAAATAGTGTGTGCCCGTTGGCTATTTGATGCACAACATCCTGAGAACCAGCCCGTAGAAGAGCCGAGACAAACTGAAAAAAGGGCAGTACCACTAGAACACCCAGAATGTTGAACAAAAGGTCTGCTACCGCCGTCTGGCGGGCTTCCCGCTCTGTCCCAATGCTGGCTATAAGTGTAGTCATGACTGTACCGATATTGCTTCCTAAAACGATGGCCATCCCACCTGGCAAGCCCACCAGACCCTCGCCAGCAAGGGCTAACACCAAACCAATGGTAGCCCCACTGCTTTGCAGAGCGACGGTAAGTATCGTCCCTGCAAGTATACCAAAGTAGTGGTTCTTTTCCCACTGCAAAATGAGACGGGTCACAACAGGTACATACGTTAATGGCCGAAGAGCCATGGAAAGAAGGTCAATTCCCCATAGGAGCCCGCCAGCACCGGCTATGACAACTCCTATCTGACCCCAACCCCTGGATTTTCCTAGGATGTACATTATGGTGCCAAAGCATATGGCTGCCGGTGCTAAGCTCTCCCAATGCATTGATAGGAGTTGAGCTGTCAAGGTAGTCCCGATGTTTGCTCCAAGGATCACCCCTAACGCTTGCTCCAGATCGAGAAGTCCGGCATCCACTAGTCCCACTGTCACAGCCATAATCCCACTGCTGCTTTGGATCAAGGCAGTTAGCAAAGCACCGGTACAGAGCCCGGCTACCGGGTTACTAGTGAACCGTTCCAGAGCCCAGCGCAACTTGGCTCCGGACAGTGACCGCAGCCCCTGGGTCATGGT
>JAAYRF010000002.1 GCA_012518905.1 Bacillota bacterium | reverse complement strand
CTGTATTTGTGCCAAGACTATGTGCTTGGAGCTAATATTTGTGCAAGTGTTTTCCCTTCGGGTTGTGACGTCTCTCTGAAGTCACTATTATGCAGATAGAATCACTATACCCCGGGGGGTGAGCGCGAAAACCAGTTGTAGGTACGGATTAATGGTCTGTTGGCAGACTTACATGCCATGTTGGATATAGAAGGAGGTCAATATACGAATGGCAGGAGTTACACTGCAGAACGTCAGTAAACGATTCGGCAATGTTATAGCTGTTAACAATGCTTCATTGGAAATTAAGGATAAGGAGTTCATCGTTTTAGTTGGTCCCTCAGGATGCGGTAAATCCACCACCCTAAGAATGGTGGCTGGCCTAGAAGAGATTACTGAGGGTACTATCTTAATCGGCGACACAGTTGTCAACGATATTCCCCCCAAAGACCGGGATATCGCCATGGTCTTTCAAAACTACGCACTCTATCCCCACATGGATGTCTACAACAACATGGCCTTTGGGCTGAAGCTGCGGAAGTTCCCCAAGGCACAGATTGACCAGAGAGTAAAAGAAGCGGCCCGCATGTTGGGCATCGAGAACCTCTTGGACCGGAAGCCCAAAGCTCTGTCCGGAGGTCAGAGACAGCGTGTTGCTGTAGGACGAGCTATTGTTCGAGAGCCAAAGGTTTTCCTCATGGACGAACCTCTGTCTAACCTCGACGCTAAGCTGCGTGTACAGATGAGAGCTGAGCTCTCCAAGTTGCATAACCGCCTACAGACGACTATCATCTACGTTACCCATGACCAGACTGAAGCCATGACCATGGGCGATCGTATTGTTGTTATGAGAGACGGCTTTATCCAGCAGGTCGGTGCTCCCTTGGAGATCTACAACCAGCCTAACAACCTCTTCGTAGCTGGCTTTATCGGCAGCCCCGCTATGAACTTCATGGATGTTGTGGTACGAAAAGATGGAGACAATTATGTTGCTGACGGTGGCGAGTTCAAGCTGACTATTGATCCGGCTAGAGCCGCTCAGTTCAAGAATATAGGCAAGTATGTCAACAAGGAAGTAGTCTTCGGTATCCGCCCAGAGGATATTGAAGATGCCGAGTTGGCCACCGACATAGTGGAGACTTCTATGATGACTGCTATGGTGGACGTAACAGAGCCCATGGGTGCTGAAGTATATGCTTACTTCTCCACAGGACGCCACAGCTTCATCGCTCGCTTGGATCCGACCACTCGAGCCACTGACGGCGAGCCACACAAGGTAGTGCTGAACATGGCCAAGATTCATCTCTTTGATAAGGATACTGAGTTGACGATTTCGTAAATCGATCAATATGTAATCTAGATATATAGACGGCCGGGGGGAAACCTCCGGTCGTTTTGTATGGATAAGCAGCTACTGCTTCTACTATGTGAGGAAGTTCTTGCCTAATTTGAGAGTAGGAAGCAAGAGTGTTGTAGTCAGTTGGTAATAGATAATTTCCCCGAAAAGAGAGGAATTTGGTTTAGGTAAGTGGAATAAGTCACTATCACGGTCTGTACCACTGATCCTAGGGGCTGATGGGGGCGTCAGTCTGATGGATTGGTGGCGAGAGGTTTTAGCTTCTGCCATCGTTTGCATATACTAGGATTGGTGTGGATGGGTTGGCATTGACCAAGAGAGGGGCTACTCGACAGTGAGTTCAACAAAGCGAATCATGGTCTGTCTACCAAGTAATCTGTTGGAGCAGGTGGACGAAGTGGTACGTGAGCTACAGGGTAGTCGCAGCCAGTTTGTACGGGAAGCCATGAGGTTCTACCTTATGGAGCGGCGGCGATGTCGACTGAGGGAAGAGCTGATTGAAGGCTATCGACGTATGGCCCAGCTTAACCTACAGATTGCGGAGGAGAGTGAAGTTAACTACGGATTTGAATTGGAAGATTACGAGCGGCAGCTAGCGGGGGCCAAGTGATTTTAGTGCAAATACAACGAGGAGACGTTTATTACGCCAACCTAAATCCAGTTGTTGGTTCAGAACAAGGAGGCACACGGCCCGTTATAATATTGCAGAACGACATCGGCAACAAGTATAGCCCTACAACTATTGTCGCTGCTATTACGTCACGTATTAAGAAGGCCAAGCTTCCTACACATGTAGAGCTATCTGCTGCTGACCACAGGCTGGACAAGGATTCAGTCATTTTGTTGGAGCAGATTAGGACCATAGACAAGAGGCGGCTCAAAGAGAAAATTACTAATTTAGATGCAGACACAATGATGAAGATCGATGAGGCACTGGCCATTAGCCTGGGCCTAGTTAAGATCTAGGTCAAAGGTTGCAGAGGAATGGCTGACTTATCGGTCTTCTGCGCGTACGCCAAAGACGCCGGTGGCGTCTTTTGTGTTGCGCGATCTGCACACAGTTGTGGATGTTGGGGTGAGAAGATGAGAGATAGCTCGTCTGGGTTTACGCCGGGCGCTAGCGCAAGGCCAGTGATTGGGGTTACGTGTGGACATACCACGGAAGGCAATGGCAGATTCTACGTCAATGAACCCTATGTGAGGTGCATTGAAGCGGTGGGCGGATTGCCTTTTCTAATCCCGGCCATCGATGACGAGGAGGGCATTGGACGTCTGTTAGAGTTTGTTGACGGTATTCTGTTGCCTGGGGGTGTGGATGTTGATCCTGTGCATTTTGGTGAAGAACCGATACCGGGCCTAGGCGGCGTTGACCCGGCTTGGGACCGAGTGGAGCTATTTGTGGCTCGTCTAGCCCTGGAAAGGAATCTGCCCATACTAGGTATCTGCCGAGGCATCCAGGTGCTCAATGTCGCCGCTGGAGGCTCGTTATACCAAGATATACCGTCCCAAGTGAAAGGGCATGTCCTCAAGCATGTGCAAGATGCCCCTCGCTGGTATCCCACCCATGGGGTTCAACCTGAGCCTGGCAGTTGGGTGGAGCAGGCTTTGGGCCAGGCAGGGGCAAGGGTTAATAGCTTTCATCATCAAGCTATCAAGATCCCCGCCCCGGGGTTTAGTATTACTGCCAAGAGTCAGGACGGGATTATTGAGGCTATCGAGGATCAGTCCCGTGGCTTTGTATGTGGCGTACAGTGGCATCCCGAGCTTATGGTGGAGTACTATCCTGAGCACCTAGAGTTCTTTCGACAGTTAGTCAAAGTGGCGGCGGAAAATGCTAAACGGAGGTGTAGGGCAGGCGGGAATGGACCGACTGCTGGAAATGCTAGCAATTAAGAATGCGAGAGTTTTGACTATCACCCAAGGTGTGATCGACAAGGGCACAGTCCTCATAGAGGGTACGAGAATTAAAGCCGTCGGCAAAGACGTTTCTATCCCAGAGGGAGCCCATATCATAGATGGGACTGGCAAGGTACTAACGCCTGGTCTAGTAGATGCCCATTCCCATGCTGGGCTCGATGAGGAAGGCTATGGCAGTGAAGGTCGGGATTACAATGAGGCAACTGAGCCTGCCACGCCATGGTTGAGGGCTATCGATGGCATCAATCCAAGTGAAATGGGCCTTAGGGAGGCAGCTATCAATGGAGTTACCACTATCTGCGTAGTGCCGGGAAGCGCTAACGTCCTGGGCGGGGAGGGTGTCATCATCCACACCTACGGGACCGTGGTAGATGAGATGGTAGTCTCCAAGGATGCGGGCCTAAAAGTGGCCTTTGGAGAGAACCCAAAGCGAGTCTATCAAGAACAGAAGAAGATGCCCACGACTAGAATGGCTACAGCGGCCATACTGCGGGAGAACCTTGTCGAGGCTGCGAATTATGTGAATAGGCTGGAGAAGGGTGAGCAGGGCTCAGGAGAAGCCGTGGAACGAGACCTGCGGATGGAGACACTGGTTAGGGTCCTGCGTCGGGAGATTCCTTTGCGTGCCCATGCCCACCGAGCCGATGATATTATGACCGCTTTGCGCATAGCCGACGAGTTCGGAGTGAGAATTGTAATAGAGCATGCTACTGACGGCCGAAAGGTCGCTGAGCAACTGGCTAAGCGGGGCGTACCAGCCATAGTAGGACCTACGATGAGCTCGCGCTCCAAGGTAGAACTTCAGGAACTGAGCTTTACAACACCGGCAGCTCTGACTAAGGCTGGTATCAAAGTAGCTCTTACACTAGACCACCCTGTCATTCCCCTAAAGTATCTTCCGGTAGTGGCAGCTTTGGCGGTCCGAGCTGGGCTACCTGAAGAGGAAGCGTGGAAGGCTATTACTATCAATCCTGCAGAGATATTGGGCGTGGGGAACCTGATTGGGAGTATTGAAGCCAACAAAGAAGCAGATTTGGTGCTTTGGTCCGGCGATCCCCTGGATGTTCGCTCCCGGGCAGAGGTGACTATTATCGCGGGGCAGGTTGTGGGAAAATAACACAGTTACAAGACAATACGCTATACGGACCGCATTGACAGCAATGCGGCACAGTTTACAACAATTTACAACATTATTGCCTATTAAGGCAGGACATTCCCAGTAAGCAGCGAATGTTTATGTTACCATTCCTACTCTAGGGGAGATGTTGGTAGTGATTAATATACTGATCGCCGACGATTACCTGCCTTTTCGCCACGTACTCCGGGATTTTATGGAGACAGCAGATTCCCGGCTGCAAGTAGTAGCGGAGGCTGCCAACGGTCGAGAAGCTTTGAGTCTTCTAAAGAAACACCGAGTCCACATAGCCTTGATAGATATTCGAATGCCACTTATGGATGGTATAGAGCTTACCCGCTGCATCCGTCAGGAGTTTGGTGGAAGAGTGGTGATTATCACTTATACAGGCTTGCGCTCACCAAGGCTAATGGCACAGGCTTTACAGGCTGGAGCGGATCTTCATTTGGTTAAACCCTTCGAGCTATTTGCTTTGAAAAATGCGGTGATTCGTCTAGCGGGATCCGCCAAGAAGGTGCCCAAGGAGACAGCTTCAGTTGGTTGAGTGGTAAGACATGAGGGCAAACCATACAGGGCCGTAGGGCCCTGTTTTTTTCGCAACGCCAGCTAGAGCCAGTAGGAGATACCATCTGGCAGGGAATTCCCGTGCTGTCCCGAATAGAACTTAAGCAAAGGGGCATTCTGGAAAAGAAACCCTGGTAATTGGGAGGCAGAAAATGAGATCACTAACAGTCTGGAGTAACGGGCCCGGGGAGACTCAAGCCCTGGGCTGTATACTCTCCCAGTGGCTAAGTGGGGGAGATGTGATCAGCCTTGTAGGAGATTTGGGGGCAGGGAAGACCATTTTTGTCAAGGGCATTGCTGCCGGTCTGGGGATCAATGACAGTGTCGTGACAAGCCCCACCTTTTCCCTGATCCATGAATATACTGGGAGAGTACCACTTTATCATTTTGATGCATATCGGTTGGAGCGGCAAGAGGAATGGGAAGATCTAGGTTACGAAGAGTACTTTCGCGGGAGCGGAATCTCTGTGGTGGAATGGGGGAATCTTGTGGCCGACTATTTCCCCAAGGAGTATCTCCAAGTAGAGCTCAAGAGAGAGTCGGTGCCCGATGATAGACGACAGATTACTTTCACACCTGTGGGGGACAGATATAGGCAGCTGTTGAGGCAGCTGGAAAAGGAGGTGGAGCATGCGGATTTTGGGGATAGATACATCCATGGCCACCGGAAGTGTTGCCCTCGTTGAAAAGGAGCAGGTTGTGGCTGAATATCTTCTCAATATCCAGGCGACACACTCAGAACGGCTACTGCCGACCTTGAGGAGGGTCTTAAGGGACGCCGGCTGGTTGGGTGACGATCTAGCAGGCATAGCTGTAGCTTTAGGTCCTGGTTCTTTTACAGGACTACGTATTGGAGCTGCCACTGCCAAGGCTTTGGCTTACACTTGGCAGAAGCCGTTGATAGGAGTGACGGTTCTAGAGGGGTTGGCTTTCCAGGTGGGCTTTGCAGCGCAATGGGTCTGCTCACTAGTTGATGCGAGGCATCGAGAGGTCTATGGTTGTCTATATGAAACAGAGGGTTTGCCCGCTGCCGTCACTCGATATTGGGCTGGCCCTGTTGCGGATTTCGTAAAAGAGGTTCTAGATGAAGTAGAAGGCGATGTTTGTTTCGTGGGGGACGGTGCCATAGCCTATGGGGAGATTATTTACGCACTGGCCCAGGAGAGAATGATTGTGCCTACTACTAACAGCATGTGTCTGCGGGCATCTAGTATAGCTATTTTGGGTGGACAGCGCTTGTTGGCTGGCGAAAAGCATGATCCGTTGACTCTTACCCCCTTATATCTGCGCCTGTCAGAGGCAGAACGGAGACTTAAGGCCCAGAGCCAAAGGTCTAGCTAGCTTTCCATGGCCACCACATGCTTTGCACAGAAGGGAGAGCTGAAGGGCGTTGAGTACAGAAGTCTCCAAACAAGGGTATTTACCTGTTGAGATTGAACCGATGCGGGTTCGGGATTTGGATGGAGTTTTAAGCATAGAGAGAGTATCCTTTCCTACCCCTTGGTCCCGCTATGCCTTTCTTTCGGAGCTTTTGGAAAACGATCGTGCGTATTATGCAGTAGCCAGGACCCAAGACCGCATATTAGTCGGTTATATAGGTATGTGGCTGGTTCTCGACGAAGGACATATTACCACCATCGCTGTGCACCCCGCGTATCGAGGGCGGGGGATTGGTCGTCAGCTTCTGGAAGCCGTTGAGATCATCGGCCGAGCCCGCAATATGCACCGCATAACCCTGGAAGTTAGAGTGTCTAACATGGTGGCCCACAATCTATATGTGAGCATGGGCTTTGTCGACGCAGGTATTCGCCCGGGCTATTATCGGGATAATAACGAGGATGCCATTATCATGTGGAAGGAGCTTCTATAGCAAGTGAGTCTTGGTGTTTTACGATGCCGATGCTTTGCAGATCATTGGCAATTGGAAATGGGGAGAGCCATTGACTATAAAGCAGGGGTTTTTGGAGACTAAAGGTCAGGATTCTTTGGTGCTTGGTATAGAGACAAGTTGTGACGAGACAGCAGCTTCAGTTGTTCGGGGGGGACGAGAGGTATTGTCCAATATCATCGCGTCCCAGGTTGATCTGCACCGATTGTACGGTGGTGTTGTGCCGGAGATCGCCTCCCGGAAGCATATTGAATTGATCATGCCCGTTATTGACCTAGCCTTGAAGGAGGCGGGTGCATCACTGCAAAATATTGATGCTATTGCTGTTACCTATGGGCCGGGCTTGGTGGGGGCTTTGTTGGTGGGCTTGAGTGCAGCTAAGGCCATGGCCTTAGCCTTGGAATGTCCCTTGGTGGGCATAAACCATATCGAGGGCCATATCTACGCCAACTTTCTGGAGTATCCAGAACTAGAACCACCTTTGGTGTGCCTGACTGTTTCCGGTGGTCATACGGATCTACTGTATATAGACACCTTCGGCCATTATGATATCTTAGGGAGAACCCGGGATGATGCAGCCGGTGAAGCTTTCGATAAGATCGCCCGGGTCTTGGGGCTAAACTACCCCGGGGGCCCAGAGATTGCGCGATTGGCTCGGTCAGGCGATCCCAAGGCCATCGATTTTCCTAGAGGACTTATTCAGGCAGATACCTATGATTTTTCCTTTTCTGGTTTGAAGACTGCCGCCATAAACTACGTGCACAACATGGAGCAAAGGGGCGAGGATTTGCCCATAGCTGATATTGCAGCCAGTTTGCAGGCAGCTATCGTCGATGTATTGGTGACAAAGACTGTGGCCGCCGCAAAGGCCTATGGCGTTCAAACAGTGCTCCTTTCTGGCGGGGTAGCAGCCAACGAGGCCTTGCGCCGCGAGCTCAGTGCCGTAGCAAATGCTTTGGGGATGAGAGTATACTACCCATCGCCGGTACTTTGCACTGATAATGCTGCTATGATTGCTTGTGCAGGATACTACCGGTATCGCCGAGGGGAACGTTCACCCTGGGATCTTAACGCAGCCCCTAATCTGCGGTTGGGGGAGGTGTAAGCTAATAACTTGCCTTGTGAGCGGAGCTTGTCGTCTTTTTAGAGGAACTATTGTCTTTAATTCGTTAGTATTGCACGAAAAGGTCTAGTTAGAGCATCCTGCTAAGCAGAACACAGGAGCCTCGATGGGGAGGGCTGAAGATGGGTGTCACCCAGGAGCCTGAGCAGTCACAGCGGCCTGCTGACAGGCGAGGCCGTCGGGTAGCCCGTTGGCTCTTATTGGCAATCTTAGCCTTGTTGCTCACGGCTGGTGGTTGGCTGGGCTATCGCTATTGGGAAGAGCTTAGAGTATTGGGCGATGAGAGCATTAACATAATGATCATCGGGATGGACATCCCCCTAGAGGTTGTAACACAGGGGGAGCTACTAGGGGATGAATACCCAGCTACTTTTAGTTACTTTGGTTGCAAAGCCGATGCACTAGTTGTTGCCACTATCCACCCCATTAGCAAATCCGTCCGGTTTTTGGCTTTGCCGGGGGAAGTGGTGGTGAACCTGCCTAATGGTGATCGCGGCCAGTTGAAAGATGTCTTTGCCGCGGGGGGTATTCCAGGGGTGCAAGGAGCTTTAGAGGAGTTGCTAGACGTTCCTGTTCATCATTATGCCTTGGTGGACTATGTTGGCTTTACTCGCTTAGTGGACGCAGTAGGCGGGGTTGAGTTGAGTGTTGACCATCCCATTCGCTACTACGACGACGGTCAACTTGAGTATGAATTAGAGCAGGGCACCCATTGGCTTTGCGGCGAGGAGGCTCTTCGCTACGTGCGGTACCGAGGTGATTTGTCCTCGGAAATGGCTCGATTAGGGCGTCACCAAAAGTTTCTCACAGCCTTGGCCGAACGGCTCTTGGAGAAGGCTACCATTCGTCAACTGCCTTCGTGGGCTAAGTCCATCGATGAACTGGTGGAGACTGATCTATCGTGGGAGAAAGGTCTTAAGCTAGGAGCGATTTTGCTTCGCCAAAAACCGCTGACCTTTGAAGTCGTGCTTCTGCCTGTGAAAAAGGACGATATAGGGTTCCTACCAGACCACCAAGCAATCCAAAAGATGAAGGCGGATCTGTTCTACAATCCTAGCTGGAGTAGGGCAGAGGACTAGGTAAGACACAAAAGCTCAATTGGATTGCAGTAATGGGACAAGCATGATATCTTAATGGTAATATATGGGGATATAGATTTGAAAGAAGTGAGGTGAAGTACTGCCTGACTCTTCTGAGAAGAGCGGGTGGTGACTACGATGAAGCTATTTCTAGATACCGCGAATATCGATGAAATCCGTGAGGTGAACAGTTGGGGCGTTATCTGTGGGGTGACAACCAACCCATCCCTCATCGCCAAAGAGGGTAAAGACTTCAAAGATGTGATCAACACCATCTGCCAGATAGTGGATGGCCCCATCAGTGCGGAAGTGGTCAGCATGGATGTCGAAGGAATGGTCAAAGAGGCCAGGAAGTACTCTAAATGGCATCCCAATGTGGTTATCAAGGTGCCGATGACTATTGAAGGGCTAAAGGCTACGAAGATTATGGCTCGGGAAGGCATAAAAACTAACCTCACCTTGGTATTTTCTCCGGCTCAAGCGCTCTTGTGTGCCAGGGCTGGAGCTACCTATGTCAGCCCCTTTGCGGGTCGGCTGGATGATATTGGCCATGAAGGGATGGCATTAGTTGCTGATATAGCAGATATGTTCGCTATCCATGGTATTGCCACTGAAATAATTGCTGCAAGCATTCGCAGCCCCTTGCATGTGATCGAGGCAGCTCAAGCCGGTGCCGATATTGCCACAGTACCCTATAAAGTCATGGTGCAGATGACGAAACACCCATTAACTGATAGTGGCATTGAGCGTTTTTTGGCCGATTGGGCCAGCGTACCCAAGAAATAGAGGAAATACAGGGAGCGTTGTTAAAGACTGCTCGTAACAAGTGAAACACCCGCCGGTATTAGCGGGTGTTTGCCCTTTGTTGATGGTCTGTTTTCTGCTTTTGGACAACTATTCTTAAGAACGAGACGGCTCCTAAAGGAGGGCCTTGCGGAGAGCCGAAGGCGAATCCGGCGAAAGGTATCCCAAGGGAATATCGAAGATAGTCCGGGCACCTATCTCTCCAGCTTGATGGAGCCGGAAAACGGCTCTGGCGTAGGCAACCAGGACACTGGCAGTAAACTCGGGATTGCTCTCCAAGGCTAAGCGGAATTCTATCTGCTGCTGATGGGCTTGACCTGTGGTGCCGGAGCGGATCACAAATCCGCCGTGGGGCATGCCGGTATGCTTAGACTCAAACTCATCTTCTGTGATAAAATGCACTGTGGTATCATAATCGGCAAAGTACCCGGGCATTTCCTTGATAGTCTTTTCAATGGATTTCGTGTCGGCGCTGTCTTCAGCTACAACGTAGCAGATGCGCAGGTGCTGGTCCCTAGGAATGAGTTCCATGTGGGCACCTTGGCGGATTACCTCCACAGTCTCTGGTACCGGCACCGTATATTGCACAGCCTGTTTGACACCAGGAATCCTGCGGATGGCTACTGAATGTCCTTGGCTGACTCCTTTGCCCCAGAAGGTATAGCTCTTGCCTTCCGGCAAGACCGAGGCAAAAAGCAACCGAGCTAATGAGAAAAGACCAGGGTCCCATCCGATGGAGATTAGGCTGAGCTTGCCCGCCTTTTTGGCAGCTTTGTCTACTGCGATAAAATACTCCGGTATCCTGCTATGGAGATCGAAGCTGTCTACTGTGTTAAAGGAGGCCGCATACAACGGCCCTTGCTCCGGCAAATCTTTCGATGATGCACCGCAGAGGATCATGACATCTATTCGATCTTTGTATGCATCGATACTGGAGATGGGCAGGAGATTGCTCTCTGATCGGATTGTTTGAGGTGAGCGCCGGGTGAAAATTGCCACCAGTTCTAGATCGTGATTTTGCTGTATGGCCTTTTCTACGCCATGGCCTAGGTTACCATAGCCGATGATCCCAATCTTGATGGTGCTCGTCACAATATCACTTCCTTCTTCATACATAGGCTACGGATCCTATTGTATAGAAACACCGGCCAACTGACTACTGCTTTCTTCCATATTGAGTTTGTTGTATAATGGCAGAAACGGTTGACTGAAATTATTGGGGGGAAACCAATGAAAATAGCGGACCGCATGGAAGATCTGGGAACAGAGACCGCTTTCGAAGTGTTGGCAGAGGTAAAACAGTTGGAGGCTCAGGGTAGGGATATAATTAGTTTTGCCATTGGAGAGCCGGACTTTGCTACACCAGATAATATAAAAGAAGCAGGCATTACTGCCATAGCACATGACGAAACCCACTATAGTCCTTCAGCTGGCCGGATGGAGCTTAGGGAGGCTGTAGCGGAGTACATTACCCATACCAGACACATACAAGTGACCCCACAGCAGGTAGTTATTACAGCCGGGGCCAAACCAATAATTTTCTTTACAATCATGGCGACCCTCAATCCGGGGGACGAGGCTATATACCCGACACCGGGGTTTCCCATTTACGAATCGGTTATCCGTTTCATGGGAGCAAAGCCAGTACCTCTGCCCTTGCTGGAAGAGAGGAATTTCGAGTTTGACGTCGATTACCTGCGATCCCTTATCACACCCCGTACCCGACTGATTATCCTGAATTCTCCCCACAATCCTACAGGTGGTGTGCTGTCTACCGCGGCCCTAGAGGCAGTAGCAGAGATGGCTTTAGAGCATGATTTATGGGTGCTTTCCGACGAAGTTTATTCCCGCATAGTATTTGACGGAGAGTTCTTTAGCATTGCCGCCATCCCCGGCATGCAGGAGCGAACTATTTTGCTGGACGGGTTTTCCAAAACATACGCTATGACGGGCTGGCGTCTAGGCTATGGTGTGATGAACGAGAAAATGGCAGTTCATATGGCGCGTCTGGTGACCAACAGTGAGTCCTGTACTGCTACCTTCACACAGCTTGCCGGGGTGGAGGCGCTGCGTGGCCCGCAAGATGCTACTAGGGCCATGGTGGAACAGTTCAAACGACGCCGGGATCTCATTGTTAATGGCCTAAATTCCATCAAGGGGGTCTCCTGCTTCTTTCCCCGGGGTGCTTTCTATGTCTACCCAAATGTAACAGAAGCATGCCGCAATCTTGGTCTGGCAGATTCCAAGGCCTTGCAGCATAAGCTCCTCCATGAGGTCGGAGTAGCTGTTTTGCCCCGGACCTCTTTTGGGCTCAGACAGCCCGGTGAAATCGAAGAGTACATCCGCCTGTCCTATGCAACATCAGAACAAGCTATCGCAGAAGGTTTGGATAGAGTAGCTAGCTTACTTGGTAGAAGCTAGCCAGACTCAAAAAATACAGGAGGGAGAGATAATGATTTTGCAAAAGAACCCGATCAGTCTAGTACATTTCATGGCGTTTCCGGGGCCAGGCAATACCAACTCTGTTCAAAGGGGCGAGGCTCGGGAAGAGTACTTATTGCGCACGATTCAGCAGGTGGTAGACGATCCGTACTTCGGGGGAATAGAGATTACCCGCATCAAGCGCCGTGCTACCCGCCAGAAGGTGGCAAGCATACTAAAGGCCAGTGGCAAACAGGTGATTTTTAGTGCCCAGCCGGTGCAGCTCATTAATGAAGACGGTCTCATTGCACCGGAGGATGTGAGCAGTCGAGACGAGACTCAACGGCAACTGGCCGTGGAACGGATCAAAGCATGTATTGACGAGGCTTTGGAGTTAGAGGCCCGAGCTTTAGGTATGATTAGTGGGACCGACCCGGGGACTGCCAGTGGGCTCAAAGACCGGGAGGAGGCTAAGTTGGCTCTGATCCGATCTCTCGATGAGATCTGTACGTATGCTAGGGAGCGGGCTGAAGCTCTAGATAGGCCACCTTTGGGGATTAGTCTAGAGATGTTTGACCGAGTGGATGCTCCTGGCTGTAAGAATCAGCTAATTGGTCCAACAGAAGATGCCGTATCCGTGGCCCGGCAAGTGAAGGATGTATGTGGACACGGGAATTTCGGCCTACTATATGATCTGAGCCATATGCCCCTGCTTAAGGGGATTTCCCTTGAGCCTGAAACGCCTGCTGTTCTCAAGACCTTGGCCCCTTATTTGAACCATATCCATGTGGGAAGTTGTGTGACAGACAGCAGTGATCCTCTCTACGGCGATAGCCATCCCCGTTTTGATTACTCTGGCAGTGCCGTTGGCGAGGAGGAGTTGGCAGACTTCATTACAGCTTTACTAGAAATCGGTTATACTGGTGGCATCGGTATTGAAGTCATGCCCCAACCCCACGAGGCTAGCACCATTGCCGTGGAAAGTGCCAAGGCTTATCTGACCATTGTTCAGCAGCGGTTGGATGTGAATTATGCTTTGGGCAGCTACTTTTTCCAGACTCGGCGCTTCTTTACTGAAGGCATGATGGATCTGCTCAATGACACTAGGGTCTACCGACCACACTTGGTGGAGGAGGCAGCCCGGGAACGAAAACGCCGGAGTGAACTGACTAAGGAAGGTAGGCTCGTGATTCTGGCGGCAGATCACCCTGCCCGCAATGTAACTAACGTGGGTAGCGCTCCAGTCGCCATGGGTGATCGACTCGATTACCTAGGTAGGATCCTAAGAGTATTGGCTGCTTCAGATATTGATGGTGTCATGGCTACACCGGATATCATTGAGGATCTGTTGCTTGTAGATTACCTTCTTAAGGAGAATGGTAAGAAGGGTCTCCTCGATGAGCGGGTGTTGATCGGTTGTATGAACCGATCTGGGTTAGCCGGCGTAGAATACGAGATGGATGACCGGATGACGGCTTTTACCGCGGAGCGTATGCACCAGCTAGGTATGGATGGGGCCAAGATGATGTTCCGCCTGGATACGGGTCACTATTCCCGCTATTCAATTCAGACCTTGGCCTACTGTGCTGAGGCTATCAAGGAATGTAATGAGCTGGATCTACCTGTCTTCTTAGAGCCGTTGCCAGTAGTAAAAACGGATTCAGGTTATCAGGTTAAGATGGAAGCCAATGAGCTGATCAAGACCATTGGGATCGGGTCTGCTTTAGGAGATTCTTCCCAGCGGCTTTGGCTAAAGATTCCATATGTGCCTGAATACTACCGTGTCGCCAGAGCCACCACCTTGCCGATCTTGATGCTAGGTGGAGCTTCAAAGGGGACCCCTGTCGATACAATCCAAAACTTCGAGCGAGGCATGGGCGAGGGCTACAACGTACGGGGTGCCATGGTGGGCCGCAATGTCCTTTATCCTGGTAAGGACGATCCCGCGGCGGTAGCCAGTGCAGTATGTGACGTGGTCCATAGCTTCGCAACATCCCTGGAGGCGGTACGAGCCTTAAGGAAGCGGAGAGGCCTAGAGATGTCTGCGTTGGAGGGACTCTTGAGTTAGCTGCTATTTGCTGTTGAATCTTGGGCCACCGGGGTGCGGTGGCCCCATTGTGTGATCCATAAAGAGAAATGGTGAGAGAATTGACTAGATGTGTTGATGCATGCCTGATCTCAACGGAGCTGGAGATGGTCCAAGCAGAAGGCACTTTAGCCATTGTCATCGATGTTCTCAGGGCTAGCACTACCATAGTGACAGCTTTGGGCAATGGGGCCTCGGCGATAATTCCACTCGCTACGGTGGAGGAGGCTCGGGCGCGACAAGCCCAGGAGCCGCATTTGCTGCTGGGCGGGGAGCGGAATGCCCACCCGTTGCCAGGCTTTGATTTCGGCAATTCGCCTCTAGACTACACCCCGGAGAAGGTGCAAGGTCGCGAGGTAATTCTCACTACCACCAATGGGACTAGAGCTTTACAAGGCGCCCACCAAGCTGGTGCCAGTGCAATTATCGTTGGGGCTTTGACTAACCGGCAAGCGGTGGTGGATTTTTGCTCTAGTTGGGATGGATCCATCCTGCTTGTCTGTGCAGGCTCCCACGGGCGGTTTTCCTTAGAAGATGCTTTGTGTGCCGGGGCGATTATCGCGGGGTTGGATCCTAAGCTCCGCCTGACCGACGGGGCCCGGACGTGTCGGGCTCTCTATGAGCACTATGGGGCTGAGCAGTTGCCCAGCCAGATTGCCAGTAGTGACCATGGTCTTGGGTTGAAGGGTAAAGGCTATGGGCCTGATGTTGTGTTTGCCACTGCTTTAGATGTCACGTCTTTGGTACCTATCTACCGAGGAGGCGAGATCAGACCCCTGGAAGGTTAAGGCTATCGGCTGAAGTGCCGCACGGGGTGCTGGATGATTAACTTCAATGATTTGGGTCATACTGGAATTGGAGCAGGATACAGCCCTGGTTTAGAGGAAGGCTCGAAATCTGGCGAAAGATGGAGGTAGTGGGAGTATATTGGACGTATAGGGTGCACAGGTCGGATCCCGAGGATTGTAAATGTTTGCATTTAAAACAGAGCTTCTGTAATATAAGTACTGGTATTAGCACTCGCTGTTGACGAGTGCTAATAACATGGAATGTCGGGAAAAGGAGGTCTTTAGGCCAGATGCAGATCAAACCATTAGCTGATCGAGTGGTTGTGAAAGTAGTAGAACAGGAAGAGAAGACCAAGAGCGGCATTGTGTTACCAGATACAGCCAAGGAAAAACCCCAAGAGGGTGAAGTGGTGGCAGTGGGGACCGGTCGCTACGAAAACGGGACATTGATTCCCATGAACGTAAAGAAGGGTGACCGTGTGCTTTTTGCTAAGTACGCCGGCACAGAAGTAAAGCTAGATGGTGAAGAGTATCTCATCATGAGAGAATCCGATGTGCTAGGCATTATTAGCTAGCGTAGCTCCTTTGGATTCAGCTGTGGCTGTGTAAGTGAAGATACTAGAGGAAGGTGAATGCAGGGATGGCAAAGGATCTGCTATATAGTGAACAAGCCCGTCGTAAGTTAGAGAAGGGTGTTAATACCCTGGCTGATGCTGTAAAGATCACCCTTGGTCCCAAGGGACGGAATGTGGTACTTGAGAAGAAGTATGGATCTCCGACTATCACCAATGATGGGGTAACTATTGCCCGAGAGATTGAGTTGGAAGATCCCTTTGAAAATATGGGTGCCCAGCTGGTCAAAGAAGTGGCTACAAAAACTAACGATATAGCCGGAGATGGCACCACTACCGCTACGGTATTGGCCCAAGCGATGATTAGAGAAGGACTTAAGAACGTTGCCGCGGGTGCCAATCCCATGGAACTCAAAAAGGGCATCGATAACGCTGTGGATACAGCGGTAGATTACATTAAGAGCATGGCCAAGCAGGTCGAGACCAGAGGTGCTATCGCTCAGGTAGCAGCTATCTCGGCAGACAGTCAAGAGATTGGCGAGCTCATTGCCGAAGCCATGGAAAAAGTGGGCAAGGACGGAGTCATAACCGTAGAAGAATCTCAGACCTTTGGTACCGAACTAGAGGTAGTGGAAGGCATGCAGTTCGACCGGGGCTATGTATCTCCTTACATGGTCACTGATGCTGAACGCATGGAAGCAGTCTTAGAGGATCCATACATCCTAATTACCGACCGTAAGATCGCATCTGTTCAGGATCTGCTCCCCGTCTTAGAGAAGATGATCCAAGTGGGCAGGCCGCTGCTTATCATCGCTGAGGATGTGGAAGGCGAAGCTTTGGCTACTTTGGTTGTCAACAAGCTGCGGGGAACTTTGAATGTAGCTGCGGTAAAGGCTCCTGGATTTGGCGACAGGCGCAAAGCTATGCTCAGTGATATTGCTGTTGTCACCGGTGGTGAGGTGATCAGTGAGGAGCTGGGTCTGAAGCTGGAGAATACCACCATGGACCAGCTAGGCTCTGCCCGCCAGGTTATCATTACCAAGGAAGAGACGACTATTGTGGACGGGAAGGGCAGCACCGATGCTATTAAGCAGCGGATTGGCCAGATCCGTGTTCAGATTGAAGAGACAACCTCCGACTATGACCGGGAGAAGCTGCAGGAGCGGCTGGCTAAATTGGCTGGCGGTGTAGCGGTGGTTAAGGTAGGAGCTGCGACTGAGACTGAGCTGAAGGAAGTCAAGCATCGTATTGAAGATGCTCTTTCTGCCACCAGAGCAGCGGTTGAAGAAGGTATCGTTCCCGGTGGCGGCGTAACACTACTCAATGCTGTAAACTCTCTTGATAACATGGAAGTGGCCGGCGACGCCCGTACTGGTGTTGACATCGTCCGCAGAGCTTTGGCTGAGCCCTTGCGTCTCATCGCTTCCAACGCTGGTCTAGAGGGTGCAGTAGTGGTAGAAAAGACCAAGACACTAAAGACCGGTGTCGGACTGAATGCGGTAACCGGTGAATATGTAGATATGCTGGAGGCAGGTATTGTCGACCCGGCTAAGGTTGCGAGAAGTGCTCTACAGAACGCTGCCAGTATAGCTGGTATGCTGCTCACCACTGAAACTCTGATCGCTGACAAGCCAGAGGAAGAGGAAATCATGGCCGGTGCTCCAGGAATGGGCGGCGGCATGCCTCCGATGATGTAACCAACGGTAGACAGGGTCCTTCGGAAGAGGGGCCCTTTTTCTATGTGACAAGGCATATAATAGAACTGATTAATATGGGGAAGGGCCAGTCTACTGGCTCTTTCCCCTTTCATGGGCTGGAATTTGGATGCAGGGTTTTGCTTCGGTATGGGGAAGTCTACCAAAATAGGCCCCTCTCGGGGTTGGAGCCTTTTGAGACTGCCTCCTTAACTGCCTGGATGACCGCTTTTTGGGGAAGGGTATGCTAAATGTGATGGGGCTGTATCAACGGGGTAGAGCAAAACTATGGCTTATTAGTTGACTATCAGGGCAGGATTTGACATCTAACCTGGAGTAAAGCAGTAGAATAAACACATATCGCAGTGCCACAAGGAGGCAAGAGCCATGCTAAACGATCTAGCAAAGGTTCTATTGACAAAAGAACAGATTGACACACGGGTAGCCGAGCTAGGGGCCCAAATCTCCCGGGACTACGCTGGGAAGGACCTAGTTGCTATCTGCATCCTCAAAGGTGCTTTGCATTTTATGGCTGACCTAACTAGGCAGATAACTATTCCCCTCTCCATAGATTTCATGGCAATCTCCAGCTATGGAGCAGGCACCAAGACATCGGGAGTAGTGCGGATTTTGCAGGACTTAGACTCTTCCATAGCCGATAGGCATGTACTGATCGTGGAAGATATTGTAGATTCTGGCCTGACCTTAAAGTACCTAGTTGACAACCTGAGTTCCCGTCGTCCAGCCAGTCTAAAAATTGTTACTTTACTGGACAAACCGGCCAGAAGGGCTGTAGCTATCGCCCCTCACTACAACGGGTTTGATATACCCGATGAGTTTGTTGTTGGCTATGGATTGGATTATGATGAGAAATACCGCAACCTGCCCTTTATTGGTGTGCTTAAGCCTGAGATATACCAAAAGTAAGTACAATCGGAGGAAATGGAGCGATAAAGTGGTGAAACGAGATTACATAGCTCAGGACAAGATCATCGTGCTTGATTTTGGCCAGGGTGATAGCCATCTTGTAGCCAGGCAAGTGAGGAAGGTTAGGGTATACTCGGAGATACAACCTGGTATCTCATCACCGGAGAAGGTCCTTGCAGCTAAGCCGCGGGGCATTATTCTGGTCGGTCAGCCCGATAAAGCTAGCCTCAGGGAAGCTCAGGCTACCATAACTAGGCTGCTTGCCGCTGACATTCCTTTACTCGTCCTTGGTCCCAGCCTCCAGCAGCTGGTGGGGGAGCTAGGAGCCAGGGTGGTATCCTTTGACGACACGGAGCGGGATACGAGCCTTCGGGACCAAGATGGTTTGGTTCATGGACTTAAGATGCTGCCTACACTAGAAGATGATCCCAGCCAGAGAGTTCTCCATGATTTCGCCCATAAGGTGTGTGGTTGTCGGTTTGAGTGGACTATGAGCTCATTTATCGAGACTAGCATTCAGATGATTCGGGCCGAAGTTGGGGATGCGCCGGTAGTATGCGGCCTATCGGGTGGGGTAGATTCCACAGTGGCCGCGGCTTTGGTCCATCGGGCCATCGGTAATCAGCTACACTCGATTTTCGTGGATCATGGTTTCATGCGTAAGCACGAAGCAGAGGAGATCATCGAGGTTTTTCAAGAACGGTTTGGCGGTAACTTCATAGCAGTAGATGCCCGGGATCGGTTTCTAGAACGGGTGAGGGGTGTAAGTGACCCTGAGGAAAAACGCAAGAGGATTGGCACTGAGTTTATCCGCGTTTTTGAAGAAGAAGCCACCAAGCTGGGTCGGATAGACTATCTAGTCCAAGGAACCCTGTACTCCGATGTAGTGGAAAGTGGAGTCGGCGAGGGTGGTTTGGTCAAGTCCCACCACAATGTCGGTGGTTTGCCTGAGGATATGTCCTTAAAGCTTCTAGAGCCTTTCCGCTGGCTGTTCAAAGATGAGGTACGGGC
The DNA here is from genome assembly GCA_012518905.1 of Bacillota bacterium. GTDB lineage: Bacteria > Bacillota > Limnochordia > DTU087 > DTU087 > JAAYRF01. The sequence goes on along the minus strand of JAAYRF010000002.1, from coordinate 939 downwards.
CGTAGGACAAAGATTGGGACTTCCCGATGATCTGATATGGCGCCAGCCTTTCCCGGGACCGGGTTTAGCAGTGCGAATCATCGGAGAGATTACGGCGACGAAGCTAGCTATTTTGCAGGAAGCCGATTACATTTTGCGGGATGAGATCCGCAAGGCAGGCCTCCACCGGGACATATGGCAATATTTCGCGGTTTTGACTGATACCCGCACAGTGGGAGTGCACGAAGGACAACGCACTTATGGTCATATGGTGGGTATTCGAGCGGTGCATAGTATCGATGGTATGACTGCTAGCTGGGCGCATATTCCCTATCCGGTGCTGGAACGGATATCCCAAAGGATTATGGAAGAAGTGAAATCAGTGAACCGAGTTGTATATGATATCAGTTGTAAGCCACCGGCCACCATCGAATGGGAGTAGCTGGCGGAGGTAGTCAAGAAGGGAGGTAGAGTGATGGATTATACGATGGTGCAAACCCCCCGGGGTACCAAGGATTTTCTCCCTCGAGATGCAAAGCGCAAACGTTGGGTGGAGGGGACTCTTCTTAAGCTATTTAGACAGTGGGGTTATCGAGAGATAGTTACGCCTACTATGGAATTTAGCGATGCGGTAAGTGCCGGAGACACCACTGGTTTAGATCGCAACTTGTATCAATTTTTTGAGCGGGAAGGCGATCTCTTGGCGCTAAGGCCTGATGTGACTACACCGGTCGCCAGGGTAGTAGCCACCCGCCTAAAAGAACAGCCCAAACCCATTCGTCTTTGCTACAGTGCCAATGTGTTTCGCTATGCGGAACCCCAGACAGGGCTGCGACGGGAGTTCTACCAAGCCGGCGTTGAGCTGGTAGGTACTAATGGCTATGCTGCTGATGCAGAAGTCGTGGCACTTGCCGTAGAAGCCTTGAAAGCTTTGGGGCTCAGGGATTTCAGGGTGGACAT
>JAAYRF010000184.1 GCA_012518905.1 Bacillota bacterium | reverse complement strand
CCAGCTTTTACCACACAGCCAGACGAACGTATGGGCCTGGGCCTGGTTTTCGTGAAGGAATACATGGATGAGGTGTCCATTGACTCTGCCATAGGAAAAGGCACCTCACTGATAATGAGAAAATCACCGGTCGAGGCAAGGGTGGGTTCATAGGGAGAGATAGCCATGCAGGATATCCCCGGCAACATCCAGCTTCCGTCATCCTCGATCCTAACTACAGACGAGTTCCGCCATCTAGTGTCTAAGGCTCAAGCTGGAGACGATGCGGCTAGAGCTCAGTTAATAGAGACGAACTTACGATTAGCAATGAGTATTGCCCGCCGGTTTGCTGGCAGGGGAGACATGGAGGACATATTCCAGGTGGCCTGTGTAGGCCTGATGAAAGCTATCGATCAGTTCGATTTATCCTATGATGTTCGGTTTTCGACCTATGCGGTTCCTTTGATGATTGGCGAAATCCGAAAATTCTTGCGGAGTGAAGGCGCTGTCAAGGTGAGCCGTTCCCTAAAGGAAAAGGCGGCTAAAGCCATGGAGGCCCGGGAACAATTGGAGCAACAGCTCGGTAGAGCTCCCACTCCTATCGAGATCGGAAAGGTCGCAGGACTTGAGCGTGAGGAAGTCGTGGAGGCGATGGATGCAGTAACACCCGTCGTCTCCATATACGATGCTATCCACGAAGATGAAGGTAAGCCTGTGCTTCTTGAAGACAAGCTAGGGAAAGAGCCGGAAACCGATATGTGGCTGGATAACTATGCATTAAGGCAAGCCTGTTTTCGATTACCTGTGCGGGAGCGAACCATAGTTATTCTGCGTTTCCTCGAGGAGAAAACCCAGAGCGAAGTGGCAGAAGCCCTTGGCATATCCCAAGGTCAAGTCTCTAGACTGGAAAAAAGGGTTTTAGAGCTCTTGCGAGAGTCCTTGATGGAGTAGTTGTCTATTCGCTCCATAATGGGGCGATTGGCTACAATTGCTTAGAGGTCACTGGCTATCTTAAACAGAATACTAGATGTAAACATCACAGGCCAAACAGCCATAGGATGCATACCTATTACTGCAGCAGCCAATGTTCAAAAGGAGTGGCACTAAGCGATGACGATTAAAGGGGAGAGGATTCTACTTCGGCCCTTGTTGCCGTCTGATTTTCCCAAGATAGTCAAATGGACCAATGATCCCGATGTAGGGCACTATATGGACGATGACGGGTACCCGGAGACACTAAAAGACTGCCAAGAATGGTACAAGAGCATCCGCAGCAACCGCCAGAGCAAACGGCTGATCATTGCTACGCGCCAAGGCCAAGCTATCGGCGATGTTGAACTGGACCACATCACTTGGCGTAGTCGTGAAGCAGAGCTGCGGATTCGCATAGGAGAAGCAGAGTATCGTGGAAAAGGCTATGGGATAGAGACTGTTACCGCCCTGTTGAACTTCGCCTTCAGTGACATGGGCTTAGTCCGGGTGTATTTGCGGGTAGCCAGTGACAATGAAGCGGCTATCAACTGCTACGAGAAGGCAGGCTTCAGAAAAGAAGGCAAGCTCGTCCGTAACCAGAAAGAGCCGGGCTTACAGAGGAAGATATACCTTATGTGCATTCTCCGAGATGAATTCTACCACCTGCAATCTCATCAGGATCGCTGTGCCTGCTGATACGTCTCTTCGAGAAGCATGGGGCCTAAGACTCGGATTCTAGATCCGTGTCTACGGCCCCTTCTGCGGTAGCTAGCTTATATAGCATATTGGGGCTAAGATGGCTGGCCATTTTCCCCCCGATTCTGCCACAATCTTTGGCTGACAATATCCCCCAGCCATGAGTCTTGACCGTTTCCCAAACACCCATCTCTTCTGCTATAGCTCGCTTCAACTGTACCATGGCCCGTGCATGCAGGTCTTTTGTCTGTCTGCTTTCGTCCACATATATCGCCTCTTACTTATCAAAGGTTCCTATCTAGCATGTCCTGGTATTATGGACCTATTCCACTAGGCTTCTTTGTCTCGCCTCCATCGAGTCGGCAGGATTTGTTTTG
>JAAYRF010000183.1 GCA_012518905.1 Bacillota bacterium | reverse complement strand
ATGTTGTGTGTTTGCCCTCGACTAGTCAGAAAGTCCTACCTATAGAATGAATCTGCTCAAATCTCGGTCTTCAACCACATCGGCCAGTCGTTTGTTGACATAATCTTTGTCGATCACATATTCCGACCCTGCCAACTCGGGAGCGTTGAAAGAGATGTCCTCCAGCACTCTCTCTAGAACGGTGTGGAGTCTACGAGCTCCTATGTTCTCAGTTCTCTCATTTACGATGACTGCCATGGCTGCCAGCTCGTCAAGGGCATCTTCAGTAAACTCAAGGGTGACATCCTCAGTCTTGAGCAAAGCAGTATACTGCTTGATAAGGGCATTTTCCGGTTCGGTAAGGATCCTGCGGAAATCACCCTCTGTCAGACTCAGCAGTTCGACTCTGATGGGAAAGCGCCCCTGCAACTCAGGAATCAAGTCCGATGGTTTGCTGTTATGGAAGGCTCCTGCCGCGATGAACAGAATGTGGTCTGTCTTGACAGGTCCATATTTGGTCAAAACCGTGGACCCTTCCACGATAGGGAGGATATCTCGTTGCACACCTTCTCTTGAGACATCAGGCCCGGCGCCTCCCCCTTTGGCAACAATCTTGTCTATCTCATCTAAAAAGATGATCCCATCATTTTCTGCTCGGCGGATAGCTTCTGTTTGAATCCCATCCATGTCAATGAGTTTTTGAGCCTCTTCTTGCTGCAGTACTCTCCTAGCTTCACTGATGGGCATTTTGCGCTTCTTCATCCGTTTGGGAAACATGCCTCCAAACATGTCATTGAGGTTGATTCCCATCTCCTCCATACCTGAGCCAGAGAACACCTCCAGCATAGGTGGAGTCGTATCTTCCACTTCAATTTCCACTATGTCATCTTCTAGTTCACCGGCTTTGAGCTGCTTGCGGACTATAGCTCGCTCTTGGCTGATAGCTTCCCAATTCGCTTTGCTGACATCGGGTTTGGGCTCTTCTACAGCTCGACCACCAAAAAGCATTTCCAGTGGGTTAAAGGCAGATTCCCTGCTGGGCAAAGGCACCAGTATGTCTACTAGACGATCTTCTACACTCTGGGCTGCCTCCGGTTGGACTTTTTCCATATGGGCTGTCTTTATGATCCTGATGCTAGTCTCCACCAGATCCCGAATCATGGATTCCACATCTCGTCCGACGTATCCAACCTCGGTGAACTTGGTCGCTTCTACTTTGATAAACGGCGCATCTGCCAAGCGAGCAAGGCGCCGGGCGATCTCGGTCTTACCTACACCTGTGGGCCCTATCATGAGAATATTCTTGGGCAGCAACTCTTCTTTGAGCTTGTCAGGTAGGCGCCGCCGCCTGTAGCGATTCCGTAAGGCTATAGCTACTGCCCTCTTGGCCGCGTCTTGACCGATCACGTATCTATCAAGCTCGGCCACGATCTCCCGTGGTGTTAGCTCAGACATGGCTTCAGCCCCCTCCTATTGGCTAACCGATTTCCTCTACAGTTATCTCATCATTGGTATATACGCAGATCTCAGATGCAATCGACAAGGCATTACGGGCAATCTCTTTTGCTGATAGATCGGTATGCTGCAAAAGTGCGGTAGCTGCCGCCAGAGCATAGGGGCCACCGGATCCGATAGCTGCCACGCCACTATCTGGCTCAATCACATCTCCGTTTCCGGAGATAATAAGCATCTGCTGGTCATTCATGGCAATGAGCAAGGCATCCAGTCGCCGCAAAACCCTGTCAGTGCGCCATTCTTTTGCTAGCTCCACCGCTGCTCTGGTCAACTGCCCGCGAAACTCGTCTAGTTTATTCTCCAAACGTTCAAATAACGTAAAAGCATCAGCAGTAGCCCCAGCAAAGCCTACCAGTACTTGGCCGTGATGCAACCGTCTGACCTTTTTGGCTCCATGCTTCATGATGACCTTCTCCCCGAAGGTGACCTGGCCATCTCCTGCTAGCGCACCCTTGCCATCTTTGAGTACGCCGATAATCGTAGTAGATCGAAGTGTCAAGCTACTCCCCCCTGACTTCAGCTTTCTCGCTCCAGCTCCATCTGATACCCACACTCTTTGACAGAACAAACAGCTTGGGATGCCTTATTCCGCCGAGGCTTCAGCACCATGAACTGGCCACACTCAGGACAGTTGATTCCCAGCGGCCGCTGCCAGCTGGTGAACTCACACTCAGGATAGTTGGAGCATCCGTAAAAAGTTCTTCCTCGCCTAGTCTTCCGCTCTACCACCTGGCCTTGGCATACTGGACATGCCACACCAATCTCTTTGAGAAGTGGCTTGGTGTTGCGACATTCAGGGAAGCCGGGGCAAGCAAGAAAACGACCATAGCGACCTTGCTTAATCACCATGCGGCGACCACATTTCTCGCATACCTCGTCACTTTCCTCGTCGGCTATCTCCACTTCCTCCATAAGGACCTCGGCTTTCTTCAAGTCAGCCTCAAAGGGTCTCCAGAACTCCTCCAAGAGTTCAACCCAGTCTGTCCCGCCTTCCTCCACCTGATCGAGGCGGTTTTCCATTTGGGCGGTAAACTCAACATCAATGATATTGGGGAAGTGTTCCGTAAGCAGCTCTACCACTATGCAGCCCAGGTCTGTGGGACTAAACCTCTTATCCTCTACGGTCACATATCCTCTGCGCTTGATAGTGTCGATGATTTGGGCATAGGTGCTTGGTCGGCCGATTCCCAACTCTTCTAGGGTCTTGACCAACATCGCCTCTGAGTATCTGGGCGGCGGCTGTGTGAAATGCTGATTGGGCGTTAGTTCCAAAAGCTTGAGAAGCTCGCCTCTGGTCAGATCTGGCAGCATACCATCTTCATCAGTCTGCTCGCCATTATCTGTATTCTCAATATATAAGGTCATGAACCCGGGAAACTTGATGGTGGATCCACTGGCTCTGAAAATATAGTCACCGGCCTCTACCAACACCACTACGGTATCGAGGATGGCTGGAGCCATCTGGCTGGCCATGAATCTTTCCCAGATCAATCGATACAGCCGATACTGATCTCTGGAGAGGAATGATTTGATATCCTCCGGTCTTCTGTCCATGGAGGTAGGCCGAATCGCCTCATGGGCAGCCTGAGCCCCGGCTCGGCTCTTATACATCGGGGGTTTGGCTGGAAGATAGTCCGACCCATATTGCTTTTCTATCGCCTTGCGAGCAGCCAATTGCGCCTCATTTGCTACCCTCGTAGCATCGGTGCGCATATAAGTTATGAGACCTACGGTGCCCTCTGATCCAACATCTAGACCTTCATACAACTGCTGGGCAACGCGCATGGTACGGGCTGCAGTAAAACCGAGCCGACGGGAAGCCTCCTGCTGCATGCTACTGGTAGTAAAGGGTGGTGCAGGATTTCTGCGTCTTTTCTTGCGCTCCACGGAGCGGACAGCAAATTTCTCTTGACCAGCTCTCTGCACTATGTCGTGTGCTTCTGTCTGGTTTTTTATTTCTGCCTTCTTGCCATTTATCTGATGGAGCTTAGCAGTAAAAACGCTCTCTTTGTTTCCCCCTTGTGATGGCTGTAATTTGGCCACAACCGACCAATACTCTTCGGGCTCAAAAATATCGATCTCCTTTTGCCGATCGCAGATGAGTCGGACTGCCACCGACTGGACGCGCCCTGCACTAAGACCTCGTTTCACCTTCGCCCATAGTAGTGGACTTAGTTTGTAGCCTACCAAGCGATCTAGAATCCTGCGGGCTTGCTGCGCATTGACCAAGTCCTGAT
>JAAYRF010000182.1 GCA_012518905.1 Bacillota bacterium | reverse complement strand
GTGCAGTCATCTTGCTGGATGCGGTTGAGCGAAGCTATCCCCTAATCCATCCTAATTGGATTTTCTATCGGGTTTTTGGGGACAAGATATCTAGCATTGAGGAAGAGGAAAGAAGACTTTTCTATGTAGCCATCACCCGGGCCAAACACGCTTTGGCCATCATAACGGAAACAGATAGGCAAAGTCCATACCTAGCGGACATCCATCGGCACTATTACCTACACAAAGCCCCATGGGCTGCCCTGCCACCAATGCCTGCCCTGGATGGAGAATATGTGACTATCTCAGTGTGGGGAGCATTTTTAGTTAAGGAATCTCTGAAAAAACAAGGCTACCGGTGGAATCGCCAGAGTGTCTGCTGGCAGAAGAGTGTCCGGAGAAAAGGGTTCTCCTTTGAGGAATTCCAGCGCACACGATCCTGGATAAGATCAACAAAGAAGGTGGAAATTCACACAGAGGGCGGTACGCTTCTCCATTCCATCGGCAATTAGCAGGCACGTAGCGAGACTGCGATATATGTCTAGATCGCCCGCTGCATCAGCGGGCGATCCTTTAGCGCAAGTTCCTCTTAGCTTTCCACTCTTCTTACTCCGGCTGACCCGTCCAGAGAAAGTGTAAATTGCAGTAGGCCCGGGCAGAGACATCCTCCGCGTCAATACAGAATTCAGCTTCCGGAGCGTCTCCCGGATTTAGATATTCCCGATAAACCACACCATCGGCCATAAGCTCTATCCATTCGATATAATGGACATCGATCATGGGATGGGGATCACTGCCGACCTGCACTTTGTAGCCATTGGCGGTCCTCGTGACTACCGGTACATGCTTCTCCCTGGAAGCATCAAAGGTGTTTTCCACCTGGAGCTCCATGGGCTCTCCGCAACATACTAGAACACCCTTGCCAGTATGCACCACTTCCACAATGTTACCGCACTTCTTACATAGGTATACTTCATTTAGTTTGGTCATGGTCCAACTCCTCCCCGCTATGACGCTTGATTTATTCTCAGCATCTTCTACTAGTAATCATTACCGGATTGGCTTAGACCTAAACCTATTTAAATTGTCTCTCGTTTGACTATCCCATCAAGAATCTCCGCTGCCTTGAGTATAACCGTCTGGCACTTGCCTTCGGGAGTGCGGTAGTTCTCCTTTAGGGGAGCACAATGGATGCTTCCCATCTCTTTACTATATAGCTCGAACAGCTCTTGGGTAAGATCTTTGATTCGGCTGCTTTCATGGGCCCTTTCCTGAACATATAGCCTGCCAAGAACCATGATGGCAGCAGTCAATGCTCCACAGACACTCTCTATGGCCATGCCGCCGCCAAACCCAGCGGCAACTTTCAGATGATCTTCATCGAGGCCCAAACCATATGCTTCGTTGGCACCCTGCAGTATCTGCTCAGCGCAGTTCAGATCTTTATCCTTGGCATAGCCTGACTCCAACAACTCAGTTAACATCCAATTCTCCCCCGCCTCTAGCCCATGCATTGCTAATCACCATCGATGTGGTTTATATAGGTATCACTATAGATATCTATAACTCATTAAAAGCCCTATCCTGCCTTCCCCGAGATAATCCCGGCAGAAGTACGTATTGTATGTCTTTGGCCACTTCGGACAACACCATCTGCTCCCCGTCCAGGACACAGATACCCACAAGATAATCTATGGCACCATTGACTATTGCCGCTGTCTGGCTTGGGGGCACCGGATAGTCCGCGGGTAAGAATCGCTCCAAAGCTTCTTCAGTGGGGCGCTGCAGGGCACGGCGGATATTCCACACCCGATATTGCAGTTCTCTGGGAAAGTCTGGCACTGAGTGTGATATAGACTCTGCGAGCCGCTGGTTTTTGACAAATAGCTGCCCCCGCAAGGTTGCCAGGATACCCAAGCAATCAGCTAGTGACTTAGCTTCCCTAAGGTAGGCATCTAGGGTTGTGACATACTCCTCTGCCCTCGCCTCTAAGAGCTCAACAAAGAGCACTTGCTTGCTGCGAAAGTATAGGTACAAAGTGCCCTTAGCCACACCGGCAGTTTCAGCGATATCATCCATCCGGGCAGCGGCAAAGCCTCGGGTGGCAAACACCAGCTCCGCCGCTTCTAGAATATCACGACGCCGATCTTGCAAAGTGTCTTCATTTTTCAAAGTGCACAGCTCCTAGATTCGCCATTACATCATCCCACTGACCCCTAGCCACTGCCTTAGCTAAAGTCTCGCCGGAGATACCCATAGCCACAGCCAATTTGCACTTGTGGGCTTCATAGCTTAGGTGAGCATCTAGCACCCTACTTTCGGCTTGCAGCACCATGATCCGACCCTCTCTTACATCTTTGCCTGTGACTGAGCCCAGCTCATAGAGGAGCTCTAGCTGGGATAAAGTCTCCTTAGCAGCTTTTTCGCCCTCCAAAGCCAGTTGATATGCCCTCCACTTTTGACCTAGCTCCTGCCATAGGCTGTTTAGTTCCAGGCGAATCCCGTCTTTGGCCAGCTCCACCTGAAGCCCGGTTTTCTTCAAAGCAGCTTCCTTGGCCATAAGCTGAGCCTTTTTAGCTCCACCGTCTCCAAATCGGTAGGATAGACTAAGTTCCACCTGCCAGGGGTCTACATCAAGGTTAGGTGCTTCAGGCAACCCACCATTACCACTCGAACTATAAGAGCCAAGACCACCAGGATAGTCGCGAGTAAGTGGCGGCAGCTCTTCCCTCTCTGTTCTTACCACTGTAGTCATGAGCGTCCGATTGGAGTCTATGGAAGACTGCAGGATCGTCTTGTCATTGGGACCATACTGGCCCGCAAGCTTTACAGTCCAATCCCGTTCTTCTTTAACTTGATCTAGGGCAATCTCCGCCATTGCCTTCTGCTTACCCACCATGATGAGCTCCGGCCTGGCAGCTAGGGCGTAGGTGTAGGCTGCATCGAAATCCACGTCCCACTTTTCTATTCCAGGTCGATTTGCCTCTGCCAATCCTTGTGCCCAGGTGAGAACTTCTTCGGTGCTAACCTCGCCTAGGCCCATGGTCTGAAGGAGTGCCCGAGTCGTTAACTCCAGACCCATCCTTGCCGCCTGTACACCGTTTTCTGCTTCCAGGTATGCGTTCTTCTCCTTTAGAACATCCAAAGGAGTGGCAGTGCCCAGAAAAAGCTGATCTTCTTTGGCCTCTACGTTAAGCTTAGTATGCTCCCGAACAGCTTCGGCCAGCTTTAGCCCGTTATGGGCCCGGACGACACCATGATACCCTGTTTGGACTTGAGCAACTAGCTCCGCAAGGGCTTGCTCTCTGCGGAGATTAGCTATCTCTGTGCCGATGTCTGCCTGCTTTATGGCACTTTTTAGTGCTGCGTTGGGACCCAGCTGCTGGATCCATGTCAAGGACGCCATGGTGGAGCTGAAGCGATCATCGGGATCTACCTGTAGACTCTCTATATGCGCTATCGCCGCTGGGTTGTTAATGGCATTTTCCACCTTGTGCTGGCCTGCCACATTTAGCTGTGGCTTTAAGGCAGCACCTACCTGACTGCGGGTTCCTTTTGCTTCCTGAAGCTCCCAGTTGGCTATCTGTAGATTGGTACTATTGGCCATAGCTACTTCTAGAATGTCTTCTAGGGATAACATATGGGCCAACTCCCCCGGCATGGAAGCATTCCTTACTCCCTCTGCCAAAGCCACAGGAGAATCAAGGCCGCCTAGAGCTCCGATTGCAATCAGAGCCAGTGTAAACCAAGTGACTACCATGCTACTTGTTCCATTATCTATTCTCTGCAACATTACGAAGCAGCTCCTTACTGCTGCACTGGCTCACCGACTAGAGGCCGAGCCACTGCATGGAAATACCGGGCCTTAGCCAGGTTATAATCAAAGATGGCATTGACCAGGTCGTTCTTAGCTGCCAAGACTCCTAGCTGTGCATCCTGCAGATCATTGCTGGTTATCATATCTGCTTCATACGACAGCTCCGAGAGCCGCAGCATTTCTGTAGCTTCTTCCACGCCCTTCTGTAGTACTGGGATGCGTTCCTCGGCATCCTTCCAAGCCGAATGACTCTGTTTGATCTGCAGTGCTAACCCTTCCCGAGCTTGCTCTAGCTGCAATTTCATCTTGGCTAAATTGAGCTCTGCTTGCTGCAGTGTCAGGGCGGGAGTGTAGTCATTATCGGAGAGCTCCACATTCTTCTCCGCGACCTCTATGGCCAAAAGCAGTTGTTTGATCTCATCTCGATTT
>JAAYRF010000181.1 GCA_012518905.1 Bacillota bacterium | reverse complement strand
TTTTCGGCCCTATTTGCCTTACCCTTGTTTTGGCTCATCTCTACATCCCTAAAACCCAATACAGAGATTTTTATCTTTCCCCCCCGGTGGGTTCCCAGCAAAGTCTACTGGGGACATTACCGAACAGCCATTGAGTTCATACCTTTCTTCCGCTATCTCTATAATACGCTATCCATCTGTGCCCTAAGCGTATTGGGGAGTGTCGTCTCCTGCTCCTTAGTAGCCTATGGGTTTTCCCGCATAGACTGGCCCGAGCGGGATGGCATCTTTATGATCGTAATAGCCACCATGATGGTTCCCTTTGCCGTCACCATGATCCCCATGTTCGTCATCTTTAATAAGCTTAGGTGGATCAACACTATCAAGCCATTGGTGGTGCCCGCATACTTCGGCCCAGCCTTTTACGTATTTCTCCTCCGGCAGTTTTTCATGACTATCCCCTTAGAGCTATCCGATGCCGCCCGCATCGACGGAGCTTCGGAATTTTATATCTACCGGGCAATCATCTTGCCCTTAGCTAAGCCGGCTTTGGCCGTTGTTGCACTCTTTCAGTTTATTGGATCGTGGAATGACTTTCTCGGCCCACTCATCTACCTTAGAAGTACAGAAAAGTATACCCTGGCCTTGGGACTGCAGCAGTTTCGAAGTGCCCTCTTAACAGAATGGGGCGGACTTATGGCCGCGAGTACCCTGGTGACACTGCCGATTATGGTGCTGTTTTTCTTCACTCAAAAGACCTTTATCCAAGGCATTTCCCTCACGGGACTAAAGGGCTGATCAGGCTGGTAGGGGCTAGCCCCATGTCGGCCTTTAAGTGTAGTATCTAATCCGTGAGCTTTGCCTCTGTTCTTTCCCCTTCGACCACAAACTCACCGAAGATTATGTCCTTTGACCCTTCCCCAGGGCCCATGGGTTGCCTGCCCCCCAGAGCCACTTGGAACCGACCGGGTTCCACTATTCGCTTCCCAGCATAATCCACCAAGGCCATGTTATATGGTGTCAAGGTGAAACATATAGTCTTGTTTTCTTTGGGAGCTAAATGAATACGGCTAAAGCCCTGCAAAGAGCGAATGGGTACCGGTACCGAAGCCTCTAGATCAGTAAGGTAAAGCTGCACTACTTCATCTCCCGGCAAATCCCCGGTATTTTCCACCGTCACTTCAACTTGGACGCCTTGACCGGCCTGGATGGGATTAGGTGTTATCGTAAGGTCGCTATAGGCAAAGGTTGTATAACTCAAGCCATGGCCAAAGGGGTAGAGAGGCTCGCCTTTAAAGTATCGGTAGGTGCGGTTTTCCATACGGTAGTCCTCAAAATCCGGTAGATCATCAATGGATTTATAGAAGGTGATGGGCAGTCTTCCTGCCGGGTTGTAATCACCAAAGATGACATCTGCAATGGCCCTGCCCCCTTCTTCTCCGGGATACCAAGCAGCGAGAATGGCCGCTGCGTTTTCTTCTGCCCAGTTTACAGCTATGGGACTGCCGCTCATCAAGACGACGATTGTTGGTGTTCCCGTATCATAGATGGCTCTAAGAAGGTCTTCTTGCACACCCAAAAGGTTAATATCCTCTAGATCGCCGCCATCTCCTTCTTCTCCTTCAATGCGAGGCGAAAGCCCTAAGCAAAGGATGGCTGCCTCGGCCTTGCTAGCTAGCTCTTTAGCCACGGCAAATCCCTTAGTAGACGTATCCTTTAAATCACACCCTTGGGTGTGGTACACAGTAGTCTCAGGAGAAACTATATCTTTGATACCGTACAAAGGAGTCGTATAGCGGGAGGGGATGCCATTGTAGTTGCCGAGAAGTGCATCGAGATTATCTGAGTTCGGACCGATGACTGCGATGCTCTTTATCTCCTTGCTTAAGGGCAAAATACCATCATTTTTAAGAAGCACAATCGACTCTTGGGCAGTCTTGAGTGCGAGCTTTCGATGTTCATCTGAGTCATTTACTTCGTAGGGGATTTGGGCATATCCAACCATTTCCGGCGAATCGAACATCCCCAGCTCAAAGCGGGCTCTAAAGAGGCGCTTTACCGCTTGATCTAAAGTAGCTTCCTCTACCAGTCCCTCCTTTACGGCATCCACCAAAAAGGAGTATAACGTACCACAGCATAGATCACAGCCGTTGTTCATGGCCATGGCCACAGCCTCCACCGGGGTATCCACTATTTTGTGGTACTTGTAAAAATCGCTGATGGCCCAGCAGTCGGAGACTACATAGCCGTCAAAACCCCATTTTAGTCTTAAGATATCTCCTAAAAGAGTCTTGCTGCCGCAGCAAGGTTCACCGTTTGTGCGGTTATATGCCCCCATGATGGAGCGGGCCTTGCCTTCTTTGATGGCAGCTTCAAAGGCCGGAAGGTACGTCTCCCAAAGATCTTTTTTATCTACCACGGCATCAAAGCTGTGGCGTTCCGCCTCAGGGCCGCTGTGTACAGCAAAATGCTTAGGAGTAGCCACTACCTTAAGATACCTAGGATCATCTCCCTGCAGGCCCCTAACAAAGGCAACACCCAGCCTGCTGGTCAGGTAAGGGTCTTCGCCATAGGTTTCTTGGCCTCGGCCCCAGCGGGGATCCCGAAAGATATTGATATTCGGCGACCAAAAGGTAAGCCCTGTGTAAATATCTCGGATGCCCTGGCGGACAAACTCATGATGCTTGGCCCGCGCCTCATCGGATATAGCGGTAGCCACCTCATAGATCAGATCTGCATTCCAGGTGGCAGCCAGACCGATAGCCTGGGGAAATACAGTAGCAATCCCTGCCCGGCCTACCCCGTGGAGGCATTCATTCCACCAGTTGTACGTTGGGACCCCCAACCGGGCAATAGCCGGTGCCCCATGGAGTGTCTGGGAGACTTTTTCTTCCAACGTCATCCTACCGACAAGATCATCGACCCGCTCATCTATGGGTAGAATTGGGTCAAGATAAGCTGCTTTCCCTTGATAATCCATGCTCTCTTTACCATTTTGGCAGACCATGGCAACGCCTCCCCTTTGGTATTTTGGAGATTCAATCACCTATCTCGTCAGGCTCTCTCTACCCCATTCCGCCGTATCATACGAACGCACAAGACGCTCCAGCCCCGATACTCCCACTGCAAAGAGCTTGCGCAGCAAGACCGGATCTTCTCTTACCTCCTGCCAAGGCTGTACGCCTTGGTAAAAGACACTCCAGCTGTTATCTTCCAGGACCGGTTCGACGAGCTTTATGACCATGGGCAAAGGCTTAGTCCAGATTTTTATAGGATCATACCCTAAGAGGATAGCGACTTCATAGGCAGCTGGTTTTAGATAGACGCCGAGGAGCCGTACCAAGTCAGCGATCCGATCATTGGGTTTATCGATAAACCGGTGCATGAGACTATCTATTTGTCCTGGGATGTCCTGCAAGAGGCTGTGGGCTCGATCAACCATAAAGCCCCAGGATGGCACCGAAGGTTCATACTTTCCCCAAATAACTCCATAGGTGCCAGGTAAAGGCGGTGTCCAGCTGGTTGGATAGTTGTCAGCATCGAGGAAATAGACTTGAAACTGGCTGACCCCGAACTTTTCTGGATCAAGATCACCGAATCGCTCCTGGAACTCCAGACAGTAGGAAAGCTTCGGAGTCATTGGCCCTTGCATGGCCGAGGACTGTATAAAGACATGGATGTCTAGATCAGAAAAATACGGTATGAAATCGCCTTTATGTAGTGAGCCTTTAAGTAAGATGGCTTGAGCTTTGTCTGCAAAGGTGCCCTGTACTGCAGCTAGTAGATGTTTTTCCACCCGGCTGCGTCCTTGTGCAGTTAGGATAAGTGCTTGCTTATCTTCCATGCTAACCGCCTGTCCTTTCTCTTTCAGTGAAGATGCAGCCAGAGTCTTTATATCGACCCAGCTCAGTTTCGATCTTCTTCTTCACCAGCGAAAATCCTTATCCTGCAGGTAATTGCCTAGGCAAGCTAGAATTCATGGTTTGAACACTAAGGGGGAGGCGTAACTGTGCAGGATACAACTAAAGGATATCTGTGGCTCTTTTTTACTATTACCATCTTTAGCACCTATGAAGTAGTGGGCAGCATGTTTGCCCAGGACATACACCCTCTTTTGGTCAATGCTATTCGGTTCTCCGTGGGGGGTCTTTTTCTCCTGCCCTTGGCGCTAAAACAAATCCGGCAGGAAAAACTCAAGCTTGAAGGCTCCGATTTACTAGCCCTCTTCGGCCTGGGATTTCTCAATGCCGGGGTCTGTATGGGTCTTATGCAGTCCAGCCTTAAGTATACCGAAGCTTCTACCGCAGCTGTACTACTCAGTAGTAATCCGCTTTTTGTATCGCTCCTTTCTGTTTTCATTTTCAAAGAATCCTTGACTAAAGATAAAATCACTGCCCTCATCTTAGGCATCGCCGGTATGCTACTGGTTTCCGGTGGCCTGCGGGCAGAAAATGCCCTAGGGCCTCTGCTTGCCATCATGGCCTCCGTTTTCTGGGCCGTTTATACAGTGGCTGGCAAAAGACTCTCCCAACGCTATGGTAGCCTTGTCTTGAATGCCATTTCCTTTCTCTTAGGAGGCGGCTTCTTACTCATATTGACCCTAGTGTTGGGTATTCCTACAACTGGCATCGATGCCAGTAACATCCTCCTACTCCTCTACTTAGGGGTAGTTGTCACCGGCATCGCTTATTATGCTTTCTTCACAGGCTTGCTCTATCTGGATACCACCATGGGAGCAGCCGTCTTTTTCTTTAAGCCCGCTTTGGCTACGGTATTTGCCTATTTCCTCTTGGGAGAGCCCATATCCACTAGGAAAGTATTAGGAATACTGGTTATTATGCTTGCCATGGGATTTGTCATTGAACCCATTAAAAAGAGCGTCAAAGGGTTTTTCCCGGGCTAGACCGGCAATTTGCCGGGTCTATTCTACAGGTCTAACTCACCGGCTTTACATTGGGCTAGAAAGCCCAAGAGCTCAGCTAAGGTAGGGCTCTTCATATTCCGAACATAGAAACCAGAGGTACCTACTGCCAAAGTCAGGGCTTCGTGGGGGCTTAACCCTAGGGATAAACCATAGATTAAACCGGCATTGAAGTTATCTCCTGCCCCGGTTACCAGCTGAGGGTGGGGGGTGAAAGGACCCTTTACCTCCACATATTCATCGTGAAGGACAATGCCGGCTCCCCATACCGGATGGACAGCCACTCCTTGGACACAAAGGTTCTTGGCTATGGCCATGGTGATCTCCTCTAGCGATGCTTCTCCCAAAGGTGAGCTGCATTTGACTCTTAGCACGTCCCCAACGTGGGTCGCCTCTTTGCGATTTAGGCCCAAGACAACAGTACCAAACTCCCTGAACTCTTCGATAAGTCTAAGCCCCGCTTCTAGCTCCTCTCTTGGGCGCTTTTCCGGATCAGCTAGATCAAAGAAAATGAGGCGTTGCTTCGCTTTGGGCAGCTTTGGAAATACGTGGTCCAGTAAGCTCCTCCAGATCTGGTTCATGTGGGGCGTTTCCGTCCAATTCACCATGGCGATTACATCGGCTCCGCCATAGAGCTCCACTTGGCGCTCTACCGGCAGGTGGCCTTCAAGCTTTCCCCAAGTCACCTCCTGCATAGGGGCTAGCTCCGCCATAATGATCTTCCCATCATCGAACTCCAGAGCCTGGGCATAGCTAGGCTCACCAATCGAGATGAACTCCCGGCACCGGCTGGCTAGTTCTCGAAATATGGGATCAAATCTCTCACCCACAGTACCGACAAAATCTACACTGGCTCCTAAATTGAGTAGCGCATTGGAGGTGTTGACAGCACAGCCGCCGGTCTTAATGGTCTTCGGTACCATCTCCAGATTAGTGGAAAGACCGGCCGCTCGTCTTATTCGAGCGGCATAGGCAGGAATTGTTAGAATCCGCTGGTAGCTATCCCATCCTGTCCGCTTGTCTACAACATCCATGATTTTGTCAATGGCTGCGTCAAAGCCGATTAATACATGAGTGGGTTGCTTTTGATCTATGCTGTGAAGATTATGGATAGCAGCGGCAGAATCTATTTCCATTGTCTCTAATTACCCCCTGTGCCAAAGCCAAAAAGGGAATCCGGGCGAAGCAAGAACCCTATAGATTCCCCGATTGTACCTTTATCTCTCACTTGTAAGGCTGGTTTCTTTTGCTTACTTAAACTGCGGTAAATAGCGAGCATGCACTGCGAGAAGCTCATCTAGACACTTTCTAGCAGCATCTATATCATCGATCACGGGATCTACCAATAGAGCCTGAAGAGCAGCCTCCCGAGAACCGGTCATAGCCGCTTCCACTACGAGCTTCTGGACCGCTACCTGTTGGTTGCAAAGAGCTGCGATACCGGTGGGCAGATCCCCAACACAGATACCTTGAATCCCCGCGGCACTGACTATGGCCGGGACTTCCACAACAGCATCCCCAGGCAAGTTAGTAATACAACCGCGATTGGGTATATTGACCGCCGGCAAGACTTCATTGCTGTCTTTTAGCATACCGGTGATGATATCGAATACTATCTCCCCGGACTCCCGTTGGATATACTCCGTAACCGGCTCCTTACCACTGGCCATGGCCTCTAGTCGCCCCATCTGCCGCTCCCGATGGGCATCGGCTGCGGCAAAGTCATATCCATCATGGTCACACTTACCCCAAGCATAGGACAGATACTCCCCGATATGATCATCACTGGGATTGGGGAAAAGGCCAAAGCTCCTAAAGAGCTCTCGGGTAAGCGGCATATAATCTGGATCTAGCTCCTTCTCTTTCTCCCTAAGTAAAGGATAAATATCCTCACCGGTGCTCTTTCTATGCAAAGAAAGCATCCAGGTGAAGTGGTTTAGCCCTGCTGCCTTAGCATCGATATCCATCTTGTCGATACCGGTAATCTCCGATATGCTGTCAATCCCCATGAAGATGCCGTGGCAAAGGCCCACAGCCTTGATGTTAGTATATTGGCTCACCGCCATGCAGATCCGGCTTTCGGGATTGCTGAAGTTTAAAAGCCAAGCATCGGGACAAAGCTCCTCCATGTCATGACATATATCGATAATAATCGGGATATTCCGCAAGGAATGGGATAGCCCCCCAGGGCCGCCATTCTCACCGAGCACTTGCCTGATCCCATACTTCTTTGGTATCTGCCAATCTAGCTTCCAGAGTTCATTGCGCTCAACTGCGATGGAGTTAATCACAAATTCGGCATCGGGCAGGGCCTTGCGCCGATCGGTGGTCTTCTCGAACTTAATGCCGGCGCCGGAGGCTTCATTGATACGCAGGGCAAAATCATACATGACATTCAGGGCATGTTCATCGATATCCACCAAAACCATGGTACTGCCGGAGAATCCCTCACAATGGATAGCATCGATGAGACACCCCGGCCCAAAGGAAGCACTTCCTGCTCCGATAAAAACTACTTTGGTAGGTCGCACTGTTATTCCTCCTTCTACCCATATGTTACGATGAAATCAAATAGCTAATGTTAGATCGCCCAGTACGCAAAGCAACTGCCACGGCTCCATATACTCCAGCAATGGCCCCCAAGGAGGAAGGAATGATTTTCGGCGGTCGCGGAATGTGATGCTCCAAGATAGTCTGGATCTTCTCGGTGTTTTCGGCAAGGGCAATACCGATCCCCCCTCCGATTACAACTATCTCGGGATCAAGAACCGCAACGATGTTAGCCAGAGCCATGGCGAAATACGTACTGGTCTCTTCCACTATAGCTTGGGCATCTTCATTACCACGGGCTGCCTGGGCAAACACCGCCTCTGCATCTCGCTCTACAGGGAAAATGGAGTCAGCATCGATGCCCTTCTCGTCAAGGCGTTCGAGCATACCAGTCACGATCCCATTCCCGGCTATACGCTCCTCTAGAACTCCCCGAACACAAAAACTGTCTCGCAGGTGCTCCTTCTCCAGCACCATGAAGCCCACTTCACCGGCGGCACCCCGAGTTCCCCGGTAGAGCTCACCATCGATAATAATGCCGCAGGCAAAGCCTAACCCAAGATTGACATAGACGATATTCTTATAGCCCTTAGCTGCCCCCTTCCATTTCTCTCCGATAACTGCCATATCGACATCATTTTCAACCCGAATGGGTACATTGTACTTACTTTTTAGGATATTAATCAAACGAGCCGCGGTAGCGTGATCCAGAAAAGGGCTCAAAAAATCGTCATCCTGGTTTTCCGCCAAAATGCCCGGTAGTCCCACCCCCATGCCGAGAATCCGTTCAGGGCCAACCCCGGCTCGTTTCGCCACCTCATCGATGGTATGAACTACCCAGTCGATGATACACTCCGCTCCGCGGTATGCCATGGTTGGAACTTCGGTCTTTGCCACAATCTCTCCCAGCATATTGCCTAAAGCCGTGCGAATATACTTGCCGCCTATGTCCACCCCGATGACGTAACCGCTATCGCGGTTATACTCAATGAGAGAAGGCTTTCTCCCCTTTCCTGACCCTTCCGAAGCGATCTCCCTGATGACACCAAGAGCGAGCAATTCCGTCACCCTATTTGATACCGTAGGCAGGCTTACACCTAAGTGACTGGCAATCTCTTTCCGAGAGAGCGGACCTTTTAGCCTAATTAGCTTTAAGACATCCTCTTCCTCATGAATTCTAGCCTTCATAGGTACATTCACTAACTTCACCCCAGATCCCAATCAATCCCAGCTTTATCCTTTGACTCCACTGATCACAATGCCCTGGATATAGTTTTTCTGTGCCAGGAAGAACAGCACCAAGACCGGGATAAGGGCGATGGCGGATGTGGCCATGAGCAGCTCCCACTGCACAACCCTAAGAGTCTGAAAAGCTCTCAAGCCCAGGGAGATGGGGAACTTGGTGAACTCACTAAGGTAGATCAAAGGCCCCATAAAATCATTCCAGGCATCGGTAAAGGATAGTATCGCGACAATCCCCAAAGCAGGCTTACTCATCGGCACGATAATCCGGGCAAAGATCCCTGGGATACTGCATCCGTCCACTTTGGCAGCTTCATCTAGCTCCTTGGGAATAGTGGTGAAGAACTGCCGAAGTAGGAAGATGAAGTAAGGATTGCCAAAGAACGCCGGCACAATGAGGGGAAAATAGGTGCCCACCCATCCCAGCTTACTAAAGATCATATATAGGGGTACCATGGTCACCTGATGGGGGAGCATCATAGTGATCAGCAGAATGAAGAATAGGATCCCGCTTCCTCTAAATCGCAGCCGTGCGAAGGCGAAACCAACCAAGGAGCAAGAGATAACACTTCCTGCCATGGTCAGACAGCTGATGACTAAGGAATTGAGCAAGAACCGCCCCGTGGGCATCAGTTCAAAGATTTTTACATAGTTTTCCCAGACAAACCGGCTGGGAATCCACTTGGGTGGGAAAATGTACACCTCTTCTGGGGGCTTGACCGAGGTAGACAGCATCCAGATAAAAGGCACTAGGAAAACAATAGCACCAACCACCAGCAAAAAGTAGACGATGATTTTCCCCAAAATAGCCCGGCGTTTCTTACTATGAAGTAGAACTCTTTTCCGCTGCATTAGCTCTTCCTCCCCCCTACAATATCGCTCTCATAGTAAACCCAAGCCGGGGACGATTTGAAGACCAAGGCTGTAAAGGCCACCATAATCAGCAGGTAAACCCAAGCCAAGGAGCAGGCAAAGCCCATATTAAACTGCTGGAAGGCCAGGTTAAACAGCCACAGAACGTACATCATAGTAGCGTTATTGGGGCCCCCGGCAGTCATGACATAAGATGAGGTAAACACCTGGAATGAACCGATGATATTGGTAACCAAAACGAAGAAGATGGTAGGTGACAACATGGGGATAGTCACCTTCCAGAACTTGGCCCAAGTGCTGGCACCATCCAATTCCGCTGCTTCATAGAGCTGGGTGGGAATACCCTGCAGACCTGCAAGGAAAATCAGCATGCTTCCCCCGGCTCCCCAGAGGTTCATGATAATCAAGGCCGGTTTAGCCCAAGCCTCGTCAAAAAGCCACGCTGGTCCACTAATGCCCACCAGGGAAAGCAGGTGATTCAAAACGCCAAAATGGGGGTGGAATATCCAAGCCCACAACAAAGAAACAGCCACTCCCGAAATGACGGATGGGAGATAATATATGGTGCGGAAAACACCTAGACCCCTGATTTTTTGGTTAAGAAGTACAGCGATGAATAATCCCAGTGCGATATTGAGCGGCACGCCAACAAAGGTATAGAAGGAAGTATTATACAATGTCTTCCAAAAGAGCGACACGGTATCGTCAAAGGAGAACAAGTTCCTGTAGTTCTTCAGACCAATGAATTGGGGACTGGTCAGCATATTGGCGTCGGTGAAGCTATAAAACAGCGACAGCACCATGGGTATTGCGACAAATGCCAAGAACCCAATCAGCCACGGAGAGAGGAAGACATAGGCAGTCATCTCCTCGATCTGGTGAATGGTCCGCTTGCGTTTCATCGGAGCAACCTCCTCGTATACTGTGATTAGCACAGTTCCGTGTCCTGGCAGCAGCCCATGAACAGGCTGCCGCCAGGACAAGACCAGCTAGATATCCACTCTACTCGTATACTCGAGGTAGTTTTTCCTCATACTGGCGGATACCCTCTTCTACAGATATCTTGTTAAGAAGATAGATCTGCTCCAAGATGGGGTTTCTGATCTCCCGGACCTTAGCGTCATTGATGAAGTAAGGATCTAACCGGGCGAACTCAGCGGTCTTGGTATATACCCAAGCGTTCTTGCCTGCCCGTGCCGTT
>JAAYRF010000180.1 GCA_012518905.1 Bacillota bacterium | reverse complement strand
AGCGGGGATTGCCTCCCACTACCGGGAGTGGTTGAGAAGAGGGGCACCGGCTCCGCCGTGGAAACCACCGGTAATCTGGGTGGAATGCAATGCTTGTTCGGGAGATAAGATTGCTTTCATGAACACTCAAAATCCTAATCTAGGGGAAATCCTGCAGAGATACATAGATGTGCGGTTCGACAATGCCCTGGTGGGTGCAGAGGGGCAGGAGGCTCTGCGGGTCTTACTAGAGACAGTAAGTCAACACGAGGGTGAGTTCTACCTGCTTGTTGAGGGTGCTGTTCCCTTACGGGATGAAGGGCTGTATGCCGTCGTGGCGGAGAGGAATGGCCGCCGTTTCACTGCATATGACATCATCACTTTGGCTGGGGGCAAAGCCCGTTACGTTGTTGCCGCCGGCACGTGCGCTTCCTTTGGTGGTCCGTCGGCAGCTTACCCCAATCCTTCAGGCAGTGTTGGTGTTAGAGATGTTCTCCAAAGACCGGTGATCAACGTCAGTGGATGCCCCAACAATCCTGATTGGCTCATGGGGACGCTATTTCACTTGCTTTTCTACGGCGAGCCAGAGGTGGATGGGGATGGCCGCCCTCTTTTGTTTTACCAATATACTGTCCATCGCCATTGCCAGCGCCGCTCCTATTTTGATCGAGATGATTTTGCCGCAGACTTAGGGGATATAGAATGCATGTTTCAACTCGGATGTGTGGGTCCTAGAACTCCATCGGATTGCCCCTACCGGCAGTGGAATGGTTATGTAAATTGGCCTGTGCGGGCCAATACACCATGCATCGGGTGCACCACTGTGGCTTTTCCCGATGGTTCTATGCCGTTTTTCGTCCCTCTTCCTGAAAAACACCTGCCTGGGCAGTTGCCCCCTGGACCTTCCGAGGAACCAGGGGCGTAGGCCAATGGGATGCCAAATCTGGTGGTGAGGAGGTAGAACTCCATGAAGGAGATCAGATTCAGTCCCGTCACTCGCCTGTCAGGCCTACTATCCATTGATGTTATGGTAGATGGGCAGGTAGTGGTGGACGCTAAGGTAAAGGGTAATCAGTACCGCGGGTTTGAACACATGCTGGTGGGCAGGGATATTCGAGATGCTCCTTATTTTACGGAACGTATTTGCGGGATTTGCTCTTTAGCCCACGGTACTGTCAGCAACTATGTCTTGGATACGATCTTCGCCGATAGTGTGCCGGCCCAGGGGCAACTGTTGAGGAATATAATGCTGGGCCTGGAATTTCTGCAGAACCACATAAGACATTTCTATGGCTTTGGTCTGCCGGATTACATCGAGCTGCCGCCGGGCCTACCTTACCAAGGGCCTGTGGTTGATCGACGCCTTAGTCCTAGGGTCAATCAAGAACTGGTTGATCACTACACGGCATCCTTTGGGATTGCAGCTAAGGCCCATGAAGCTCAGACAATCTTCGGGGGGAAAGCTCCCCATCAGCACGGCATGGTCCATGGCGGCGTAGCTGTGGTACCCGGAGCGGATAAGATCCTGCACGCCACAGGGTTGGTAAGGGAGGTCAAGGAGTTTATCACCAGTAGCCTCCTACCCGACACAGACCTTTTGGCCAGATGTTATCCCGATTATTATGAGATTGGCAAAGGCCCCCGCCGGTTTCTATCTTTTGGGCTGTTTCGCATAGGGGAGGACCATGATATGGTCTGGAGACCGGCCACAGTAGAAGACCAAGGGATTACCCTGGGTATAGATCTGCAGCTCATCAAGGAGGATATCGCTTCGAGCTGGTATGAGGATGCCGAGGCCCTGTTATCGCCTACCGATCTAGTGACCGCTGACCCCTATAAAGAGGGGGCATATACCTTCGTCAAGGCCGTACATTACCATGGCCTGCCCTATGAAGTCGGCCCCTTGGCACGCCTTGTCATCAACAAGGGCTATGGTGGGGGCCCCTCAACAATGGATCGAATCGTCGCTAGATCCATGGAAACGGGTGAAATCGCCGATCTTATCTTGAAGTGGCTAGATCTCTTGACTCCATCGGCGCCGGTGCTGAAGCGGAACCCAACACCATCTGTATCGGAAGCTGTGGGTATGACCGATGCTCCCCGGGGAGCTCTACTCCACGAAGCCATAGTCGAAGATGGCCTTATTCGCCGATATGGAATCATCACACCTACCATGTGGAATTTCTCGCCTCTCAACATGTACACAGAGCATGGTCCCGCGGAGACGGCTCTCATAGGCACCTTTATTCGAGATATTGATAATCCGGTGGAGATTGGCCGCATTGTCCGGGCCTTTGACCCATGCCTAAGCTGTGGTACCCATTTGATTCAGTTAAGGCAACAAGGATAACCGAAAACTAGAAAGCCCTTTCTGGCTTGATGGTCACGGGGCTTTTCCGATATGAGGCGCTGGATGTCTATCTGGCGCTTTATACTTGGCTGACTTGTAAGACACTTAGGATTTGCCTGGGTACAGGAGGAAGTCAAGACAGGGTAGCGAAGAGTTAATTGAATACATCATATTCCCTATTGCCTGGGGGAGAGGAGCTATGGCGCTATTGCCGCAAGGAGCGGTCCAGGCGCCAATCTCTATGTCTATGGTCTTCAAGGAAACAGTAGATACAGCTAAAGAGCTGGTTACCTTAAAGGATGTCCACCGGGTATACAAGACCGGCAATACTGAAGTTCATGCCCTAGATGGGGTAAACATGACCCTAAGAAACGGTACCTTGGTAGTTTTGAAAGGTCGCTCCGGTTCCGGTAAGACGACAGCCCTAAATATGATGGGAGGGCTTGATAAGCCGACCCGGGGCCAGGTTCTATTTAGGGGAGTCGATATTAGCACCTTTGATGAAAGGACATTGACTCTGTGGCGCCGGAAAGAGGTGGGCTTCGTTTTTCAATCCTTCGGCCTTCTACCTTACCTCACCGCTTACGAGAATGTGGAGCTGCCTTTGAAGATAATCGGTGTGCCTATAGGCGACCGCCAAAAGCGGACAGAAGCCTGCCTCGAATTGGTTGGATTAGGCAAACGGGCACGGCACAGGATTCTAGAGCTAAGCGGGGGAGAGCAGCAGCGGGTGGGTATCGCCCGGGCCCTCACCGCTAATCCTAGCTTGATCCTGGCTGATGAGCCCACCGGTGAGTTGGATTTTAGTACGGGTATGAAGGTAATGGAGTTATTTCGGGATCTAGTGGATGAACAGGGTGTCACCATCTGTGTAGTCAGTCACGATCCTGCCGTGGAGGAATTCGGCGATAGAGTCTACGAACTGGCCGATGGCAGGATAGTTAAGGGGGAATAGGGATTGCGGCACCGGCGGCATTTGTCAATTGGTCTTCTGGCGATAATCTTAATTACTCTTGGAACAGGATGTACCTTGTTTCCCGAGGAGCGGGTGGATACGCCACCACCTTTGCTGTCACCTCCGGAAGTGCGCACCGTTACATATCCCGTGGAGCGGGGCTATATAGCCAGTGAGCTCAGGACCTTGGGCAGAGTGGCAGCGGTGAGGGAATCAACCTTGTATTTTCGCCGCAGCGGCAGGATCCGAGAGCTCTTGATACAGGCCGGTGACACCATCAAAGAAAATCAGGTCTTGGCCAAACTGGAGACCGGTGATCTAGAGCACCGCCTGGAGCTTGCTAAGATAGACCAGGAGAAGGTCAACATGGACTATGACCGAATGAAGAGTCTGGTGGGGCTAGAAGTTAGTCCCTATGAATTGAAGCTCAAGCAGCTGGATAAGGACAAAGCTGCACTGGAAGTAGAACGCCTCGAGGCGGAGCTAGAGTCTTCCACTATCAGGGCTCCCTTTGGCGGCAAGATAGTTAGTGTCTATGCTCGGGAAAGAGATGCCGTAGAGGCTTACAAGACGGTGATCAAGATAGCAGATCCCGTGGAGCTGGAGATCCAAGTTAGCCTGCCCTACGGAGCCGATGTAAATAAGCTCGTTAGAGGCCAGAAGGTGTTGGTCAATGTCATCGGTGAAACATGGGTGGATGGGTATATCCACCAGATCGCCATTGGAGAAGAAGGTGCTTCTGTCCTAGACAATAAGCCCATTATTCAGATCCGCTTAGAGGATGCCACTATACCCCTAGAGTTCGATAGTCTGGTAAAGGTCACCATCTTGCTGGAAGAGGCAGAGGATGCTCTGTTAGTTCCCAAGGCGGCTCTGCGCAACTACATGGGGCGGAGATTCGTGCGGGTACTGGATGGTGATGCCCGTCGGGAAGTGGATGTAGTGGTGGGGATTGAGGGAGATACCCATGTCCAGATCCTAAAAGGGCTGGAAGAAAACCAGACTGTCATCGGTAAATAAAGAGGTGTCCATATGCGGCTGCTTACTGTCTTATGGATAGTAATCAAACAGATAGTCAGGAACTGGCGGTTAGAACTAGGGCTCCTTTTAGGGCTGATTGTGGCGGTGGGTGTGATTTCAACGGTACCCATCTATACTAATGGTGCTTTGCAGTT
>JAAYRF010000179.1 GCA_012518905.1 Bacillota bacterium | reverse complement strand
GTTACATCTCGAACCCAGCAGTTAAGCCCTCCAGCGGCCATGGTACTGCCGGGGCGACCCGGTGGGAGAGTAGCTAGTTGCCAGATATCTTTCTAAGAACCCAGCAGGCTCTGCCTACTGGGTTCTTTGCGTTGGTTGGAATGGTCTTGCGGTCGGGTGATAGATGTCCAAGGAATAGCGAGGCAATTGACGAATCGTTTAACTTGGGGTGACCCAAGGTCTATAATGGAATTGGTACTGGCAAGTCGCGAAGCCGCTCTTGCCATCGAGGGTGATTCTTTGGAGAAGGCTTTCTCGCCTTGTGATGGGGTTTTTCACGATTGCCTCCAGTTCCCAATACAGGAGGCCTGATCATGTCAGTATACAGTGAGCTGCAATACCAGCGCGATCGCATCATCCGTTCATCCGGAGATTTTTACACTGTGGTTGAGGTGGTAGGCCCGGACATATCCCACCTCGAGTTTCACAACGTGACTAGCGAGGAGCGCTCCATCAAGCTCGGCGATATTGCCCGTCTCCGCATGCTCAAAGCTATAGGTCGGGGAGTGGAAAATCCGGTGGTGATCATATGGGATGCCTATCCCCATAGCGAGGCGATCGATGGGGTATGCCTTGATCTAGACGATAATACTAGAACCCAACATATCAGTAAGAATTCCCATGTCAACTACTACGTACGCCAGGCATTGAATTCGGACAACTACACTATTGACGGGGGGAGCCTTGCCATCAACGAGGTTGATAGCGAGGAATCCAAGATGGCTGCAGAAATCCTCGAAACCTTAACAAGCGAGGGACGGATTAGGATCGCAATGGCATGTTCTGATACCACAGCTTCGGAGATCCACGCCAACTTCGATCCAAGGAAGGATTTTGTTGGAGTAGGGTGCTTAGGTTTTCCTTCACGGTACGCCCAGGCCAACGATTTGCCAGCGGTTTTTAACACAGCATTCTTCATATTCGAGGAAGAGGACTACCAAAGCCCTTTTTCCGTACTGGGTGATGTATATCATCTCCAAGTCCACAGAGGGGAGATCGTGCTGCCACCGATCTACAGGCGCTCGGCCCTTCTAGTCAACGGAGATTGTGAAGCCCAAATCCGGAGGGTTTCTCTGAGAGACCTAAGAATAAACTGCCTGGGACTGTGGTGGGATTGTAGCAGGTTCTCTCATAACGAGCCTTCCTCCCACGCCATCTATACGAGGCATTTCGGAGTCGCCAAGAGCCATCGAACATATGTCTACACCCCACATTGTCCCGGGAATGTCGACCTGGTGGTTGTAGGTAGAAGTATAGTTGGTGCTAGGGTAGATGGAAGGGTCGAGATACCACAAAGCGGTTTCGTGATATCACTACCAATAGGGGAGGTTCAAGGGCAATCTCCAGGCGATTTTGAGGTCCGGTATGAATTCGCGAATTCAGAGCTAGATACTGTATCGGAAGGGCTACAGTGTGGTCCGACACTGGTTGAAGATGGACAGATCTCCCTTACTCCGGAGACGCTCAGTATGGAGGAGTTTTTCCAGAAGAAACGTGTGGGTGGCACCATCGTTGACTATGGAGTAGTACCCACCGATTACGCACCTGATATAGATAGAACCCGAGCTGCTCGTGCCCTAATTGGTGTGGATTATCAAAACCGTATCCGCATCATGGCGGTAGAGGATGTCAACAAGGGGATGGCTGAACCGGAGAGCGAATCCTCTGGTACCACTCTCCTGGAGATGGCCTCCCTTGCCAGAGAAAGGGGCTATAGGTACGCGTTGAATCTAGATGGAGGTGGTTCCACCAACATCCAGTTCAAGTTTGGCCATTTGGTGAGGGTCGCTGATCGGAGGGGGTTGCCGGGGGTCGTTTATGAGCGCATGGTGCCTAGTGTGGGGACCATCAGAAGCATGTAGAAGAAAGGGGTGGCAAATGTGATCAAATTCGGAACCGGCGGGTGGCGGGCAGTTATTGCCGACGAGTTTACTTTCGAGAATGTGCGACGGGTGGCTAAAGCTATAGCTTTGTATGCCTGTGAAATCGGGGAGCAGGATAAGCCGATTATAGTCGGCCACGATCTCAGGTTCTTATCTGGCCGTTTCTCCCGGGCCTTTGCCGAGGTCTTGGCTTATCATGGTATTAAGGTCTGGTTTATTGAGGAAGCTGTACCGACACCTATGCTCATGTTTGCTGTCGATCAGGAGGACCTCGCTTTGGGAATCATGATTACAGCTTCCCATAACCCACCGGAGTATAACGGGATCAAAGTCATAGTCAAAGGCGGTAAGGATGCGCCAGTTGAAGTGACCGATCGGCTAGAGGAGATCCTGAGAGCTTTT
>JAAYRF010000178.1 GCA_012518905.1 Bacillota bacterium | reverse complement strand
TTTACCCAACTAACCAGGTGCTGCCAACCAGGGATATACCTAGGCACCGATTGGTAATATGCTTCATAGGCTAAACCAAACTGCTCGCCTAACAGCAGCTCCTCTGTGGGAATAATTTTACGGATAGCGTATAAGGTAAAACCGGCCAGCAAAAGAAAGGCTAGCCACCAATCAGACATAATAGCAAGCCCTAGCCCTGTAAGAAAACTCCCCCAATAGCAGGGATTGCGCACAAGCCCGTATGGGCCCCAGGTAACTAATTGCTCCTCGGCTAGCGACGTTTCGAGACTGCCGATATAGCCTGCACTCCACCAACGAAGCAGCTCACCAACGGCTACGAATATGCCTCCCTGCCAGAGGGAGGTTGCCGTCGGCCTTGACCAAAGGGTCACCAGCAAAATCAAAGGGACTGGCGAGATAGAACGCAACCGATGGCTGTATCTCAGTTTATCCTGTCCCTTTGGGTCCGCGAAACCCCGAGATCTCATTGCTAAACTTTTTTTTGGCATGGTATCCCTACCTACAGATCCCCCGGTCAGCACTACGTAGAAATCTCAATAAGTGATCAATCTCCTCATTGCCAGGAAGCTCCTGCTCCATCTGTTCTATGGCCTGGGCAACACTGAGACTCGAGCGGTACAGGATCTTATAAGCCCGCTTAATCTCCATGCGAAACTCTGGGCTAAGGCCATTGCGCCTGAGGCCGACGATATTTATGCCATAGGGCTTTGCAGGATTTCCGTCTACTATAATGTACGGGGGAACGTCTTTTGTTACCATGGTATGAGCACCAATCATGGCCATGCGGCCGATCTTGGTGAATTGGTGAATGCCAGCCAAACCACCTATAACTACCCGATCCTCTATGTTCACATGCCCGGCTATTCCACTGCCATGGGCCACTACGACATGATTACCGATCTGGCAATCATGGGCTACATGTACATAGGACATGATGAGGTTGCCGCTGCCGATACGGGTCTCTCCCCCACCACCCTTCGTCCCCCTACTTATGGTAGCATATTCCCGGATACAGTTATTATCACCGATGAACAGATAACTCTTTTCTCCTTTGAATTTCAGATCCTGAGGGTCATTACCGATTACGGCTCCGGCATATATTCTATTGTTGGTGCCGATAACAGTCCATCCTTCGATAATCACCCGAGGGCCTACCTGAGTACCGTCACCTATCTCCACATCGGGACCGATGATGGCGTATGGTCCTATCTCCACTCCTGAACCGATAACAGCATTGGAATCGACAATGGCTGTTGGATGAATTTTAGTGCGCAAAGGAACTATCTTATCTCTTGACGACTCTATCGGATTCACAACATTTCCCCCTCTAGGGCAACCCCGCCACCGGCCCCCCAATACCCTAGAATCCCCTCTTGAATAACTGCAGCGGTCCTGGGATCACTCATCCGGAGAGACAATAACAAACATCAGCTCCACTTCCGTTACCTTGTCTTCACCCACAAAGGCAGTACCACGGCATTTGCCAGTATTCCGTCGAACCTGCAGTATGTCAACTTCTAAACGCAACTGGTCCCCGGGGACAACAGGCCTTCGAAAGCGGGCCTTGTCCACCCCTGCCAGTAAGGGTACCTTGGTAGATGAATCATCATCGGCAACTAATACCGCCAACCCTCCCACCTGAGCCAGGGCCTCAATGATCAAAACTCCGGGCATAATAGGCCTACCCGGGTAATGACCAGTAAAATGCGGCTCGTTGATTGTGACGTTTTTCAGGGCTACCGCCCGTTTGCCTGGCTCCAGCTCCAGGACACGATCAACCATGAGAAATGGGTATCTATGGGGCAGGCGATCTTGTATGGCCATTATGTCTAGCATCCAGTTTTCTCCTTTCATGCTTCCCATTCTACCCCCCGGTACCAGAGCCTGTCAAGAAATCTACTATCTGCCAAGCTATCTCCTTTGGTCCCATGGGTACTGCTAATCGAACTACAATTCTCCTGTAATTATCTGAGATGAATCGCCGATGTTAAGGCGGCTGAAGCGGCCTTGGACCACGGCCTTATGCCCCACTAGAGAATGCTCCAGCAAAAGGTCGGAAACATAAGCATCCTCGTTGATAATGCTATCTCTAATCAAGGCATTGGAGATCTGCGCTCCACTGGCGATAGATACATAAGGACCAATTAGGCAATTCTCCAAGATTGCTGTAGGGGCGATATACACTGGCGGAATCACTATGACATCCGACCGATCTTCAAAGGGTACATAGCCATCGGCCGCCAAAAGATGCCGGTTAGTGGCCAAAAGAGTCTCGGGGGTGCCACAATCTAGCCAGTCCTCCACATTAAAGACTTCCATGGGCTCACCGGCGTCAATCATCAACTGCAATCCATCGGTTAGCTGGAATTCGCCCCCAGTACGCAGGTCCTGCTCAATAATGGTCTCTAGGCTCCGGAAAAGCAAACCACTGTTGCGTATGTAATAGACACCCACTACAGCTAAGTTAGTCGGTGGTTCTTTGGGCTTCTCCACGAGCTTGACTATCTGCCCACCCTCTAGTTGCACTACCCCAAAACTACTGGGGTTGTCCACTTCTCTGACGCCAATCGCGGTAATACCCCGCTGCAATACCCCATTTAGATCCGCACGAACAATGGTATCTCCCAGGACTATGAGGACAGGTTCTTCGTCATCTAC
>JAAYRF010000177.1 GCA_012518905.1 Bacillota bacterium | reverse complement strand
GCGAACAGTACCTTTAATTACCTGGGAATCCACGTTGGTAGGAGTCGTGACCTGTAGATCCAAGATTGGTTCATAATATACCATGACCGTCTCTTGCGCCATGTTGCCAGCACCATCATAGGCCCTTATGAATATGTGATTTGGCCCTTCCCGGAGCCGGGAGAGGAAGATATGCCAGTTGTTTCCTTCTAGATTCCCGCGGCCACCGGATCCTAGCTCCGTTGATACCAAGATAAAGCCTCCCATGAGGTTATCATCTTGAACCGTGCCCCGCACAGTTAGAGTGTTGTCATAGATTGTAGCTCCTTGCGCGGGAAAACTAATCAGTACATCCGGTGGATTGGTGTCAATGATAAGGCGAGTGCGGGTCGGTTCACTACTAAGGCCCGGCACCTCCCTATCCATGGCCACCATTTCCAGTACATAAGTGCCATCAACTAGCAAGCGGCCATCGGGCAGGCGACCACTTGCCTCCCAAACCCAATCATGCTGCCCATCTCGCAGGAGGGGGTTCTTGTCCCCTCCTTTGATATCCTCAGTAAGCAAAACACGTGATTTCGGCCCCATAAGCCCGTTCTCGTCGATGATCCTGATCCTTAAGGATTCTGCTGTCTCAGATAGGATATAGGTAACCTGCAGTGGCTCGCCGAGCACTGGCGAGAAAGGTCTTAAGGTATCAAGGCTCACCACCGGTGCTGAAATATCGTCCGCAGTGCCGCTGATGGGCCTTTGGGCCATGGGCAGGTAGTTCACCAATCCCAGATAAGAGCGATCCCGTCGATCCATGATATAGGCCTCAATAATCTCCGGTTTAGTTGTGTCCCACCAGTTATGCCTGGCATCGACTTCGCCTGCGTTATCATCGTTCCACACATACCAAAAGACCTTTTGGGGATCGACCACAATGGCGGGATCGTAAAAGAAGTTATTATGGTTGATCCCGGCGGGCTTACCCCGAAGGAGATAGATGCCATAATCGTTGGGTTGGCGGATACTAAAGTCGTTATACTCAATGGTATCTTTGAGACCTCCGTCTATGGCGATTCCGAATGTATTGCTCTTGATGGCGTTGTGACTGATTGCAACACCCTTAGATAAAAAGGAGTAGATGCCCCAGGAATTGCTGACAATCGAGTTCTTTT
The DNA here is from genome assembly GCA_012518905.1 of Bacillota bacterium. Taxonomy (GTDB): domain Bacteria; phylum Bacillota; class Limnochordia; order DTU087; family DTU087; genus JAAYRF01. The sequence goes on along the minus strand of JAAYRF010000177.1, from coordinate 16,172 downwards.
CGACTTTCCCTCGAGAACTATCCAGATAAAATCCATATTGATTACCACTGAGAATATTGCCCTCTACGGTGAAGTCCCCGGTCTCCTCCAGATGGATCCCGGCGAAATTGGCACTAAACCGACTTTGCTTGATGATGGGACTGCCACCGGAGACATAAATGCCCCGCTGGGCATTTTCCACCTCAGCATGTTCCATCGATACTTTGCCGCCATAATACCCATCGATCCAGATGCCGCCCCAATCACCCATGGCTCCTTCTTCAAATAGCCCAAAATAGACACTCTTTTCCCGTGTACCTTCCACTTTCAAAGTGCCCAAAACTCTAAGTACTCCGCGGTTTGTATATGGTTTGGGGCTGTAGGAACGCCTAAACCGCACCTCCGTTCCCGCGACAATAGTCAGGGTAGACCCCCGGGGCACCATAATATCACCACTGACAACATAGGGACTCTTCTCGGGTACCCAGCGCACATTCCCGCCTATAGTGCCAGAGACTAAGGTGGCAGCATGGATAGTTAAGTCCAACGCTGTAACCATCGTCAATACTATAGTCAGTACCAAAAAACGCCTTATAGACCTACTCAACTACAAAGCCTCTCTTTCTTAGCCACCAAATCGCCAAGTAACTGCTGCACGTCACCGCAGTATTTGACTGAAAGTCCCTGCCAGCTGGATGATTGCCGGACCCAAGAGCACGATAAAAAGGCTGGGAAAGATGAAAAACACTAGGGGGAAGAGCATCTTGATGGGGGCCTTCATAGCCGCCTCCTCTGCCCGCTGCCGCCGGGCACGGCGCATCTCTCGGGCCTGCACCCTCAGGACATTGCCTATACTTACTCCCAGTTGATCAGCCTGTACTAAGGCCGCCACAAACCCCGATAGTTCCTTGACCTCCGTGCGTCCTCCCAGATCCTTGAGGGCATCCCGACGGGGCTTACCCATTCTAATCTCTTGTAAGACCCGCTGAAACTCCTCGGCCAAGGGACCGGATTCCCTTGCGGTAACCCTAGCCAAAGCGGAATCAAAACCCAATCCTGCTTCTACGCTCACCGTAAGAAGGTCCAAGAAAGACGGTAATTCCTTGGCCATCGCCGTCTGGCGCTCCTCGATGCGCCGCTTCAGCCAAAAATCTGGAAGCAAAAGTCCAAACCCAAAACCCACAAAGGTGAAAAGCACCTGCTTTTCACCCTTGCCCAAGGCAAAGGCTGTAAGGGTAAAGCCTATAACAACTAATAGATAAATAGCGAGAAATCGGCCGGTTTCCAGTCCTGCCGGGTTGCCTGCGAGAATCAGCTTGCGGCGCAGGGAGTTGCGCCAACCTATGGGAGTGATGCGAATCATCCAGCGGCTCAAAGCTGTAAGAAATGGCGCTACTACCCGCTCCAAAAAGGGCTCCTCTGGCAAGGGCTCAACCTCGGTCCCATAGGAACCAGCAATAACTTTGCCCAAGCGCTGTTCTACCCGTTCCCTAGGTTCGTAGATGGCAACGGCCAGTAAGTACGTAATCACAGTTACACTCAAAGCAATGACAACCAATAGTAAAAAGAGCATGTCGTCCCCCCTTCTCACCGTCCTTCTAGCAGGAAACTGGTATTATTAGCCTAGACATCGATTTTTATGATCTTATTGATGGATATCATCCCGGCCAACTGCCCAAAAACGCCGATGCCTACCATGACTTTCCCCAATGGATGGGTAAACAACAAGGTTATATAATCAGGGTTGATTACGGCAACAAAGCCGCCGATGGCCAAAGGCAAGAGGGAAATAATGATCCCAGATATTCGCCCCTGGGCTGTTAGAGTCTTGATCTCTCCTTGGAGTCGCACCCGCTCCCGAATGGTCTCGGCGATGGTATCCAAGATTTCAGCTAGGTTACCTCCCACCTGTCTTTGGATGAGAACTGCGGTAATCATGAGCTCTAGATCCTCGTTGCCGGCTCTTTCTCCCATGGCTGTCAAAGCAGTCTCCACTGGAATTCCCAGGTTCATCTCCCGCAGAGCTCGGCCAAATTCCCGAGAAATAGGAGGTGGCATTTCCTTGGCCACCATCTCCATAGATTGTAGGAAGCTATGTCCTGCCCGAAGGGAATTGGCCATAAGAATTAGGGAATCAGCAATCTGGCCGCTGAGGGCAGCCATAGAGGCTTTTTCCTTACGCATGATGTATAGCTGGGGCGCGATCAGCCCTACAAGTAGAAAGAGTATTGTATTTACCAAGCGACCTCGGTTCAAAATGATACCGAGTAAGCCACCGACGATACCACTAAAGGCGTTGAAGGCCAGAAACTCGCCTTCTTTGAGGGGAATGCCTGCCCTATGTAAACGCAGGTGCAAAGAGCCTCCCTGTCCGGCACTTTTGGCCTTCCCCCATCGGCCCTGCCACCTTTGCCAAAACCCGGATTCAATCTGGACGCCTTGCTTGGCTGATTCGGCTTCTCGGCCTAGAGTGCTTTGAGCCAAAGTGGCCCGCTCCAGGCGTCGTTCTAACCTAGTAATCTGACCTGTCATGGTCAAAAAGAGATAAGCAGAGCCGGCAACTAACACAAAACTAAGTACCACCCAGATCACAAGACCCTCTCCCCTCTAGTAGCCGCCAAAGAGCTCTGGGCTTAGCCACACACCGGCAGCCTCTAGCCTGTCCATGAACTTGGGCCGAATACCGGTAGGCACGAGCCGGCCTAGGATTTTGCCATTTTCATCAACACCATGCTGTTCGTAGATGAAAATATCCTGCATGGTGATAATGTCACCTTCCATACCCTGGACTTCGGTTACTTGGACAATCTTGCGGCTGCCGTCTCTAAGGCGAGTTGTCTGGACGATTAGGTCAATAGCGGAGGAGATTTGCTCGCGAATAGCCCGTACCGGTAATTCCATACCGGCCATGAGCACCATAGTCTCTAGCCTTGCTAACATGTCCCGGGGAGTATTGGCGTGGCCGGTAGTCAAGGACCCATCATGGCCGGTGTTCATAGCCTGCAGCATGTCCAAGGCCTCACCGCCCCTTACCTCTCCCACCACAATCCGATCAGGCCGCATCCGCAAGGCATTGCGCACCAAATCCCGGATGGCGATGGCTCCTTTCCCCTCTATGTTAGGAGGCCGACTCTCCAGTGATACCACGTGATCTTGCCGTAGCTGCAATTCGGCAGCATCTTCGATGGTCACTATCCTCTCATCCTCTGGAATGAACGAAGACAGCACATTGAGTAAAGTGGTTTTCCCGGAGCCCGTTCCTCCCGAAACCACGATATTTAGCCTCGCCTTGACACAGGCCTCGAGAAATTCCGCCATTTCCCAGGTCAAGGTGGCGAAATTGACCAGGTCTTCAACTGTAAATGGGTCAGCGGCAAACTTACGAATGGTGAGCACTGGCCCATTCAGGCTCAAGGGGGGGATAATGGCGTTAACTCGGGAGCCGTCAGGCAGCCGAGCATCGACCATAGGCATACTTTCATCGATTCTCCGCCCCAAAGGAGCCACGATCTTCTCAATGATATGCATCACATGAGCATTGTCTCGAAAGGCTACATCAGTAACCTCCAATCGGCCTGATCGCTCTACATAGACTTGTTTGGGACCATTAACCATAACTTCTGAGATACTATTGTCAGTAAGCAAGGGGGTGATAGGACCAAAACCCATGACTTCGTCGATGATATCTGTAGTGATGCGTTGCCTTTCTGAACCTGTCAGATGGGAAGCCTCTGTATCGATGATCTCATCGACGACTTCCATCAGTTTGCGCTCAAGTTCCTGTCTCTTGCCGGGCTCGTCGGCCCCGTTGAGCAAGGCCGGCTCCACCGCCCCTACCAGCTCTTCGTGGATCTTGCTTTTCAACTTGACAAAGGGATCAACTCTCCGCACTAAAGTGGGTCGCACCGGAGCAACCTTAAGGGGCCCTTCCGGCTGCCCCGCTCCCATAATTTGGCTGTTGTTTTTCCCCGCTATCCGTTTTAGTAAAGACATGGGGTTACACTACCCTCCTCTGGCCTTTCAGGCGCTACCTTGTCGCAAGAGGCGCCCCAAAAGATTCCATTTAGGTACGGAATCCCCAGCTGCCTCCATTGGGTCGCCGGCTATTTTGTGCGCCATCTCCCGAACCCCGGAACTGATAGCTGATTTGGGGCTGGATAGTACAAAGGGAATCCCCTCATTGGCCGCTTGGATTGCCAAGCGCCCATCGCTGGGGATCTTGGCAGAAACCCCAATTCCCAGCCTCTGCTCCAGGACGCTAATCTTGATCCCGATATCCTCTGCGGCTCGATTGACCACCAGTTTCGTCTTTTCCGCAGGGTAGTCTAAAACTCCCTGCATGACATCGAGACAGAGCCTGACGTTCTTAATGGTGGGAATGTCCAAGGTAGCTATGATGGCTATATAATCTGATTCATCTAAAGCTGCCAGTACCGGCTCCTGGAAGCTTTGAGCAGTATCGATAATGATGTAGTCCGCCATCTGCCGCAAAATAGTCAAAAGCTGTTTAATATGACCACCGCCTACTAGTTCCGCTTCTTCCGGCCGAGCCGGCGGCGCCAATACCCTAAGCTGGGGAGAGTATTGGTGCAAAGAGCTAACCACTTCTTCTCTTCCCCACTCACCAGTCTGGATCAAATCGATGATGTTACGACGAGGTTCAAAATCCAAAAGCACCGGCACGTCCCCAAACTGCAAATCTAGATCCACCAAGATGACGCTCTTTTTTAGTTCATGGCTGAGCAAAACCGCCAGATTAGTTGATATGGTGGTCTTTCCCACCCCACCCTTGGCGCTGAATATGGTAATAATCTCACCATTATGCTCCATAGTAGGTGCTGGCTGTGGGCTAGCTTGCAGCCAGCGTTTGGATTCCATAAGATAGGCATTGCGAAGGGTATGAATCAGCTCATCAGAGCTAAAGGGCTTGGTAAGATAATCCCTGGCACCAGCAGCCATCGCTTGTCGCAGGTACTCCTGCTCTCCCTGAACACTCATCATAACGATGACACTTCTGGGAATTTCCGTGGAGATGACTGCCGTTGCCGCGATACCATCCACGGGGGTCATATTGATATCCATCAAGATCACATCGGGTAAGAGCTGCCTTGCTAAGGCTATGGCTTCCTCTCCATCTTGGGCCTCTCCCACCACTTCTATATCCTTTTCAAACTCCAAGAGCCGTTTTAGGGTCTCTCGGAAAGGGGCTGCATCATCTACTATGAGCAGACGTAATGGCTGGCCCATGGTAAGTACCCTCCCTTCCTTCTGTTCCTTCTATGAATCCATCCCGCCAAAGATCGTGATTATCTGCAGGCTCGTTGCCCCTTAGAACGTGGGGTGTTACAAAGAACACTAGCTCTGTCTGACCTTTGTTAAACTGCTCGCTGCGAAAGAGCTTCCCGATAATCGGCAGATCGCCTAAAATAGGCACCTTATGCATCTGCTCTGCCTCGCTGTTCTCAAGAAGACCTCCAATGACAAAGGTGGTACCATCTTTAACCCATACCCTGGTCTCCGCCCGCCGGGTTTTCATGGCCGGTAAAGTCAAGGACTCTATGCGAATGGCGTTAGCCCAATCTAAGCTAGAGACTTCTGAACTTACGTGTACTTCGATGGCATCGTCGTCAACCACTACGGGCAGTATCTTAAGCCCCACACCATAGGCCTTCCAAACGATCTGCATCTCGCCATCTTTGGGCACCACCACAGGGATCTCCCCTCCACCCAGAAACTCTGCTTCCTTGCCGCTTAAGGTCAGAAGGCTAGGAGCAGCAAGCAAGCGGGCCTTTCCCTCATCAACCAAAGCCTCTAGCTTAGCTCCCAAGGGCAAAAGTCGCTCCATGGGCTCCCCGATGATAATCTCACCGAAAAAAGCCGTATCAGGAAGCAGTACGCCTCTTTCCAGGGAGCCCCACGTCATGCCCAGTTTATCTAGATCTACTCGGCTAGCTTCTACTACCTTCACTTTCAAAAGTACCTGCAAAGGGGCTTCTACCTTGATTAGATCGATAACCTCCTTGCCAAAAGCTCCGGCTAGCTTTGCCGCCCGCTCTACATCTGCTTGATCGGTGACAAAGCCTTCTAGTACGAGCTTCTCTCCGACCTGGCTTACCTTTACTGTAGGAAGATCCAAAAGCTCACTTACTACCTTGCTTAAGGATGGTTCTGGATGGCCGGTGTCGGAAGCGATCTCCAGCCGATTAACCACAGTATCGGTAAAGAGCCCCGCTATGGCCACTGCTCCCTGGGCCTCCAGCTCACTCATAACACAGCCATCTAAGATAGCGGCCCCCTTGATTATCTGTACTTTTACTTGGGGGATATTAATGGCCTCCGCAATTTCTTGGGCTAGGCTCAGCTGTGGTGTATCATCGATCTGTGCCAAAGATTCCTCTGTCAAAGATAGCCCCAGGTGCTCCTTTTCCCCTTCGGCCTTACTAGGCATAGGGATAGAATCTATAATCTCTTCATCGGAGCTCAACGATTCCTGCTCTACTTCTACCTCTCGTCGGCTGACAGTCTCTGAACCGGATGATAGAGGTCTTAGCTCCTTTTCCTCCTTTGCCTTAAGAGGCTCCACCTCGATCAAAGTAAGCAAGGGTACCTGAAAGGTAGATGCTATACGCTCCGCCCTAAGCCGCCGATACTCGTTGGGAAGCTGACCTTCTATGACGATAAAACCGTTTAGTTCAAAAATCTTTAGGGTTTCTTCTCCCACGGCAGCCGTCATGTCTGGCACTAACTGGCGCAGACGTTGGACTCCCGTTTCCGCATCTGATTCTACCGCATCGCTCCCCGCCAGGGGTGTACCCTCGGGCGGGAGAAGACTCTCCTCTACCTCCAAAAGATCCACCACTTCCAGATCCAAAGCCCTGGCTATAGCTACTGCCCTTCGCCGGGCCATTTCCGATGCAGCTGTCCCTTCTAGCAGGACGGTATGACCCACTAAGGTGACTTGGATATTGGGAGCCTTGATATAGGTCTCCAAGAGCTCTCGCTCCCTAGCTGAATCAAAAGTTGGCTCACCTTGCACTTGGAGGAGGCTAACAATCCGAACCGGGTACAGCTCAGCAATGGCTGTCGCCCTCTGACGGGCGATTTCTGATTCCACTGTGCCTTCAAGGAGCACTGCATCTTGAATAACCCGTAAAGAAACAGCGGAGTCAGCAATTTCCCGCTCCATGGCCTTAGCCAAGGTCATGATATCCTTTGTATCGGTAGATGCTTGTGTTTCAGCAATTGCTAAAGGGCCGTGGAAACTAGGCTCTTCCAAGATCGTCGCCTCTGCTTTGGCTGAAGAAGACTCATCCTCATATTCAAGAAGTTCGCTTTCCTCTACCATGGCGGTCCCATCGTGCTGAGATGTGTCTTCTACTGAGATCAGATTTACCACCGGTTTGCCAAAGGCATAGGCGATGGCAGCAGCTCTCTCCTTCGCAGCCTCCTTCTGGACAGTGCCTTCCAGCAGGAAAGTGCTGCCGGCGATGACGTGCACAGAAACAGATGGGATATTGATATGATCGACAATCTCGATTGCTAGATCCTCCATGGAAGTCTTTGGGGCGGGTACCTGTAGGAAATTAAGTACTGGTTTGCTAAAGGTAGCTGCTAAAGCTTCGGCCCGTTGGCGCTCTTCTAAAGAGGGTACTTCTCCCTCCATGACAATGTAATCATTGATTGCCCGAATGCTCACATGGGGCCGATCGATAACTACAGCAACTCTTTCAGATAGATCCGGCTCTGCCTCAGTTCCGGCTATCTGCAGTAAGTCGATGACTTCGCCATAGGCCCCAGCTAGCTTTAGGGCCCGTTCCTTCTCTTCCGGTTCTTGGACAATCCCATCTAGGATGACGTTATCATTAATAAAATGCACCTTAATGCCTGGCAGATTCAGCTGCTTAGAGAGTTCACTAGCAAGGGCATCGGGGTTAGGCACCACCCGAACCCGGTAGTGGGATACACCAGAGCCCTCCCAAATCTGCAGTGAGGTGGTGCCGACTCCAATACCGTTGATTAAAACCTCTCCGGTATTTACCATGACTACATCGGCAATGGCGGGTTCCGCCACCGCTACTCGCTTGGGCTTAAATACTGGCAGAAGCAGCGATTCTCCCCGTGGGATAGTCAAAAGAGTCCCATTCGAAGCTAAAGCAAACTGTTCCTCAGCCTCCGCTGGACGGCCAGACAATAGGATGAGTAGAATAGCAAAAAGTATAAGACCCGGCCATAGGCTCCGTCTAGTGGTCACAGTTATGTCCCCTTTTGTTCTAGTTTGGTTTTACTGACACCAACTCCCGATCTGTTCCCCGGATGATCTCCACCTCATAATCTTGAGGCGGTTTCGGTGAAGCAGGCGGCTTCGGCGGTGACCATACCGCGGCCACAGGCTGCGCACTCCGTTGTGGGGCCCTGGGAGGTGCGCCCACCTGAGCTAGCTCGGAACCAGTGGTGGGATTAACCCATTCCCTGTTGGCAGCACTAACAGGCCGCAGGGCCAATCGCAAAGTCCCAGTCTCTTCGGCGAGGGTCACTCTCTGAGCTTCGTCAAGGGTAACTGCCAAAGTAACGGTGGTTGTCACTCTAGGTTTTTTGTCTACCTCTTCTTCCATGTCTTGGGCGATGGCCAGGACCTCGACATCCTGCAAAACTGTACTGGTAACCTGATCGTCCCCGCTGGAGCCTTCTATAGTAGCCAAGACGTCCACCCGATCCCCTGGCTTGATGAACCCGGCTACCCCTACAACCTCATTGACCGCCACCGAGATAGCCCGCTTGTCGCTGGGGATAGCAAAGGTCAAAGAGGGCGTCACCCCCGCAGGCAAGAGGCGACTGCGTAAGATCTGCTCTCCTTGAAAGATGGGGGCCTTGGTAATTCTCCCTACTACTTCAGCAGTGCTGATGGCCGCCTCGGGATGGACAGAGCCCACATGCACTTGAGCTAGGCGCACCATATTTGCCCCAACTGTGGCCCCGGCAGGTATGTCGTTGGCAGCCACTAGGACCCCGACCTCCTTGACAGTTTGGGTATCGCTCGTTTCCAGAGTCCGAATATATGTATAAGTGAGGATAGCCGCCAGCAAACCTAAGGCGGCGGCTACAAGCAGCAGTTTTCTTCTTTTCACTTTAGCATCTCCCCCTCCGCCCATAGCCCCCAAAGGCTGCCCGACTCCCTGACTGCATATTGTTATCCAGCTCACATAAGGTACTCGCTAATTCACCAGTTTATATCCCTTCAGGCCATAATCTCCGGCTTCGCCCAGTTCACCGGGAACTACAGTTCTTAAGAACCTGCCGACCACTAGGCTATCGGTTCCCCGGCGGGTAGTTCCTTCCAGGAAAAAGGCAGCAAAGCCAATTACTTCTACCGCGTCCCTACCAGGGACATCTAAATCCCTGAGTATGGGTACAACCATGAAGCGGCTGCATTCGGGGACCACTGTCTCCGCGGTGCACTTAGGGTAATGCTGACACTGGTCTATGCGGTATTTGACTCCCCGGACAGTGGGGCCTGACATATTGCCCGGCTCAGTATCTATCCAATCACCTACAGCCAGCCTACCTTGGTGTCCATACTTCACATTCCTCTCGTAGTTTGAGGCCCCCCGCCCCCCTAGAGATAATGCACCAAAGTTGCCCCGAAAGTAGCTAGGTACCGAGCCGGGTCCATATTTTAGAGTATATTGCTCACCGAAAACAAAGTCTTGCTCTACCACTCCAAAGGGAGCCACACCTATATAAGCCGAGATAGTGCCCACCCGGGCAGTGGCAGTCGCCGTTAGCCTCTGCTTTGCAAGGCCAAGAATCCGAGCAAAGTATAGATCTACGTCTCGAAAGGCAAAGACCCTAACTGCGTTGTTGTCATCTTCCACAGAAGCATTGACTGCAAATCTATCTATACCGTTGGCCATGGCATACTGCCTAGCATTGGTAATCGCCATGGTGGGACTATATGGTAGATCTTGTACTCCCGCCAAGGCACCGGCATCTACGGCATTAACTAGCATGAGCCGATTGACATAAAGCAGTCCCACATCAATGACGAGGGCAGCAAAGCCAAAAAGCACTACCAAGAAGAGGGCAGTCATAACCAGGGCCGCACCGGCATCGTCCTCTATGGAGTATGTGTTCTTTGAGACGGACAGCCTGTAAAGAACCTCTTTCAAACCCTCTACCCCCATCTCGGTACATGATGTTAAAGATACCTACTCAATCCGCATTGTGGTTCGTCCCACCACCGGGAAAGGATCCGGTATTATCCCAGAGAAGAATGGGACTACCAGATGCACTTCATGGGCCACACTTACCCGCAAAGGCTCACCGGTATACCGTTCCCATTTGGCCGGTTGAATCTCAATGGAAAGCTCTGCTTCCGGAATGGAGGGCGCCGCTGCTTTGACCCGGGCTCGAATGGCGTTATCATCTTGGCCAATGGCACCCAGCCGGGCTCCTTCCCTAGAAGCATGGAGTACCACTAGGTAGGCATGGCCAATCCGACCTACCTCGATGATCCCCAAAAGTAAGGTGAGTAGAATTGTCAGGACAAGGGCCAGCTCCACCAAGGCCTGGCCCCTGTCTTCCCGCCCCCGAAATCTCTTTGTCATGCTAAACCCACCAGTTGTGTTAGGGTTTGAAGAGAATTACCCTCGGCGAACCGCTTAGTGCCATCTCTTAGATCTGAATCTGGTACTATGGTTAGCTACCCAAACCCTCTGGGTTAGTCAAAGCGTTTGAAACTTTCTGAAGGATATCGCCCAAGTCCCCACCTAAAGCATATAGGATTGCAATAGCTGCTATAGACACCAACGCCAAAATCAGCCCATACTCCACCATGCCCTGTCCTTCATCATTTTTGTTAAAGCGGGTCTGTAAATAAAACCACACTGTCTGTAACATCCTTGTTTGACCTCCTTTTGTATGTAAAGCCGCAAGTCCCTCACCTCCGGGAGGCAAACCCTTCTCAAAGCAAAAGCCCGTTTGCTGGGCGGCGGCCGGGGCAAACGGGCTTATTTGTTAAGTAGATACGGGTATAATGCATCCACCCGTAACTGGGTGCTATCCCGTTCTTCGGCAACTCGACCATCGTAGCAGTTCTGTAGCACTATGAACTGCCTTAGACTCGAAAGCTTTGCGTCCCCTTCTTTCAAAGGGTTTGCCTTTATCGGAAGCTGGGCTTTCTTGTTGCTTCTATTTTCTCATACAAGCAAATGGAAAAGAATCCCTCAAAGGGCTCAAACAAGGAGGGCAAGAAGCACTAATTCCAGGTTTTAATTGACGGAAATATCAGTAAACGGGACCTTCAACCTATGTCACTATACTCATAGCGGTTAGAAGAAGATCTGCCTCCAGCTGCAGGTTAGATCGGCTCATGCAGTTGGACAGGCACCTTAGAAGTCGCCACCGAAAGGCATAAAGACAGGGGGCGGGGGGGATGTCTTTACACCGGAGTATATCAGTCATTCATGGGGCGACCGCTGACACCTCTCTTTAGAGCATACACAGCAGCCTGGGTGCGGTCGGCTAGTTCGAGCTTGCGTAGTATATTGCTCACATGGTTCTTAACCGTCTTTTCACTGATGCTTAAGGTATCGGCTATCTCTTTGTTGCTTTGGCCACCTACAATACATTCCAAAATCTGCCGCTCCCTGCTGGTAAGACGGGAAAGAAGCCCTGAATCCCGGTTTTCCTTTCCTCTACCAACCATAGGGGCCGCAGGAGCATCGGCTATAGATAGCGTAGAGCCGTTCCATTCTGCGGTAGCAGCTACTTCCTCAACGGCTGTAGAAAGCCGGTTAAACTCATCCAAAACCTTCTCCAAAAGAGGTGATCGTAAATAGGCACGCCCCTCATGGATGGTGCGAATAGCCTCCGCTAGATTCGCAGGGTCCACATCTTTCAGGACGTAACCACCGGCCCCGGCCTGGAGGACCTTGAACACGTATTCATCATCAGCATGGATGGTAAGTACGAGAATGCCAATCTCAGGATCAATCTCTTTGATGAGTCGGGTCGCCTCAATGCCATTCATGCCCGGCATATTAATATCCATCAATACTACATCGGGGCGAATTTCCCGAGCCAGCCGCACTGCCTCTTCCCCATCGGCAGCTTGGGCCACAACTTGTATGTCTTCCTCCAATTCAAGGATCCGGCACAGGCCTTGCCGTAATAGTGCATGATCATCAGCAATAATTACTCTTATGCGTTCCAACAAGCCACCCTCCTTTTCACTATTCTGTAGAGTCCACCGGTACAGACGCGGATACCGAAGTGCCATCACCCGGAGTAGATTCGATTCGCAAAGAGCCACCTAGAAGGTCAACCCGTTCTTCCATGGACATTAGCCCGAAACTTCCGCCTTCCCTTGCCCTGCGGCGGGCAGTTTCCAGGTCAAATCCCACGCCGTCGTCTTGTACCTGCATGTTGATCTGGTTATGGGCAAACTCTAAGCGTACCATGATATGCTGTGCGTTAGCATGCTTCCGGGCGTTGTTAACAGCTTCTTGGATCAAACGAAAAACTGTCACCTCTACAGTACTTGGTAGGCGCTGTTCTTTGCCTAGTATTATTAAGTCCGTTCCAGTACCTGACTCTTCTTTAACAGCCTCCATGAAACGACGCAATGTGGGGGCAAGCCCTAAATCGTCCAAAGTCATGGGCCTTAGATCGAAGATAATCCGACGGACATCTACCAAGGTTCGCTTCACTGTGCTCTTTAGCTCCGCCAGCTCTTGGGCTAGCTCATTGCGGTCTGCATCTAGTAGTCTTTCACAAATTTCTGCCCTAAGAACCACGTTGGCCATGGACTGCGCTGGGCCATCATGTATCTCCCTAGCAACCCGATGTCGTTCTTCCTCTTGAGCTTGGATTATGCGGGTAGCCAAGATAGATTTCTCCTGAAGGCCTTCAATTTCTACTAGGGCATCTTCCAGATTACCTGCCAGTATCTGCATGGCAGCACCAACTTGCTTTACCATGGCTTCAGCTCTATCCACCAAATCTGCTAGATTCCGAAGACTGCGTTCTAATTCATCTCTCTTACGTCTTAACGTTGCTTCCCTTTCCCGAGCAACAGCGACTTCCACCTGTAGGGCTTGAGTGCGACTATATGCTTCCTTGATCTCAGTCTCGCCATAACGATGAAAGTCTCTGTTGACAATAGCCAAGTGAGTCTTTGCCGCCTGCAGCTCCTTCTCCAAGAAATCCACCTGCTGAACGCAGGCCGCCGCCTCTTGCCGAATCTCCTGGGCTTGTACCTGCAAACGTTCATATTCGGCCCGTGCCGCTTCTGCGATGCCAAATATCTCTTCTTGTCCATTGCGAAGGGCAGCAACTGTCTGCTGAAATATCCGGTCGACTCTTTGCATGTCTAGTGCCGGTTTACGCCTCATGGCAACCGAGCTCCTTTGGCCTTTTCCTTTGGCCTTCTAACAAACATTCTCTGCCCAAACTATGGGCTCCTGCCCTTATTTCGCTTCCCATTGGAAAAAACCCTCTAGAGGCAGCCCTAACGAGCTACCTCTGGGCACTGGTAAAATATTCCATTAACCTCTGGCGGTCTTGAGAGCGTCAGCACAACTGCATCCTTTGCCGCGCTCTAGAGGTATAGCGGCGATCATTTTATATAGCAGATCCTTCAGCTTGTCGTTGTTCTCCTGAAATACCTTTAGAACTGCCTCGTGGCTAACGGGCTCCACGGAAGGATCGCCTTCCAATCCAGCATCGTAATCTGTGATGAGAGCGATATTGACATAGCAAATACCGAGCTCCCGGGCTAACATACCTTCTGGGTATTGGGTCATGTTGATGACTTCCCAGCCATGGCTTTGAAACTCCTGGCTTTCTGCCCGAGTAGAGAATCTCGGACCGGAGATTACAACAATTGTACCTCGCTCATGGATGGATAACCCCTGATCCTTACCCTGGGTAATTGCTATCTGGCGCAATTCCTCACAATATGGATCGGCAGCACTTATGTGGGTCGTAATGGGCCCGTCAAAGAATGTATCTTCCCTTCCCCAAGTCCTATTGACAAATTGATCAGTCACCACAAAATCCCCTGGTTTGATGTGGGCCTGGAGACTACCGGCAGCACAGGGCCCTATGATGCGGGTAACCCCCAATTCTTTCATAGCCCAAAGGTTAGCCCGGTAGTTGATCTTGTGGGGGGGAAGGTGATGGTCTTTACCATGTCTGGGAAGAAAGGCGACCTTCTTACCATCAACACTTGCCAAAGCGATTTTATCACTGGGTGGACCATAGGGAGTCTCCACCCAAACTTCCTCAACATCGGTGAGGAACTCATAAAAACCAGATCCACCAAAGACTCCGATATCTGCCCTGTGAGTCATGTTGAAGCGACCTCCTCTTATTGTTCTAGATCAAAAAGTGGGTGGCAAAGACCGCGCCACCCAACTTATTCTCCTTAACTACATCATTTCCCTATTAGAAAGCAGGTACAACGGCTCCTTCGTACTGCTCTAGGATAAAATCCTTCACCTTGTCTGATAGCAAAGCTTCGGAAAGCTTGGCGAGGTCCTCCCGCTGAGTATCACTCTTGCGCACTGCTAAGATGTTTACATAGGGTGACTCACTATCTTCGATGAAGAGGGCATCGGTCATGGGCACCAGGTCAGCCTCTAAAGCATAGTTGGTGTTGATAATCGCAAGTTCTACATCAGGTAAGACCCTGGGCAGCTGAGCCGCCTCTAGCTCACTAAACTGAATGTTATTTGGGTTAGAGGTGATATCAAAGGGAGTGGCAGTAATGCCTGCTGCCGGATCTAGCTGAATCAAGCCTTGCCTTTCCAAAAGCAACAGAGCTCGCCCACCGTTGACGGGATCATTGGGAATGGCAACTCTGGCGCCTTTTTTTAGCTGGCTTATGTCCTTTATCTTTTGGGAATAGCCCCCCATCGGCTCAATATGAACCTTGGTGATATAGGTGAGATCCAGCCTGTGATCCTGGCTGAAGGTCTCAAGGTACGGGATATGCTGAAAGTAGTTGGCGTCAAGCTCTCCCTCAGCTAAGGCCAAGTTGGGCTGTACATAGTCGGTGAATTCAATCACCTTAAGATCAATACCTTCCTCAGCCAGATCTGGCTTGATCAAATTGAGAATCTCCGCGTGAGGCACCGGCGTTGCTCCTACCTTAAGGGTAGCGGCATTAGCAGCTAAAGTGCCACCGAGAAGCAATAGACTAGCTATTAAGATTACGATAGATGCTCTTTTCATGTACGTAAAACCTCCTTGGAGTCTACTTTTTGGATAACCGATTGGCAGCCCAGTCCCCCAGGGTCTGCATGATCTGTACCAGTACGATGAGAACCGCTACCGTAAGCAGCATGATGTCCCCTCGAAAACGCTGGTATCCGTAGCGAACGGCCAGATCGCCCAATCCACCTCCTCCTACAGCCCCCGCCATGGCGGAATAGCCAATCAGGTTAACAGCTGTAATTGTAAGTCCCAATACCAACGAAGGCATAGCTTCAGGGATTAAGACCTTGCCAATGATTTGCCACGGCGAAGCACCCATGGCCAAGGCCGCCTCGACTACACCCCCATCGACTTCCTTGAGGGCCGTTTCTACCAACCGGGCTACAAAGGGAATGGCCGCCACGGTCAGGGGCACCATCGCCGCCGTTGTGCCAATGGAAGTACCCACAACCCATCGAGTAAAGGGGATAATGGCTACCATCAAAATGATAAAAGGTATGGAGCGCCCGATATTTATGACGATGGCCAAAATACGGTTGACTACCGGATTCTCTAGTACGTGACCTCGCTCAGTAGTGACTAGAATGATGCCCAAAGGCAAACCGATTAACTCCGCTAAGACCACTGCTACCAGCACCATATACAGGGTCTCACCGGTTGCCTGCCAAAGTAGGCGCCAAATCATGGGGTTAAGCATCGCGCAACACCTCCACCTGCAAATCCTGCTGAGCCAGGAAAGCTCTAGCATTCTCCAAGGCTTTGCTCTCACCGGAGAGCTCCACCACCAAAGTCCCAAAGGGCGTCTCTTTGATATGATCAATACGGCCAAAAAGTATGTTGATAAGTACAGGAAACCGCTGCATTAAGCCAGCCATAATCGGCTTGCCCGCCGATGCCCCGATAAAGGATATTTTAAGCAGGATGCTGTCTTCATCACAGTGACGCTCCAAAAGATCCGGTGGTATCTCGATATCTAT
>JAAYRF010000176.1 GCA_012518905.1 Bacillota bacterium | reverse complement strand
ATACCTGATTACCAAATGGCAGCATGGTGTATGGCTGTCTATTTCCAGGGACTGGGCCCCCAGACTACTGCAGAGCTTACTCTTGCCATGGTAGACTCGGGAGAGACCCTATCCTGGCCGGAGGTAGAATCGATTCTGGTCGACAAGCATTCTACCGGGGGAGTGGGTGACAAAACCACGTTGGTGCTGGTTCCGTGGGTGGCTGCTACTGGCGTTCCCGTTGCCAAAATGTCGGGGAGAGGTCTAGGCCATACCGGTGGGACCCTGGATAAACTCAGTGCTATCCCAGGATTTCGCAGTGAACTCGATAGGAAGGAGTTCATTCAAGCAGTCCAAAGCATAGGGCTAGCGGTTGTGGGTCAGACTGGAAATCTTGTTCCTGCCGACAAAAAACTATATGCCCTACGGGACGTGACGGCCACAGTAGATTCGATACCTTTGATTGCCAGCTCAATAATGAGCAAGAAGATAGCTGCTGGTGCCGATCGAATTGTCCTCGATGTCAAGGTGGGTAACGGAGCCTTTATGCAGGATCTTGAGGACGCTAGACGCTTGGCCACAACGATGGTAGATATCGGCAGGAAAACCAACCGCGGGACAGTGGCTCTAATAACCAACATGAATCAGCCCTTGGGCAATGCCATCGGCAACGCCTTGGAGGTCAAAGAAGCCATAGAAGCACTCAAAGGTCACGGACCTAGGGATCTCACTGAGCTCTGCCTCGCCTTGGGCGCCGAAATGCTGGTGCAAGCGGGCCGGGTAGATAACCTTAAGGCAGCAGAGGAGCTTCTGGGGGATGTGATGAAACAAGGTTTGCCCTTAGCCAAACTCCGGGAGATGGTCGTCATGCAAGGCGGAGATTCTAAGGTCGTAGATGATCCTAGTACTCTTCCAGCTGCACCTTGGAGCAAGGATGTTCTAGCCCATGGGGCGGGCTACATTAGCGAAATACACGCTCGGACCATGGGGCTAATAGCCATGGGCCTTGGTGCCGGTAGACAAAGAGTTGAGGATCAGATTGATCTGACTGCAGGGCTTGAGGTCTTCGTCAAAATCGGAGATGAAGTAAAAGAGGGGCAGATCCTTGCCAGGGTATACGGCGGTAGTGAGGAAAGCGTAGCGATAGCGTCCACCAAAGTGCAAGCAGCCATTCACATTACCCCGCAAGCGGTAGCCCCGCTACCTTTGGTGCTAGACCGCATCTACGGCTAACCTGTGCTGGTATATTGGGAAATTGCTTAACATAGTCTATAAGAGATAGCCCAACGCTTTGCTTTGGGATCGGAGTAGGATGCAAGAACAGCTTCACCCAGTGGATTTTGCACCAGGTGGGGGATAGGCAACTGATTCTTGGAGGAGGGATGAGTATGCAAAGTAACCGATGGAGGGTTCTCGCCGCGATACTACTGGTTTTTCTCTGTCTATCTGGCCAAAAGCCCATGGCAGTTGATGCGCAGGAACTCAAGCTCACTGCCCAAGCTGCAGTGCTCATGGAGGCTTGTTCCGGCGAGGTAATATATGAGTTGAACATGCACGAACCCCTCCCCATGGCCAGCTTAACAAAGATCATGACTCTGATCTTAGCTATAGAGGCAGTGGAAGAAGGAACAGCCCGGCTTGATGACGTGATCACCACCAGTGAATATGCTAACAAGATGGGCGGCTCCCAGATCTGGCTGGAAATTGGTGAACAGATGACCCTAGAGGAAATGCTCTATGCCATAGCAGTAGGATCGGCCAATGATGCAGCGGTGGCGGTTGCCGAATACCTAGCTGGATCGGAAGCCGCTTTCGTGGACCGCATGAATCAACGGGCCCAGGAGTTGGGTATGCAGAACACAGTGTTTAGCAACGCCAGCGGGCTGCCACCCAAAACACTGGGTATGGAAGGTGTAGAACACCGTGCATCGGCCTATGACCTAGCTCTTTTGGCCCGGGAAGCCGTATCCTTGCCTCTCTTAATGAAAATGGTCTCTGCCCATGAGTATACCATGCGAGCTGAGACAACGGGAAAACCCCATCTATATACGCTAAACGAACTACTGGACAGAGTATTGGAGTCGGGGCGAAGGTACGGATATCCCGGTTTGGATGGGATCAAGACAGGCATGACATCAGAAGCCGGATATTGCTTGGCTTCCACTGCAACCCGAGAGGGCATGCGACTCATATCGGTAGTTTTGGGCAACCCCACCAAGGAAGCTCGCAAGAAAGATACTGTGACGCTCTTGGATTACGGATTTCGCCTTTATGAGCCTGTAGTTATGGCTCGCAAGGGGGACTCTCTGGGAGAAGCTATGATTCCTAGAGGCAAAGAGGAAAAGGTCTCTGTTAGTGCCGTAAATGATTTGGTCATCGGTGTGCCCCGCGGTCAGGCAGGCGAGTTAACCAGGGGCATAGATTGGCGCAAGGAACTAAGCGCACCACTAAAGAAGGGTCAAGTAGTGGGAGATCTAGTAGTTAAGCGCAATGGGCGAGAATTGGCTCGGGTAGAAGTGGTTACCGATGCTGCTGTGGAGCAAGCCAGCACATGGCAGATCTTGATGAGAATGTCCAAGAGGCTGCTGCGCAGCATAGTTCCGGGCCTATAATCCAAGAACCTATTTATATGGTGTCCTATTAATCTATTCTACTAATCGATAAACCCGTGGATGATGGAGGAGCGAAGTGAGGCTCCTCTTTTTTCTGTGCTCCTCTCCATCCTAGGAGCAGGAATTTACTATATCTTTGCGAAAATATCTCTCAAGGCATTCGAGGTTAGCCCAATATCCGTGGGTGATGCCATGGGAGTACCAGGTTGTTATATGGAGGGGCAGAGAGTGGAGATAGCAACCAAACGCGTAGGCGAAACGCTAATTGTGGTTCTGGAGGGGGAGCTAGATCTTGCAACAGCTCAAAGGGTTAGAGATACTGTGGACAGTGTTTTGGCAGATGACGCTCGATTACACCATTTGATCTGGGATCTTGGCCAAGTAGGTTTTATTGATAGCTCGGGACTAGGTATGTTATTGGGCCGGTACAAGAAGATCAGGGCAAGAAAAGGTAATGTGGTGGCCATTGGAGCACTGGAGCCAGTACGCCGCATGCTGAAGATGGCTGGGATGGAGCGCATCATGCAATTTGCTGATACAGAAGAACAAGCATTAGCTCGGATTGGGGGAAAACACTGATGGAGACTGTTACTAATCGAGTCCTGATGCAATTTCCCAGTAATGCAGCTAACATTGGATTTGCCCGAACAGCCATTGCTGTGTTTGCCTCACAGCTAGATTTCACCTTAGACGAGCT
>JAAYRF010000175.1 GCA_012518905.1 Bacillota bacterium | reverse complement strand
TTTGCGAAAGGACGCCTGCAATTTCCTCAAGATCATCAGTCGTGAGCTCGACATTTACTGCGCCGATGTTCTCCTTCAGGCGCTCGAGCGTGCGAGTGCCGGGGATGGGTACAATCCACGGCTTTTGAGCCAGCAGCCAGGCAAGTGCCATCTGCGCTGGCGTTGCCCCCTTCTTCTCGCCGATCTTGGTGATTTCATTAACCAGGACGAGATTTTCGCTCCGTACTTCCGGCGCAAAGCGGGGAATCCGGGCCCGCAGGTCGGAAGGGTCATAAGTCGTGCTTTCATCGACCGCTCCTGTGAGGAAGCCCTTACCTAAAGGGCTAAAGGGGACGAAGCCGATGCCCAGTTCTTCGCAAGTCGGCAGTACGTCTTTCTCAGGAGCTCTCCACCACAGCGAGTATTCGCTTTGGACTGCCGCGACTGGCTGGACGGCGTGGGCGCGCCGGATAGTCTCTGCGTTTGCTTCAGAAAGCCCGAAATGCTTGACCTTGCCTTCTTGAATCAGATCTTTCACGGCTCCCGCCACGTCTTCGATGGGCACATTGGGATCAACCCGATGCTGATAAAACAAATCGATGGTTTCAACCTTGAGTCGCTTGAGCGAGGACTCGGCAACCCGCTTGATCTGCTCCGGCCGACTGTCCAGGCCAACGGAAGGACTCGGTCCTGTGTCGGGGTCGTGTTTGAACCCAAACTTAGTGGCGATCACCACTTGCCCACGGAAGGGGGCGAGGGCCTCACCTAAAAGCTCCTCGTTGGTAAACGGGCCGTAGACTTCAGCTGTATCGAAGAAGGTGATGCCCATTTCAACGGCTTTGCGAATCAGCACGATCATCTCCTGCTTGTCAACGGGGGTATCGCTAAAACTCATCCGCATACAACCTAGCCCGAGAGCCGAGACTTCCAGATTACTTTTGCCAAGTTTGCGTTTAAGCATTTTCCTCTCCTTTCAAGAACGGATCACAAGTTTCACATAGCAGATTTGAGCCAAAGCCATTGAAAATTGTTCTTGGCCCTCATAGGATAGAACAAGGCTAAAGGAAGTGGGATGGTTCCCTTTGGCTCAAGTGCATCATAGCACGCCGGGGGTGGGGTAGAGTATAATAATCCTCGCCGATCATTGGACAATTCTCTAATCATCAATAGAAATGTACAGAAACATGGTATGATGCTGATTGGCAGTCATTGTACGATGCTCTAACACTATTGGAGGTGTGGCAATGAGTAGAGAAGATGCTGTGCATTCGGTGAATCCCGAGCTCGCCACGGATGATGCCCAGAGGGTGCAGGCCTACAGAGCCGAGCTGGTGGAGCGGATAGGGCGTATCCTTCCTGAAGATGGGAGTGTGGAGCCGCTAAAGGGTATACGGCTCTTTCGCTGCTGCTGAAAACAGCGTTGCCTTAGGAGCCAACTCCATAGCGGATCGGGCGAATACGATCTCGGTGGGTTCGACTGGCAGCTGCCCTTTATCTACGATGAGGCGCTCTCGTGTGTCTTTTCCACCTGGAAACCGAATTCCACTTCCGGTTGTTCGTATAGAGTGGGGATACTGGAGGACATTCCCATAGCTATCCCCAGCACAACGGTACCAATTCCACAGGTGATGAGGAAATAAGCTGTGGGAATAACATCCACCAGTATTCCGAACAACGCCATCGATATTGGGACTAGCATCTGCCCTAGACTACTGAGTAGGCCAAACACCCTACCCCGATAATTATCGGGAACGCTTTCCTGTAGCGCTACGTTCAAAGGGACGTTAACTTGGACGTTAAGGATTCCGAGAAACAGCGTTGGCACGGCGATACTGGCCAATATGGCCATGGGAGAGAGGTACTGGTGTACTACAGGGAATGCGATGATGCTCATTAGGAGAACGAGGATACCTTGCCCGACAATCCCCCAGGAGAGCAACTGGTGTTTACTGATCCTTTGGGTTAGCGCGCCTACCAAGAAGGTTCCCAGCATCAACCCTGCCGGGAAACTCGATTGGGTAAAGCCGTAGTGACTGGCCTCCATTTGGAGAATCTCTTTGGCAAAGTAGGGAAACACCACTGAAAACAGTGGATTAGCCATGAAATTCAAGGCCAGGGCGAATATGATCATTGTCCGCAGACCAACGTTGCCCCAGATATAGGCGAATCCTTGCTTGAAATCGACAATGAACTGGCGTGCCAGACTCGGCGGTTCAGCTTCATCTCGAACTTGAACGGCCGCCAAACCATGTTTCTCTTGTTTGGGAAAGCGAATGAACATTTCCGATATCCCAGACAAGATAAAGCATATCCCATTGATTGCAAAAACCCCGAAATACCCCGTTGCCCCAAGGATAACTGCCCCGACAATGGGACCGAGAATTCCCGTTGCACTCATGGAGAAGCTATCTCTGGCGTTGGCTTGCACCAGCTCTTCTTTCTTGACTAAGTTCGGGATCGTAGCCGAGATTGCCGGCCCAAACACCACTCCGCAGAGAGACAATAGTACCGTAGCCACATAGAGAATTGGCATGGTTAACAGCCCTGAATGATAGATCACTGCCAAAGCCAAAGTCAAAAGGCCGCGGATGATATCGGCGCCAACAATAATTATCTTTCGACTGAATGTATCGACTATGACACCAGCGAAGGGCGCTAGCAGAATACCTGGTAAGGTAGAGACCATCAAGAGCGAGCCTAAGGCTGTCCCCGAACCCGTTAGGTCAAGAACCAACCAAGTTAGTGCAAAATAGTGAATCCCATCACCAATCTGTGATACTAAACGACCGAGAAATAACAGTCCATAATCACGGTTAATAAACAGTCGCTTCCATAGCTGCGTTCGGTCTTTGGCGGTATGAGCCATGCCTCATCTTTCTCCCTTCTACCTCCATGGGTTAAGCATGCCATTGTCTACCAATTCGCCAAACTTGCAGGGATTTTTCTTCGGGCAGTGGCCTCTGCAAACTGATGCATCACCCTCGGGTTCGGTCCGCCCTGTTTATCCGTTTCATATGTTTCTTGGTCGTTTTCTTTTGCGATTTTCTCCTCGGTATTTGGTGGCTTCGCTTCTCGGACTCAAAGATGAAGTATCCGTCTTTCTCTGTAACGAAAACGCCACCGAAGACGGCTCTCATCTTGTTTTCATACCATTTACGTCTTTTGGTCACCATAGCAAGACGACCACCCAAAGCCAAATGGTGAAACGCATCTTCGATAAAGCGCTTCGGCACTGAGAAATCAGTATGGTATGGCGGATTGGATAGAACCAGGTTGAAGTCACGTTCCTCCAAGTTATCAAAGCCATCACTCTGTAGGACACGGACGTCTACCTCGTTTAATCCCACGTTACACCGGGCTATTTCTACGGCCATTGGGTCGATGTCGGACATGACCACATTTTGACAGCCGACTACCTTGGAAAGATAGATGCCGACGAGGCCATAGCCACAACCGAGATCCAAGACCTTATCCTCTGGTTTGACGTTGATAACCGACAACATGGTGAGGGTTCCCTTGTCGGGTTTGGAAGGAGAGAAGAGATCCCCGTGGGTCTTATAACGCAGTGTTACATCATTGACGACAAACTCTATCATGACTCGATACCACAGCCTTTCCACACGGGTCAAAGAATGCTTTGATTTTCGTGACAGGCCATGTGAATTCCTCCTAGAGGGAAGGAGAACTCTAGACAAGATTCGCCAAATGGCTAAGACTGTTATAGGCTTCGCTGAACCTTAGGAACTACTATACCTACATGAAGGGTTATACCGGAGCTTAGGGACTGGCCACTAATATTACCAAATATACCGAAAGGGAAGGAAAATACTGGACAAGGGAGAAGAGTCCATATAAAGATTAACTGGCGGTACAACGTTATGAGCGAGATACCGCCTTTTGTCTCCGAAAGATGTGTGGGCATCCATGGAGGTGATGCGCTGGCAACATCAAGTAGATATCGTCTGCGGCAGCGTTGAGATGAGGAGATCTGCGGATAAGTTAAGGAGGTCAACTATGAAGGCACGAAAAAGGGTTGTGTTCCTGATCACCTTAGCCTTACTGATAGTCTTTCCTGTGGCAACGGGGAGTGCCCAGAAGAAGATCACTAGACTAACATTCTACTATCCAGTTGGAGTCTCAGGTCCTCTAGCTAGCGTAATTAACACATACGTAAATGAGTTTAATAGCGCCAACCCAGACATTGAAGTTGTGCCAGTCTATACCGGTGACTATGATCCCACCATGCAGAAAGTCCAAACAGCGGTGATGGGCGGTAATCCACCAGATGTATTTATTGTGGAAATATCGGAGCTACCCACGCTGCTGGCTATGAATGCATGTGACTCTCTTGATGATCTTGTGACTCAAGAATACCTAAGTGAGTTTTTCCCCGCCTTCCTGGAAAACAGCTATGGACAAGACGGCAAACTGTACTGTGTTCCCTTCCAGCGGAGTACCCCAGTATTTTACTGGAACAAGGAACATTTTAGAGAAGCCG
Source organism: Bacillota bacterium (assembly GCA_012518905.1). Lineage (GTDB taxonomy): Bacteria > Bacillota > Limnochordia > DTU087 > DTU087 > JAAYRF01. Next base: position 721 of record JAAYRF010000175.1, on the reverse strand, counting down.
GTCTTGAGCCCAACGTACCACCCCGAACTTGGCAAGAGGTAGAAGATTTCGCGAAACAGCTTGTCAAGACCGATGATGCGGGCCAGATAAGCAGGTGGGGAGTCACCATTTCCGGTGGCTGGAATGACTGGTTGTTTGAGGCATTTGCCATACAGAATGGCAATCCTTTGCTTGAATACAGAAAGCAGCGGGTGTGCCTGAACTCCTCAGAAGCCCTTGAAGCACTTGAGTTCTGGGTCAAGCTAACTAACACCCTCAAGGTTGCGCCTCCCCACAGCACCTGGGCGTCGACCCCAACGGATTTTGTCGCTGGCCGCACTTCCATGCTTTACCATACCACAGGTGTTCTTACATTTGTCCGTACATCCGCGCCCTTTGACTATGGGGTTGCTTTTATGCCGGCTCAAAAAAGCTATGGCGCAGCAGTTGGTGGAGGCAATCTGCATATAGCCAAGGGTATCCCTGAAGAAAACAAACAGGCTGCTTGGCGCTTCATAGAATTCCTGACCACACCGGAGATGGCGGCCCGCTGGAGTCGGGATTCGGGATATGTTGCCACCAAGAAGACCTGCTACGACTTGCCGGACATGAAAGCCTATGTTGAACAGTTTCCGGAATACGGTGTAGCCCGAGACCAACTGGAATACGCCGGAGGCAAGATGATGGCGCCCGGATTCCAGAAAATAAGGGAAATACTTAAAACTGCCCTTGATGAGGCCAC